>NZ_JAMYSP010000002.1:0-365049 GCF_040322015.1 Mesorhizobium sp. M0208 | reverse complement strand
TGCGCTCGATGGAAATAGCGTGGCCGTCGCTGGCATTGGTGCGCACCCGGTCGACAGCGATGAAAAACGGGTTTTCTATACCAAGTAGCGCGGCAAGATCAGGATCCTCGATCACCTCAAGGCGCAGGGTGCGCGTCTCGGCATTGGCGCCGGCGTTGGCGAGCGCCCGCGACCAACCGATTGAGTCATCGACGGGGTTGCCATCGAAGGTGACGAAAGAGCCGATGCCGACCTTGGTGGTGATCAGTCCGCGGCTTGACAGTTCCTCGAGGCCCTTGCGAACGGTGTTACGGCTGACGGAGAAACGCTGGACGAGCTCGTTCTCGCTTTGCAACCGGTCGCCGAAGCCCAGAACACCGGAGCGGATTTCATGTTCGAGAACCGTGGCAATCTGTTCTGGCTTGCCCGTGCCGGGAGACAGTTGAACCGAACGCCGCTTCATTTGGATACCTGTTCAGTGAACCTGTATGATCATGTTCATTATCCTCACGCGGTGGTCTTGTCAACGACGACTGATATCTGGCCTGCAGCCGTGAAGGACGCTTTCAAATCCCATGACTATCTGACCGCACAGCGTTTCGGGTGAGGATCAGCGCCCCGATGATGGTGGAGCCGCCGCGGCCGCCGGAGATCGAGGTTCCGCCGCCGACGGCCGCGGGCACCGAAGGCAGCACCAGCGGTTCGGCGAGCGACAGCGACGGCGCCTTGATCAGGCCGATATAGAGCAGTGCGAGCCCGCTCGAGATGATGTAGGGCACGGTGATCGCCTGCCAGGCGCAGACGCCGGACAGGCGTGTTGCCCGTTCGTTGTCGCCGACCGCCGCCCGCGTCGCGCCGGCCGTCGCGTCCAGTGCATCAGGCGGCGCGTCGGCTTTGTTTCCGTGAATCTCGCTATACCGCATTGCACAATCGCCTCGCCTGCGCAAAATGCGGCATGATCCGCAAATCCCTCACTGTCCTGGTGATCGATGAAAACCACATCCGCGCTTCCATAATCGAAGCGGGATTGCGGGAGGCCGGGCATCAGCAGGTCACGGTCATCCACGACGTCGCCGGCATAGCGCGGCGGATCGCCGAGATCGAACCCGACGTCATCGTCATCGATCTCGAAAATCCCAACCGTGACATGCTCGAAAACATGTTCCAGCTTTCGCGCGTGGTGAAGCGGCCGATCGCCATGTTCGTTGACCGCTCGGACCAGGCGTCGATCGAGGCAGCGGTGGAAGCCGGGGTGTCGGCCTATGTCGTCGACGGCCTGCGCCAGGAGCGGGTCAAGCCGATCCTCGACATGGCGATCAGCCGCTTCAACGCCTTCTCGCGCATGGCGCGCGAACTGGAAGAGGCCCGCAGCGAGTTGGAGAGCCGCAAGGTGATCGATCGCGCCAAGGGCATCCTGATGAAGTCGCGCGGCCTGTCGGAGGACGCGGCCTACACGCTGCTGCGCAAGACAGCCATGAACCAGAACCGCAAGATCGCCGAAATCGCGCAGAGCCTGGTGACGGCGGCAGGGCTTCTGGATCCCAAGGAGAGTTGAGAATGGCGGCCGAGCACCGGATCAATGTTGGCTTCATGCCGCTCTTCGACAGCGCCATCCTTGTCGCGGCGAAGGAAATCGGCTTCGCCCTACGTGAAGGCATCGACCTGACGCTCAACCGGGAAACGTCCTGGGCCAACATCCGCGACCGCATCGCCATCGGCCATTTCGACCTGGCGCATATGCTGGGGCCGATGCCGATCGCCTGCAATCTGGGGCTGACGCCGCTCGCCTCCGACACCGTCGTGCCGTTCTCGCTCGGCCTCGGCGGCAATTGCGTGACGGTTTCGAACGCGGTCTGGGCCGGCATGGCCGCGCACGGCGCCCGGCCCGATCTCGATCCGGCGCGGGCCGGTAAGGCGTTGCGAGCGCTGATCCGTGATCGGGCGAATGGCGGCGGCGATCCGCTGCGCTTCGCCGTCGTCCATCCGCACTCCGGGCACAACTACGAACTGCGCTACTGGCTCGCCGCCTGCGGCATCGACCCGTCGCGTGAAATCGAAATCGTCATCGTGCCGCCGCCATTCATGGCCGACGCGCTCGCCGCCGGCAGGATCGACGGTTACTGCGTCGGCGAACCCTGGAACAGCGCCGCGGTCGTCGCCGGCACCGGCCATATCGCCACGGTCAAGGCGGCCATCTGGAAGACCAGCCCGGAGAAAGTCGTCGGCGTGCGCAAGGCATGGGCCGAAAGAGAGCCTGACGCGCTTTCGGCTCTGCTGCGCGCGCTGCATCATGCGGCGCGCTGGTGCCAGGACCCGGCAAACCGTGGCGAACTCGCGGCCCTGATGGCGCAGCCGGCCTTTCTCGGCCTGGCGCCGGCGCTGCAGATGCCGATCCTCAGCGGGCATCTGGCGCTCGGCGGCGGTGCCGAACTGAGCGTCGGCGACTTCTTTCTGCCCTTCAACAAGGCGGCGAACTTCCCGTGGAAGAGCCATGCGCTGTGGTTCTACACGCAGATGGTGCGCTGGGGGCATGTCGCGCACACGCCGGAAAACCTCGCTATTGCCCGCGACTGCTATCGCCCCGATCTCTACCGCTCGGCGTTGAAGCCGCTTGGCGTGGCGCTTCCCGGTGCCAATGCCAAGGTCGAGGGCGCGCTGAAGGCCGCGACCCCAGTTGGTTCGGCGGGGGCAAGCCTGGTGCTCGGTCCCGACGGTTTCTTCGATGGCCAGATCTTCGATCCCGACGAGATCGACGCCTACATTGCCGGCCAGAAATTGGCGCGCGCTGAAGCCTGATCATTTCCGCGCCATTCTTGTGCACTGCACAAAAAATGTGCGTGCAACTGCGCTAATGAACAATCTTTGGCTTGCTCGCCCGGCGGGCCGGGGCGCCGACGATTTTGGCATGCCGTTGATCTCATTGATGTTTATCATCCATTCCGAAACTGGCACGGTTCCTGCGTTGCAATAGGCAGACTCTTCTCGGGGTCACGGAATAGGCGTCCAATGGCGGGCGCTACAGGCAAAGCTGCCGCTCAGGTCAACACGCGATCCCGGATGGACGGACGCGCGCGGCCTGGCCGGCGGCTTTTTTGTTTTGATCGAACACGCAATCGACGGCGCCGATCCCAAGCCGCGCCCAACCGGAGATGACGATGACGAAACGCATCAAGAGCCATTCCGCCCAAACGGCGATCAGCCGCCGCGATTTCCTGAGGATCAGCGCGGCCACCGCGGCAACGCTGGCCGCGGCGCGTGCGCTGCTGCCCTCCGGCGCCTATGCGGCTACCGCCGTACCGGAAGTCACAGGCGCCAAGCTCGGCTTCATCGCATTGACTGATGCAGCACCGTTGATGATCGCCAAGGAGAAAGGCCTGTTCGAGAAATTCGGCATGCCCGATGTCGAGGTGCTCAAGCAGGCTTCCTGGGGGGCGACGCGCGATAATCTGGTGCTCGGCGGCGAAGCCAACGGCATTGACGGCGCCCATATCCTGACGCCGATGCCTTATCTGATGCACACCGGCAAGGTGACGCAAAACAAGCAGCCGCTGCCGATGGCGATCGTGGCGCGCCTCAACTACGACTGCCAGGGCATTTCCGTTGCCCAGGAATATGCCGCCACCGGCGTCGCCCTCGACGCCTCCAGGCTGAAGGATGCCTTCGCCGCCAAGCAGGCCGCAGGCAAGGAGGTCAAGGCCGCCATGACCTTCCCGGGCGGCACGCACGACCTTTGGCTGCGCTACTGGCTGGCCGCCGGCGGCATCGATCCCGACAAGGACGTCTCGACCATCGTCGTGCCGCCGCCGCAGATGGTTGCCAACATGAAGGTCGGCAACATGGACGTGTTCTGTGTCGGCGAGCCGTGGAACGAGCAGCTCGTCCACCAGGGCGTCGGTTTCACCGCCGCTACCACTGGCGAGCTATGGAAGGGCCATCCGGAAAAGGCGCTCGGCCTGCGCGCCGCCTTCATCGACAAGTATCCGAACGCCACCAAGGCGATCCTGATGGCCGTCATGGAAGCCCAGCAATGGTGCGAAGCCAAGGAAAACAAGGACGAGATGGCCGCCATCATCGGCAAGCGGCAATGGATGAACGTGCCGACCGCCGACATCATCGGCCGCCTCAAGGGCGACATCAACTACGGCAATGGCCGCGTCGCCAACGGCACAGATCTCTACATGAAGTTCTGGCAGGGCGGCGTGTCCTATCCCTTCAAGAGCCACGACAGCTGGTTCCTCGCCGAAAACATCCGCTGGGGCAAGTTCGCGCCGACCACCGACATCAAGGCGCTGGTCGCCCAGGTCAATCGCGAGGATCTGTGGCGCGAAGCGGCCAAGGATCTTGGTGTCGCCGCGGCCGATATCCCGGCGTCTTCATCGCGCGGCGTCGAGACCTTCTTCGACGGCAAGGTGTTCGATCCGGAGAACCCGTCCGCCTATCTCGACAGCCTGAAGATCAAGGCATCGGCCTGAACGGTGCAAACGGCGCTCGCGCCGTTTGTCGCCGCAAGCGCAACGGCGCCGCTTGTCGCCAAATGCCAAAGGAACATTCGAGAAATGTCTATCCAAGCCATCGAGGACCGCAAGGTGAAGCCGTTCCCCGCGCCTTCCAAGCCCGCCGAAATCATCGCCTTCACCGCCAGGGCGCGGCGTCGCTTCGACCCGGCCGCAATCGCAGGCAAGCTGGCCAGCACGCTGGTGCCGCCGGTCATCGTCGTCGCCCTCATGCTCGTCGTCTGGCAGGTCGCCTGTTCGTCGCCGACGGCCAGCCTGCCGCCGCCAAGCCAGGTCTGGAACGAGGCCTATGACCTGATCGCCCATCCGTTCTTCAACAATGGCCCGCAGGACATTGGGCTCGCCTGGCGGGTGCTGATCTCGCTGCAGCGCGTCGCCATCGGCTTTGGCCTTGCGGCGGTCGTCGGCGTCGCGCTCGGCGCTCTGGTCGGCCAGTCGATCTGGGCGATGCGCGGCCTTGATCCGGTGTTCCAGATTCTGCGCACGGTACCGCCGCTCGCCTGGCTGCCGCTGTCGCTGGCGGCGTTCCGCGATTCCAGCCCGTCGGCAATCTTCGTCATCTTCATCACCTCGATCTGGCCGGTGATCATCAACACCGCCGTCGGCGTCCGCAACATTCCAGAGGACTATCGCAACGTCTCCCGCATCCTCAGGCTCAACCAGCTCGAATTCTTCGTGAAAATCATGGTGCCGGCCGCGGCACCTTACATCTTCACCGGCTTGCGCATCGGCATCGGTCTGTCCTGGCTTGCCATCGTCGCCGCCGAAATGCTGACCGGCGGCGTCGGTATCGGCTTCTTCATCTGGGATGCCTGGAATTCGTCGCGGCTGCCCGACATCATCGTCGCACTCGCCTATATCGGCGTCACCGGCTTTTGCCTCGACCGCCTGGTCGCGTCGGTCGGCGTCTTCGTCACCCGCGGCACAACGGCAAAGTGAGGAGAGGGACGATGACGGCCTATCTGAAACTCGACCATATCGATAAATCCTTCATGCGCGGCGGCCAGGTCAGCGACGTCCTGAAGGACATAAGACTGACCATCGACAAGGGCGAATTCGTCTCGATCATCGGCCATTCCGGCTGCGGCAAGTCGACCTTGCTCAATCTAATCGCCGGGCTGACCAAGGTCTCGGCCGGCGCGGTTCTGTTGGAGGACAAGGAGGTCGACAGCCCCGGTCCCGAACGCGCCGTGGTGTTCCAGAACCACAGCCTGCTGCCATGGCTCACCGTGTACGAAAACATCAACCTCGCGGTATCCAAGGTCTTCGGCGGCAAAAAGAGCCGGGCCGAACGGCATGACTGGATCATGCGCAATCTCGATCTCGTGCAGATGGCGCATGCGAAAGACAAGCGCCCAGCGGAGATTTCGGGCGGCATGAAGCAGCGCGTCGGCATTGCGCGCGCGCTCGCGATGGAGCCGAAGATTCTTTTGCTCGACGAGCCGTTCGGGGCGCTCGACGCGCTGACCCGTGCGCATCTGCAGGACGCGGTGATGGATATCCATTCGAGGCTCGGCTCGACGACGATCATGATCACTCACGATGTCGACGAGGCGGTGCTATTGTCCGACCGCATCGTCATGATGACCAACGGGCCGGCGGCCACCATCGGCGAGGTTCTTCCCGTGCCGCTGGCCCGGCCGCGTCGGCGCATCGAGCTTTCCTCCGACCGCACCTTCCTACGCTGCCGCGAGGCGGTGCTGAAATTCCTCTACGAACGCCACCGCTTCGTCGAAGCCGCGGAGTGAGGCCATAACGGGCTAACGCGTCATCATCATTGGAAATCTGCATCGGCAATGGGCAATCTACCGCATTGCACAAATATTATGCTGCTGTGCAAGGCATCTTGACTAATCTTTGATCCGCTGCCGAGCTTGGTCAAAAGTCGCGCGGCTGCGGTTCATATTGATTTCATTCGATAATTAAGAGCGCTGTCGAATTGGCACGCTTCCTGCTTTCCAAAATGTAAGGCCCGCAAGGGCCAAGTGACACGGCGTCCAATGGCGGGCGCCACAGGCAAAGCTGCCGCTCAGGTCCACACGCGCTCCCGGAATCCCGGACGCGAAGACCTGGCCGGCGGCTTTTTTGTTTTGACGCAATCGACGGCGCTGGTCCCAAGCGGCGCCAACCGGAGACGACGATGACGAAACGGATCGGAACTGGCGCGTGCCTCGCGGAATTCACGCGCCGCCATTTTTCTGGCCAGCAGCGTGCTGTTCACCGCCGCGCTCGTCCTCTTTCCCGCTGGCGCCAAGACTGACGGCAAAGGTTTCGAAGTGACCGTGCACAGCTCGGTTTCAACCAGTTCGCCGATGCCGCGCCGCTGACAGTCGCGAACGAACAGCCAAGGGCGGTGCCGCCCCCCACGCCGCAAACCGGAGCCAGAAAATGACCGCAAATCTCCCTGCCGCGCCCAGCCAGGACACTGCTCCCCGGCAGGCGCTTCTGATGTCCACCATCGCCTTCACCGTCTGCTTCGCGGTGTGGACGATCTTTTCAATCATCGGCGTGCGCATAAAGCAGGAACTGGGGCTGAACGAGACGGAGTTCGGCCTGCTCGTCGGCACGCCGATCCTCACCGGCTCGCTTGTGCGCATGGTGCTCGGTGTCTGGACCGACCGTTTTGGCGGTCGGCTGGTATACACCGCGACCATGCTTGCGGCGGCAGTCGCGACCTTCCTGCTCGCGTTTGCGCACACCTACGGGCAGATGCTGGCCGCTGCGCTAGGCGTTGGGCTCGCCGGCGGTTCCTTCGCCGTCGGTGTCGCCTATGTCTCGCGCTTCTTCCCGGCCGGCAAGCAGGGTACGGCGCTTGGCATTTTCGGTGTCGGCAATGTCGGTGCCGCGGTCACCAAGTTCCTCGCACCGTTCGTGCTTCTCTCCTGGGGCTGGCAGTCGGTCGCGCTGATCTGGGCGGCAGCACTTGTCGTCATGGCCGCCGTCTTCTGGTTCACGACCGGCGACGATCCGGTCATTCGCGAGCGCCGCGACGGCAAGGCTGCACCCGCGAGAAGCTTCTTGCAGGAATTCGCGCCGCTCAAGAACCTGCAGGTCTGGCGTTTCGCCTTGTATTATTTCTTCGCTTTCGGTGCATTCGTGGCGCTGTCGCTGTGGCTGCCCCGCTACCTGATCGGCGTCTACGGCTTCGGACTTGCGACCGCCGGCATGATCGGCGCGGCCTATTCAATTCCGGCAAGTATTTTCCGCGCCTATGGCGGCGTGCTTTCCGACCGGATCGGCGCCCGCACCGTGCTCTACTGCACCTTCGCTGTCAGTGCCGTCGCGACTCTCGTTCTGTCTCTCCCCTCGGCAGACTACGTCGTGCGCGGTATCAGCGGGCCGATCGCCTTCCATTTCGAGATCGGCCCGCTCGCCTTCATAGCCGTGGCCTGTGTGCTCGGCTTCTTCATGAGCCTTGGCAAGGCCGCCGTCTACAAGCACATCCCGGCTTATTATCCGCAGAGTGTCGGCGCGGTCGGCGGCGTTGTCGGCATGATTGGCGGGCTCGGCGGCTTTATCCTGCCAATCGCCTTCGGCGTGCTCAACGACCTCACCGGCGTCTGGTCGAGCTGCTTCATGCTGCTCTTCGTCATCGTCGCCACGTGCTTTGCCTGGATGCATTTTTCCATCCGGCGGATGGAGCGCACGGCGTCTGCCGAAGCTTCAGGCCTTTCCTACGCGGCTGAGTGAGAGCGGAGTGGATCAGGACATGACCGAAAAACTCGTCATCATCGGCAACGGCATGGCCCCCGGGCGCATGCTGGAGCATCTCCTGGAAAAGGCGCCTGGGCGCTACCAGGTCACCATCTTCAACGCCGAGCCGCGCGTGAACTACGACCGCATCATGCTGTCGCCGGTTCTGTCGGGCGAAAAGGCCTATGAGGAGATCATCATACATGGCGACGGCTGGTACATCAAGCACGGCATCACCCTCTACAAGGGCCACAAGATCGTCGCCATCGACCGGCAGGCAAGGACCGTCACCTCCGATCATGGCGTGACCGAGCCTTATGACAAACTCGTCATCGCCACCGGCTCGGTGCCGTTTATCATTCCGGTGCCCGGCCATGACCTGCCGGGCGTGCTCACCTATCGCGATCTGGACGACGTCCGGGCCATGATGCTTGCCGCCCAGTCGCGGGCCAAGGCTGTCGTCATTGGGGGCGGCCTGCTCGGGCTCGAGGCGGCAGCGGGCTTGAACTCGCAAGGCATGGACGTCACCGTGCTGCACGTCATGCCGACGCTGATGGAGCGTCAGCTCGATCCGGCCGCAGGCTATCTCCTGCAGCGTGCCGTCGAGCAGCGCGGCATCAAGGTCATCACCAAGGCCAACACGCAGGCGATCACCGGCAACGGCAAGGTCGAGCGGGTGGAGCTTGCCGACGGCACCGTCATTCCCGCAACGCTCGTCGTCATGGCGGTGGGTATCAGGCCGAACGCGGTGCTGGCGAAGGAAGCCGGCATTGCCGTCAATCGCGGCATCGTCGTCGACGCCGGCATGCGCAGCAACGACCCGGACATCTACGCAATCGGCGAATGCGCCGAGGTCAACGGCCAGGTCTACGGGCTGGTCGCGCCGCTCTATGAGATGGCGCGCGTCGCCGCCAGCCAGCTGGCTGGTAACGAGGCGGCAGCTTTCGTCCATATGGACACGCCGACCAAGCTCAAGGTCACCGGCATCGACCTGTTCTCGCTCGGCGACTTCGCCGAGGGCGAGGACCGCCAGGAGATCGTGCTGCGCGATGCCGCCGCCGGCGTCTACAAACGCCTGGTGCTGAAGGACGACCGCATCATCGGCACCGTGCTCTACGGCGAGACGACGGACGGCGCCTGGTTCAACGATCTCAAGAAGAAGCAGACCGACATATCCGAGATGCGCGACACGCTCATTTTCGGCCAGTCTTACCAGGGAGGCGCCCCCCTGGACCCTATGGCGGCCGTTGCAGCCTTGCCGGATGATGCGGAAATCTGCGGCTGCAACGGCGTATGCAAGGGAAAGATCACCGGCGCGATCACGGCCAAGGGCTTGACCTCGCTCGACGATGTGCGCGCCCACACCAAGGCGTCGGCGTCCTGCGGTTCCTGCACCGGGCTGGTCGAAAAGCTGATGGTGCTGACCATCGGCGACAAATACAACCCCGCGGCGGTCCAGCCGATGTGCAGCTGTACCTCGCTTGGCCATGACGAGGTCCGCCGGCTGATCAAAGCCAAGGGCCTGAAGACCATTCCCGCCGTCATGCAGGAGCTGGAGTGGAAGACCTCTTGCGGCTGCGCCAAATGCCGGCCGGCGCTCAACTATTACCTCGTCTGCGACTGGCCCGACGAATACGCCGACGATTACCAGTCGCGCTTCATCAACGAGCGCGTCCACGCCAACATCCAGAAGGACGGCACCTATTCGGTAGTGCCGCGCATGTGGGGCGGCGTCACCAACGCCGCCGAATTGCGCGCCATCGCCGATGTCGTCGACAAGTTCGACATTCCGATGGTCAAGGTCACCGGCGGCCAGCGCATTGACATGCTCGGCATCCGCAAGGAAGACCTGCCGGCAGTGTGGGCCGATCTCGGTCAGGCCGGGTTCGTCTCCGGCCAGGCCTATGCCAAGGGACTGCGCACAGTGAAGACCTGCGTCGGCTCCGACTGGTGCCGCTTCGGCACGCAGGATTCGACCGGCTTGGGCATCCGTATCGAAAAATTCATGTGGGGCTCTTGGACGCCGGCCAAGGTCAAGATGGCGGTGTCGGGCTGTCCCCGAAACTGTGCCGAGGCGACCTGCAAGGATGTCGGCGTGATCTGCGTCGACAGCGGCTATGAGATCCATTTCGCCGGCGCCGCCGGCCTCGACATCAAGGGCACCGAAGTGCTTGGCCTGGTCAAGACCGAGGACGAGGCGCTGGAGCATATCGTGGCGCTGACGCAGATGTATCGCGAGCAGGGCCGCTATCTCGAGCGCATCTACAAATGGGCCAAGCGCATTGGCATCGCCGAGATCAAGCGTCAGATCATGGACGATGGCGAGAAGCGCAAGGCCTATTTCGACCGCTTCGTCTTTTCGCAGAAATTCGCGCAGGTTGACCCGTGGTCGGAACGCGTTTCCGGCAAGGACAAGCATGAATTCCGGCCGATGGCTTCGGTCGGCTTTGCGCAGGCGGCGGAGTAGGCGCGTGTTCCCGAAAAGTGGAATGCGGTTTTCGGACAAGAACAACGCGCAAAGAGGAATGGCCATATGAATTGGGTATCGATCGGCTCCCTGTCTGACATTCCGCGTCGCGGTGCGCGCTGCGTGGCAACGCCCGAAGGCAAGATCGCCGTCTTTCGTACGGCCGACGATCAGGTCTTTGCCATCGATGACCATTGCCCGCACAAAAGTGGGCCGCTCAGCCAGGGCATCGTCCATGGCACGGCGGTGACCTGTCCCTTGCACAATTGGGTGATCTCGCTGGAGACAGGCAAGGCGCTTGGCGCCGACGAGGGCGCGGTGCGCACCATCGCGGTGCGGATCGACGGCGAGCGGCTGTTCATTGCGCTGGAAGCGCTGGCCAGCCGCGCGGCGTGAACCATGCAGATTGATGAAGCGCGCGAGGTGAGGACCACCTGCCCATATTGCGGGGTGGGCTGCGGCGTGCTGGCGAAGGTCGCCGCGGACGGTGAAATTACCGTTCGTGGCGACCCGGACCACCCGGCGAATTTCGGCCGGCTCTGCTCCAAAGGCTCGGCGCTGGCCGAGACCACCGATCTCGAAGGCAGGCTACTTCATCCGGAAATCCACGGTCGCCGCACCGACTGGGACGAAGCGCTCGACCTCGTCGCCTCGACCTTCTCGCAAACCATTGCCGAGCACGGCCCCAACGCGGTCGCCCTCTACGTCTCCGGCCAGTTGCTGACCGAGGACTATTACGTCGCTAACAAGCTGATGAAAGGTTTCATCGGCTCGGCCAATATCGACACCAATTCGCGCCTGTGCATGGCATCGTCCGTCGCCGGCCACCGCCGCGCCTTTGGCTCGGACACCGTTCCGGGAAATTACGAGGATCTGGAACTTGCCGACCTGATCGTGCTGGTCGGCTCCAATCTCGCCTGGTGCCATCCGGTGCTCTACCAGCGCATCGCCGCGGCCCGGGAAAAGCGGCCCGAGATGAAGGTGGTGCTGGTCGACCCACGCCGCACCATGACGTCAGACATCGCCGACATGCATCTGGCGATCGCGCCCGATGGCGACGTCGCTTTGTTCACCGGCCTGCTCGCCTATCTCGGCCAGCACAACGCGTTGGACCGCACCTATATCACGGCACACACGACCGGCTTCGGGCAAGCGCTTTTCGCCGCCTCGGCGCTCGACCTGGCCGGCATCGCCGCGGCCACCGGCCTTGGCGAGGACGAACTGGCCCGCTTCTACAGTCTGTTTGCCGCGACGGCGAAGACGGTGACCGTCTACAGCCAGGGCGTGAACCAGTCGTCTTCGGGCACCGACAAGGTCAACGCTATCATCAACTGTCATCTAGCCACCGGCCGCATCGGCAAGCCCGGCGCCGGGCCATTCTCGGTGACCGGCCAGCCCAACGCCATGGGCGGCCGTGAGGTCGGCGGCATGGCCAACATGCTGGCCGCCCACATGGAGATCGAAAATCCCGAGCACCGCAACCGCGTGCAGCGCTTCTGGAACGCGCCGGCCGTCGCCGAAAAACCCGGCCTGAAAGCGGTCGAGATGTTCGAGGCGGTGGCCGACGGACGCATCAAGGCGCTGTGGATCATGGCGACCAACCCAGTCGATTCGATGCCGGATGCCGATGCCGTCGAAGCGGCGATCAAGGCCTGCCCGTTTGTCGTGGTGTCGGACGTGCTGGGCGAGACCGACACGGTCCGCCACGCCCATGTCCGGGTGCCGGCGGCGGCATGGGGCGAGAAGGACGGCACCGTCACCAATTCGGAACGCCGCATCTCGCGCCAGCGCGCCTTTTTGGCCACGCCCGGCGAGGCAAGAGCCGACTGGTGGATCATCGCCGAAGTCGCCAAGCGGATGGGTTTTGGCGAGGCGTTTTCGCATGTGTCGCCGGCCGACATCTTCGCCGAGCACGCGGCGTTGTCGGCATTCGAGAATGATAGTGCTCGCGATTTCGACATCGGCGCTTATGCCGATGTGGATGCAGAGACCTATGAGGAGTTGGCGCCATTCCAGTGGCCAGCGCCGAGCCAAGCCACCCCCCTCTGGCCTGCCGGCCATCTCCCCCGCAAGGGGGGAGATCGGCTATCATCACGGCCTTCGCTAATCTCCAATGCCGCAAGGGGAGAGCCGGCGCCAAAGCTGCCAATCTCCCCCCTTGCGGGGGAGATGGCCGGCAGGCCAGAGGGGGGTGCTCAGGCTGAAAGTGAAAAAGACTTGGGGGTTCAGGCAAGACGAGCCTCACTTACCACCCGCTTCTTCGCCAACGGCAGCTTCTACACGCCCGACCGCAGGGCGCGCTTCATTGCTATCCGCCCAGCCGCACAAACCCGCACCAGCCCGGACTACCCGCTAGTGCTCAACACCGGGCGCGTGCGCGACCATTGGCACACCATGACGCGGACCGGCAAGAGTCCGCGCTTGTCGCAGCACATGGCCGAACCGTTCGTCGAAATCCACCCGGCGGATGCACAGCACTATGGTATCGGCGATGCCGAGATCGTCCGCGTCTCGACTGCCCATGGCGAGGTGCTGGTCCGTGCCCTGGTGACGGTGCGTCAACGCCAGGGCTCTGTATTCGTACCGATGCACTGGACCGATCAGTTCTCCGCCCGCGCGCGCGTCGATGCGTTGGTCGCGCCGACGACCGATGCGATTTCAGGCCAACCGGCCTCGAAGAATGTTGCCGCCCGCATCGAGCGGTTCGCCGCCACAGCCTTCGGCTTCGCCGTGCTTGCCGAACGGCCCGCATCGATCGACGCCGATTACTGGAGCCTCGCCCGCAGCCCCGCCGGCTGGCGGCTTGAAATTGCGCTGCAGGACAGCCGCGACTGGACCGGGTTGGCCGCCGCGCTGTTAGGCATGGAAGGCGAGACGCTCGCCTATCACGACATCGCCGGCGGGCACCATCGCTTCGCCCGTTTCGCAGGCAATCGGCTGGTCGGCGCGCTTTATCTTGCGCCTACGCCGGTAGCGGTGTCGCGCGGCTGGGCGGTCGAACAACTTGGTGCTGACCATGCCGATCGGCAGGCGCGACTGGCGATTGTCGCCGGGCGCCCGGGCGGCAACAGCGTCGACCGCGGTGCCATCGTCTGCGCCTGTTTCGGGGTCGGTGCCAACCAGATCGCGGAAGCGGTACGCGGCGGCTGTACCAGCGTCGCGGCAATCGGAGCCGTCCTTCACGCCGGCACCAATTGCGGCTCTTGCCGCGCCGAGATCAAGACCATTATCGACGGGCGGCGTCTGCAAGCTGCGGAGTGATGCGCCGAGGAACTCTGCCGCGCCGCTGCATGATGCTTACTAGCAATTTACAAACCATGGGCTACCAACGTTCTGACTTCGATTCGCTCGGAACGGGAGCCTCATGAGCAAAGCCCTGACCTCATTCGCGCTTGCCGCCGTGCTGACGGCCTTGCTGATGGCGCTCAGCCTGGCGGTGGCCAGGCATGGCTATCCCTATGGCGCGATCGGCGCCAAGCGCTTGAGCGACGTCGCCGATGCGGGGGCGTTCATTCCGCTCGCGGCGGTCTACTTTCTCAGCGCACTGCTGATGATGGTTCTGCCGATCAGGCTCGCCGGCATCGTACTGACACATGCCGCCGATGCGATCTTCTGGACGATCATCGTGTTGTTTGCGGTCATCGTTGGATGTCTCGCCGCCAGATTTGCCTTCGGTCAGCGCGATGTGCTCCCGGCACTGCTGAATTGGCGGTTCCTGTTTGTCGCAGCCGTCGTCGGATGCCATCTCTTCATCAACGAGCTGCGCCGCAACATCCTGTTGCGAAGCCTGTTCTTCGTCGTCTTCGCCACAGCAACACTGGCCTGCCTGTTTTGGTCCTTCACCGTCTGAGCATGTGCGACCGTCGGCAGGCGGCTTAATTCTTGTCGACCGGCTTTGAGCGCATTCGCGAAACGGTCTCACGCTCGGCCCGCTTCGAACGCATCGGCGGCAGGCCGCGGTCGACCAGGTCCATGTCTTCCAGCACCATGTCGCCCATCCGCTTGAAAGCGATGTCGAGCGCACCGGCCCGGTGGGCGGAGCGCAGGAACCCCGGCAATGTGCGGACCGGGTGATCCTGGGCCAGCGGCTCCTCAGGAAAAACATCGCTGGCGGCGAGAATATGGCCGCTGCGGACAGCATCCATCAGTGCCGGGAAATCGACCACGCCGGATCGGCTGAGCAAAATGAAAGCGGCTCCCTTGCGCATCCTGGCAAACGCCTCGGCGCCGAGGAAGCCCTGGTTTTCGCTGGTCACCGAAGCGACGACGAAGACGAAATCGCTGTTCGACAGAACGTCGTCGAGAGAGGCCGGCTCAACGCCGTTTTCGATCAGGATCGACGGCGGCAGCCACGGGTCGAAGGCTTTTGTCCGCGTGCGAAAGCCTGACAGCAGCCGGTTGAGCGCACGGCCAAGATCGCCGAAGCCGATGATGCCGACGTCCGCGCCGGAAAGAAGCCGCGCCGTCCGGTTGCCGTCGCCGCCCCAACGCTCCTTGCCCTGTCGAAAGGCGAGGTCGGCGTCGACGATGTCACGGGCGAGGTTGAGCGCCATGGCAAGGCCGAGTTCGGCCACCGGTTCTGCAAACACCAGCCCGGTGGTGACGACATGGATGCCGCGCGAAAACAGCGTCTCGTAGGGCATGTTGTTGATGAGGTTGCTCTCGACATTGAAGATGCAGCGCAGCGCCTTCATTTTTTCCAGCGTCTCCGGCGCGATAGGTGGCTGGCCGACGATGTAGCGCGCCTCGCCAAGGATATCGGCCGGCAGCGCCGCCACCGCTTCGGGCGATGTTTCGACGATGCGGTATTTCGATCGAAAGTTCGCCAGCGCGGCCGGCGTGAAGATCAGGTCGAGCGTGCGCGGTTCGGGTGCGCTGATCACCAGGGGCAAGGCGCTGTCGGACATGATACTTCACCTCCCGTGCGATCCGCGTCGCACCACACTAGAATCGTCTTTTCCCGCCCCCGACACCTATCACATGCCTGTCGAGAAGGAGAAGTTTGCCTTCTTCGGCCTTGCGGTGCGGCGGTCGGTGGTCCAGATAGACGGCGATCGAAAGACGACAAGGAAGACAGCGACATGATCCCGTTTCGAAAGAACCTCATCGATGGCGAGTGGGTAGGCGATGCCGGCTCCCGCAACATCAACCCGTCCAATCTCGACGACGTGGTCGGCGAATATGCATCGGGGGGCGCGGAGCACGCTCGGCAGGCCATCGCAGCGGCCAAAGCGGCATTTCCGGCATGGTCTCGATCGGGCCTGCTGGCCCGCCATGCGGTGCTGAGGAAGACGTCGGACGAGATCACCGCGCGGAAAGATGAAATCGGCCGGGCGTTGGCGCGCGAGGAAGGCAAGACGCTGGTCGAGGGCATCGGCGAGACCGTGCGGGCCGCCCAGATATTCGATTTTTTCGCCGGAGAGGCGTTGCGCCTGTCGGGCGAGCTGGTGCCGAGCGTGCGGCCCGGCGTCGGCGTCGAGATCACCCGCGAAGCGGTCGGCGTCGTCGGCATCATCACGCCGTGGAATTTCCCGATCGCCATTCCGGCTTGGAAAATCGCTCCGGCGCTGGCCTACGGCAACACCATCGTCTTCAAGCCGGCGGAACTCGTTCCGGAGAGCGCCTGGACCATCGTCGACATCCTGCACCGCGCCGGGCTACCCAAGGGTGTGCTCAATCTGGTCATGGGCAAAGGTTCGGTGGTCGGCCAGGCCATGCTCGATAGTCCTGACCTCGACGCCATCACCTTCACCGGATCGGTCGGCACCGGCAAGCGCGTCGCCGCCGCCAGCGTCGAGCACATGCGCAAGTTCCAGCTCGAAATGGGCGGCAAGAACCCGCTTGTAGTGCTCGACGATGCCGACCTTGCCGTCGCCGTCGACTGCGCTATCAACGGTGCCTACTTCTCGACCGGCCAGCGCTGCACGGCGTCGTCCCGCCTGGTGGTGACGGACGGCATCCACGACCGCTTCGTCGAGGCGCTTAAGGACCGCATGGCCAAGCTGGTCGTCGGCGACGCTCTCGATGCCAAGACCCAGATCGGGCCGGTTGTCGACCAGAGCCAGCTCAAACAGGACGAAGACTATATCGCCATCGGCCGTCAGGAAGGTGCGGACCTTGCCTTCGGTGGCGAGCGGCTCGATCGTGAAACCCGCGGCTTCTATTTGCAGCCGGCGCTGTTCACCGAAACCACCAACGCCATGCGCATCTCGCGCGAGGAGATTTTCGGACCGGTCGCCAACGTCATCCGCGTCAAGGATTATGACGAGGCGCTGGCGGTGGCCAACGACACGCCGTTCGGCCTGACCTCCGGTATCTGCACCTCGAGCCTCAAGCATGCCACGCACTTCAAGCGCAATTCGGAAGCCGGCATGGTCATGGTCAACCTGCCGACGGCCGGCGTCGACTTCCACGTGCCTTTCGGCGGACGCAAGGGATCGAGCTACGGCCCGCGCGAGCAGGGCCGCTATGCCGCAGAGTTCTACACAACAGTGAAGACCGCTTACACGTTTGCCGGCTAAGAAAAGACGGCAGACCAGCCAGGCAGGCGAGCAAATCGATGACATCTGAGAATACGGCCCTGACCTGGCTCAATCCGCCGCCGCACCACGCCTTCGGCAACAATACGGTGCATGTACGGACCGGCAAGGAGACCGACTTCTGGCGCGAGACGTTCTACGGCTTCTGGCGCGACAATGGCCATTTCCTCTATCGTGAGGTCGAGGGCGATTTCAGCGCCGAAGTCACGGTCAAGGGGCACTATGAGGTGCTTTACGATCAGGCCGGGCTTATGGT
The DNA here is from genome assembly GCF_040322015.1 of Mesorhizobium sp. M0208. Lineage (NCBI taxonomy): Bacteria > Pseudomonadati > Pseudomonadota > Alphaproteobacteria > Hyphomicrobiales > Phyllobacteriaceae > Mesorhizobium > Mesorhizobium sp. M0208. The sequence continues at coordinate 347,601 of NZ_JAMYSP010000002.1, read as the reverse complement.
CCGCCTGAGCGAGACGCACTGGATCAAGGCCGGCATCGAATACACCGACGGGCTGATGTATTTTTCCGTCGTCGTCACCAACGATGCCTCCGACTGGTCGCTGGCCAGCATTCCCGCCGACCCCGACGGGGTCAGGATCCGCCTGACCCGCCATGCCGAAACGATCCGCGTCCAGTATCTGGACGCGTCCGACAAGCACTGGAAACCGGTGCGACTTGCCTATTTCCCGCCGTCGAAAACGGTCGATGTCGGCATGATGTGCTGTTCGCCGCAGCGCGAGGGTTTCGAAGTGACATTCAGCGATTTTTCGATCAGCCCGCCGATCTCGCGGGAGCTTCACGACTGAGGCGCCGCGATGCGGTCGGGCGGTTTGCGTCGGGCCGGCCTCAGTAGGTCGCCCTGCCGCCGGAGACGTCGAAGACGGCAGCCGTCGTGAACGAGCATTCCTCGGACGCGATCCAGCAAATCAGCGCCGCCACCTCCTCGACCTCGCCAAAACGCGCCATCGGTATTTTGGACAGCATGAAGTCGATGTGCTGCTGGCTCATCTGCTGGAAGATCGCGGTGCGCACGGCCGCCGGCGTGACGCAGTTCACCGTCACCCTGGTCTTGGCCAGTTCCTTGCCGAGCGATTTGGTCATGCCGATCACCGCCGCCTTGGAGGTGCTGTAGGCCGAGGCGTTCGGGTTACCTTCCTTGCCGGCAATCGAGGCGATGTTGACGATCCTGCCGTAATTGCGTTCGAGCATATGCGGGACCAGCGCTTTGTTGCAGAAGAAGACGCCGTTGATGTTGATGTCGATGACCCGGCGCCAATCCTCTACGGAATACTCCCAGGTCGTCATGTTCGGTCCGGTGATGGCAGCGCTGGTGACAAGGACATCGACTGCGCCAAGCGCTTCGACCGTCTCTCCGGCGGCGGCTTCGACCGCTATGGGGTCGGCGACGTCTAGGGTGACGCTGTGCAGGCCTGGAACAATGGCCTTGGCCTGCTCGATCTGGGCCGCATCGCGATCCCAGACCGAAACACGCCCACCTTCGTCAGTGATCCTTTGCGCGACGGCCAGGCCGATGCCTGAGGCGCCGCCGGTGATAACAGCAGATCGTCCGGCAAATCGTCCCGCGAAACTCATCGGCATGTCGTATTCCTCCCAATCGGCGGCGAATGTGAAGTCAACGGCGGACAAGTTCAAGCGCGGACTTGCAGCCTCAGAACAGCTTGTGATGGGCCAGCACCGGGCAATTGGACGGCACTGCCTCCTGGCCAAATCGTCTCGTCCGGTATTGCGGAGAACGGCTGGAACGACTTGGCCGGTTGGCATCCGGGTGACAGGCTGCGCCGGATGGGCTATATTGCACTGCACAATGCGAGCGCCTGCAGGCGAGGCTCCCATCGATCCGACGAATCGGACCATGAGCGGTCCATGAACTCGGCATTGAGCTGCAAGGACGGAAAACCGCTACCGAGATGAAGATTCCAAAATCTCTGTTGATCGATCCGGACAAGAACACGGTCTATGGCAGCTTTGCCGTTGCCGTCTCGATCTGGGCGTTCTCCTACTCGACCATTTTCGGCCAGGCGATGATCCTGGCCTACTATGCAGTCTGGCTGCCGCTCATCTTGGTCGACTATCGGAAGATATTAAGGCACGCTTCCAGCGCCTGGCTTCCGCTGGCCCTTGCAACCTATGTCTGCTTCTCGGTGTTCTGGTCGGCGGCTCCCGGCACCACGGCAAGGACGGCCGTCCAATATTGCTCCCATATCGCCTGCGCCTATATTGCCGCGCGCACCGTCAGCGTCCGGACCTTGACCATAGGCGCCCTGATCGGGATTTTCGTCGTCCTGCTCTACTCGCTCAAGGTCGCGAGCTATTCCTACGACGTTCTCGATGGCACCTATAATTTCGTCGGCGCTTTCAGCTCCAAGAACCAGATCGGTTTTGTCGCATCGCTTGGCATCTATTTCTGCGTTGTCTACCTCGCCTTTCTCAGGCGGGGCCGGATAAGCTTTTTGTTGATCGTACCGATTGTCCTTCTATCGGGCTATCTGCTGGTCGTGTCGCATTCGGCCACTTCGATGGCATCGACCCCGGCGGTTCTCGCTCTGGTCGCCCTGCTTTCCATCGGCAAGCTGCTTTCGCTCCGCCATCGCCGGGTGATTTTCATGATCGGTGCGGGCGGGCTGGTCGCCTGCAGCGTGATTGCGCTGAATCTCGGGCTGACGGACTTTGTCCTTGGCCTTTTCGGCAAGGATTCGACGCTCACCGGACGAACCTACCTCTGGCAACAGGGCTGGAATGCCGCGCAGCAATCGCCCATGCTCGGCGTCGGCTACGCGGCCTATTGGGTGCAGGGCTTCTCCGAGGCCGAGCGGCTGTGGAACGAATTCTACATCGCCGCGCGAAGCGGCTTCCACTTCCACAACACCTACATCGAGACCTTGGTGGAACTCGGCTTCGTCGGCGCGACACTGCTTTCGCTGATCATCCTGCGCACGCTCTGGGGCCACGTCTCGGCGCTGATATTCAGGACATGGCAAGCCGACTCCGTGATTCTTGCCGGCGTCATGGTGCTTCTGTTCATCCGCTCCTTCGTCGAGGTCGAGACCCTCAATCCCTACATCATGGGATCGTTTCTGCTGTACTACAGCTACTTCAAGCTGGTGAGGGTGCCGGCCGTCGCTCCTTCCCGGTGGAGCGCCGTGAACCACCTAGAGGAACCGGACGCCGTGCGAGGCTAGAGCGGGCGGATCCAGGCGGTTCCTGCCCGAAGGCGGCCTTGTTTTCTGATCCATAAGATACCAAACGCAAAAACCCCGCAGACCGCTGCCTGCGGGGTTGGTGCTTCGTTCCGGTGGAAAGAAGCTACTGGATGGCCAGGGGCGCTGGTTTGACCTTGATCACGTCCCCTGGCAGCACCGGTGTGTCTTCATCGGCGGTGATTTCGCTGGTCTTGCCGTCGACCACCCGCACCAGGGAAAATGACAAGGCCGCTGGTTCGTTATTGCCGTAGAATTGCGGCATGGGGCTGCCCGACAAGGCCTCGGACATCAAGGCCTTTTCCATATTCAGCTTCAGCGTCACCTCGTTGAGATCGGCTTCCGTCTGTTGCCGGTCGGTCGCGAGGCTGGAGTTCTGGGTGTTCTCGAGATCGATGGCGTCCTGGGTGGCCTTGCTGATCGACTGCTTGGCCGTGAGAATTGCCGTTTCGTAATCCAGGATCTGGCCTTCAAGGTCGGCGATGGTTTGCTGCGAGTTCAAAACCCGCGTGTTGACGACCAGGCCCTTTTGCGCCAGCGAGCCGATGCCGTTGAGCTGCTCCTTCGCCAGATCGACCTGCTTCTGCTGGTTGACGATCTTTTTCTGCAGCGAATCGATCTCGCTCTGCAGCAGCGCCTTCAAATCGTCTAGCGCCTGCAAGCGCAGCTTGAGTTTCTTCTGGTCGGCCGCCAGGATCGCCGTCTCATCGGCAACGATGCTGGGCAGTTTCGGATCGTCGGCCACCTCTTTCGGCACCGCGAATGTCGGCTTGTCCGCCAGTTCCGCTTCGACGCGGGCGCGCTTGACGGTCAGCCTGACCAATTGGTCTTGTAGTACGTCGAAATTGCCCTTGGCATTGATCAGGTCGCGATCGTAGCGCTGTCCGCTCTCCGGGGTCCGCCGGGCTCCGCCGGCAATGCTCATCGCTTTCAGCACGGTCAACCCAGGCACACAAGGATACTGGCCAGGCGCTTGCACCTCGCCGGAGATGTAGAATGGCCGGTACTGCGCCATTTCGACGGAAGCCTCCGGCCTGTCGGCCAGAGCGAGCTTGCGCTGCAGCGCCTCGCCGAGCGATGCGGCGATCTCCGAAGTCGTCTTGCCGGATGCGGGCATCTCGCCGACGAAGGGAACCGACAAGGTTCCAGCGGGCCCGACCGTGTATTCTCCATTGATGGCCGACCAGTCGCGGAACGTGCCTTCGACGGTCTGCCATTCCGCCACGCGGATGGTCAGCTTGTCCTGTGCTCCAAGCCGATAGTCGTCGGCGAAGGCAAACTGTGGCAGGGCTAGCGACAGCGTCAGGCCGGTCGCCACTGTAAGGCAAGTCGTCAAAAGTCGTACTCGCCGCATGCGTCTGGAGAGAATGCCGGTGCAAAAAATATCGATTATATCTGCTTTCAACTGAGCGTTTCCGATCTGGTTTGCCCCGCCCGATGAACTGCCGATGCCTGAGTTAGGGGCCTGAGTTTCGGGCCCGAATTCTGGACAGCTGCTCCTCGATGTACGGCCAGCAAGCGGCCGTCAGTAGCAGCCTCGCGACATCCAGACCGCAGGTACGGTCTTGATGATGATGCGAATGTCTTCGAACATCGACCAGTTCTCGACATAGTGCCTGTCGAACGCGACGCGGCTGTCGTAGGAAACGTCGTTGCGTCCGCTGACCTGCCATAGCCCGGTCAGGCCGGGGCGCGATTTCAGGTAATAGACGGCCGAATTGCCATAAATCTCCAGCTCGTCGCGCACCACGGGACGAGGCCCGACCAGGCTCATATCCCCCTGCAGGATGTTGATGATCTGCGGCAACTCATCGAGGCTGAGCTTCCTCAGCACCGCTCCGACGCGGGTGATCCGCGGGTCGTTCTTCAGCTTGCGGGTCGCGATCCATTCGGCGCTGGCCTCCGGATTCGCGGCGAGATAGGCAGCAAGCACCCGCTCGCCGTCTGGAACCATGGTGCGGAACTTGAGGCACGGAAAAATCCGTCCTCCGCGGCCGATCCGGCTATGACCATAGAAAATCGGCCCGCCATCGGAAAACTTGACAAGCAGCGCTATCATCACGAACAGCGGGCTGAGAGCGACCAGGCCGATCAGCGAACCGGCAATATCGAAGCTGCGTTTGAGCAGGCCGCCGATCGGTGGCGGAAAATCGACACCGGCCTGCGAAAAATCCGCATCGGCCGGCTTGGCTACGTCCCTCATGCGTAAACTCCATACGTTGAACGGATGGTTTACCGCACGATACCAAAAAAATGCTGCAGCGCAACACACAATTTCCCAGACGGCTGTAATAGTCGCGTCATGAACTGACTAAATAATAAACTCGTCCTGCACAAAATTTCGCCTTTATGTCGCAAAAGAGACGGATTATGGGCAATTTTGGAAAAGCTAGTCCAATTTTGAGGCTGATTTTAGGCGAATCGCTCATTATACCCTGTTGTGGAGCTTTGTCGTCATTTAGAATTTCGAAATAACGACTGATGTTGTGATAAAATACTAGTCGATATCATAAATCTTACTGGAGCGAGTCGATATCCGGCAATCAGTGGTGATGCCGACGTGTGCATTGCACCATGGCAGAGTCGATCCCGAGGATTCGTTTAAAATTTATTCCGCAGCTGCCCTTGCCGGCTATTGCGCGGCTCAATAGAGTTGCAAATTGTTTCTGTCGGACTAATGGACAGATTGGGCTAGGCCGGAAGCAACCGGCCAGAAGCGGGCAACCTAAATAAGCTCGCAGAGTTTAAGGGAGGTGCTCGGGGTGGGCTTGTCGACATTTTTTCCCGAGCCGGTGGATGGGCTATCGGGTATGTCACTGCCAAAGTTCATTATCGGAATGTGTTTTGCGCTGGCGATCGTGATCGTCTGGTCCTATTTGGGCGGCGCCTCGCTCGGTACGACGCTGTTTCGCGTCATCGGCTGTGCCATAGTCATCCAAATGGGTTATTTTCTACTGGTCTTTGCCATGGTCGCCAGAAATGCCCCGACCCCGGCCGACAAAATTCGCGACGCTGAACGAAAGCTGAGTTCGAACGAGGCGGCCGAAGGCGAGAAATTCAGCGCAAGGAGAGGCCTTCACTGATTTCGGGCCTGGCCGGGTCTGCGATGTCCATGTGACCTATGGTTAAGCTCGCCGGTCCTCTGACGAATTGCTCGCCTCGACAACACCGGCAGTCGGCATTCCTGTTCTTTCGTTTCCTTGACACTGCGGGCCTCGACGCGCTCGCTCCGCCCCGCCGCAGTCCGGTCGGCCAGGACCAGCAACTGATTTTCCGCCAGTCGAGCGCTCTGATGGAGCGTGTAGGAACGGCTCTGCCAAGCGGCGCATTTCTGGAGCCATCCCGATTGAGGCTCGCCGCCTGCCCAGCCGGGCCATGACACCCAGCAGAATGAAAAACTGGACGGCGCCGATGATTTTGGCGATGCTTGCTTCGCACTTGCAGCATAGGCGTTTGGGCCGATGCATTTCAGGTTGGGCGGTGGGTCATTGAGCGGTCGGGGCGAGGAAATCCGCAACGACTTCTGCAATCGAGAGGCATGTCCATGACATCATTCCAGGTCTGCGTGATCATCGCCGCACGCAATGCGGCGCGGACAATCCCGGCTGCCATTGCATCGGCATTACGCGAACCTGAGGTTGCGGAAGTTGTCGTCGTCGATGACGCGTCCACCGACGATACGGCGAAAGTCGCCCACGCAGCCGGCGACGGCACGGGCCGCCTGTCCGTCATCCGCTTCGACGTCAATCGCGGCCCCTCCTTTGCACGCAACGCCGCGATAGCCGGTTCCAGGTCGCCGTTCATCAGCATTCTGGACGCTGATGATTTCTTTTTCGAAGGCAGGTTTCACAGACTGTTCGCCAGCACCGATTGGGATTTCGCCGCAGACAACATCATGCTTGTCAGGGATGACGCGGCAACCGACGTTTCGAAAATCGTTGCTCCACCGTTCTCGCCCGAGCCGGAATTCCTCGATTTCGAGGGCTTCGTCGATGGCAATATCTCCAGGCGCCGTGTGCAACGAGGGGAACTGGGCTTCCTCAAGCCAGTGATCAGCCGCGCCTTCCTCGATCGGCATGGGCTGCGCTACGACGAGAAGCTGCGCCTGGGTGAAGACTATGAACTCTATGCGCGCGCGGTTGCCCATGGCGCGCGCTTCAAGGTCATCAAATCCTGTGGCTACGGCGCGATCGTGCGCGCCGATTCGCTGAGCGGACGGCACAAGACCCAGGACCTGAAGCATCTGGCCGATGCCGACCTGGCACTGCTTGCGATCGACAGTTTGCCGGAGGCATCGAAGGCTGCGCTGAGAAGGCACGAGCGGCACATCCGCGACAAATACCGGCTGCGGAAGTTTTTAGACGTGAAGGCTGAGCGCGGGTTGGCACCGGCCGCGGCCTACGCCTTGGCCGGCTCGTCCAACCTCACAGCCGTCGTCCGCGGCGTTGCCTCCGACAAGCTGGATGCGCTGTTTCGCCGCGCCGGCCTCGCCGCGAAGCGTCAGCATGTGCCGCCGCTGCGCTTCCTCATGGCCGGAACCAGCACGGCCAGCGATAGCTAGGCCCGTCAACGTGCGATGGCGGTAGCCACTCCGTTACCCTTAGGTCGGCTCGCACCATTTCAACGAGATTCATGAGTTTACGATCTAGGTGGTTGCCTATGCGCGCAGGGAATGGCAATCTATGTTGCGGTGCAGCAATTTTGGACGGCCAACCGAACTGGCCCGAGACATACCCTGTCGGAGGAGCTGGACGATGCAAGAAATGTCTTTTGAATGTGGACGGGCTCTAAGGCCGTTCACCAGCTCGACGATGACGGGGCGCTGACTACATGGCCTCGATCTTTCGCTTCCGATCGAGAGATCCGGCGCGCGACACGCAGACCGACACCTCGCGCCTCGATCGCTTGGCAAAGCTGCTGGACCAGATCGCGGCCGAAGTCGAGGCGGAGAAGAGCGGACTTGAGAACCGCTACAGGACAACGGCCACCAATGCCGCCTTTCTGGTCGAGGCGATGGAGAACGGTTCGGTCTCCTCGCGCAGGTCTTCCGAAGTCGGCGAACTGACCAGGTCGATTCTGAATTGCGAGCGGCGCATCACAGCGCTGTCGCGCCAGATGCAGATGATGAAGGATCTCCGTCATTCGCTGGATGAAATCTTCGAGCCGAAGCGGCAGAACGGTCCCGACATGAGGACTGATTTTGTGAAGCCCGCCGATTCCGGCACGGGCTGAGCGAACACCCTGGGTCGGCGCAATGGTTTAGGCACAACACGGAGCTTGGGAGCGACAGAGGTCAAGATCAGGTTGTTTCGTCACGGTTCGAACGATCGCTTTGGGGGCGCACAGCACAAGGTGAGTTTTGATATGAATGCAGATCTTAAAAGCACGTCCGCCCCGGCACCCCGCGGCACCCCGTTCACGCGCCCGATCTCAGGCAAGCTGCGGCCGCTCCGTTCAGACGGCGCGTTTCTGCTGATCGTTCTCGTCAGTCTGGTTGCGGGCCTTGTACCCGTCCGTGCGCAGGATCTGCCAACCGCGCCGTCTTTTGTCGATGATTTCACCAGCCTCAGTCGCGCGCGCTGGTACATTTCCGACGGCTGGACGAACGGCAAGCATCAGAACTGCACCTGGTCCAAAAACCTGATCGGGCTTTCCGACGGCATGCTGACGCTCGGTTTCGAGAAGCGCAAGCTGAAGGATCGCGAATTCGCCTGCGCCGAGATCCAGACCAAGCAGCGCTTCGGCTACGGCACCTACGAGGCGCGGATGAAGACCGACACGGGCTCCGGCGTCAACGCGGCATTCTTCAGCTTCGTCGGCGATGCCGACAAGCAGCCGCATGATGAAATCGACTTCGAGGTGCTGACCAAGGACACGTCCAAGGTTCAGGTCAACGCCTACATAGCCGGCAAAGGCAAGAACGAGAAACTGGTCGACGTCGCCGGCGGCACCGACAAGGCCTTCAACGACTACGCCTTCGTCTGGGAAAAAGACCGGCTGCGCTGGTACGTCAACGGCAAGCTTGTCCACGAGATCACCGATCCGGCGAAGCTGCCCACCCATTCGCAAAGGATCTATTTCAGCCTGTGGGGCAGCGACACGATGAAGGGCTGGATGGGGCCGTTCTCGGATCCGGGCCGCAAGCTCACCATGCAGGTGGATCGCGTTGCGTTCACCGCACTCGGCCAGCCCTGCCAATTCCCGGAATCGCTGGCATGCAACACAAACTAGAAGCGCATCTGAACCGGCCGGGCCGAAGGTGGTCGGAAAACCGAAGCTTGAACACGCCCGAAGCCTTGAACAGGAATGAAACCGAATGAATTTGACTGTCTTTGGAATCGGCTATGTCGGTCTTGTACAGGCGGCGGTGCTTGCCGAAGTCGGCCACCAGGTGGTCTGTGTCGACATCGATGCAAAAAAGGTCGAAAGGCTCAACCAGGGCCATGTCCCGATCTTCGAGCCCGGTCTCGAAAATATGGTCAAGGAGAACCATGCCGCCGGCCGCATCAAGTTCATCACCGACGCCGCCGCGGCGATCAAGCATGGACAGATCCAGATGATCGCCGTCGGCACGCCGCCGGGCGAGGATGGTTCGGCAGACCTCAAATATGTGCTGGCCGTCGCCGAGGCTATCGGTCGTGAGATGGACGCGCCCAAGATCGTCGTCGGCAAGTCGACCGTGCCGGTCGGCACCTGCGAAAGAATAAAGGCCAGGATCGCCGAGACGCTGAAGGCGCGCGGGCGCGAGGATCTGGTTTTCGACGTCGCCTCCAATCCGGAATTCCTCAAGGAAGGGTCCGCTGTGAGCGACTGCATGAAGCCCGACCGCATCATCGTCGGCACCAGCAACGAGGACACCGAGGCGGTGATGCGCGAGCTCTACGCGCCGTTCAACCGCAACCACGAAAAGATGATCGTGATGGACGTGCGCAGTGCCGAGTTCACCAAATACGCGGCCAATTGCATGCTGGCGACCAAGATCAGCTTCATGAATGAAATGGCCAACCTGGCCGAGCAACTGGGCGCCGACATCGAGGAGGTCCGCAAGGGCATCGGCAGCGACCCGCGGATCGGCTACCACTTCATCTATCCGGGCCTCGGCTATGGCGGCTCGTGCTTCCCGAAGGATGTGCGTGCCCTGATCAAGACCGCCGAGGCTGTCAAGTTCGACGCCAAGCTGCTGCGTGCCGTCGAGGAGCGCAACAACCAGCAGAAGTCGGTCCTGTTCGAGAAGGTGCACCGCTATTTCAAGGGCAATCTCAAAGGCAAAACCTTTGCGCTGTGGGGCCTCGCCTTCAAACCCAATACCGACGACATGCGCGAGGCCCCGGCCCGCACGCTGATGGAAGCGCTCTGGGCCGCCGGTGCCAATGTCCAGGCCTATGATCCGGAGGCGATGCAGGAATGCCAGGCGATCTACGGGCTGCGCGACGACCTGCAACTGTGCGGCACCAAGGAGGCCGCGCTGCGAGGCGCCGACGCGCTCTTGATCGTGACCGAGTGGAAGAGTTTCAGCGCGCCGTCCTTCGATGCATTGAAGAACGCGCTGACCAGGCCGGTCATCTTCGACGGACGCAATCTCTACGACCCCAAGGTCATCGCCCGCCACGGCATCGAATACCACAGCATCGGCAGAATGGCGGCGTGACGCTAGGGCGGTCCAGCAAGGAGCCAGGTCCATGAAAGTTCTGTTTGCAGGCGGCAACGGCTACACACCGCAGTTCAGCGGTGGCGTTCAGTCGAGCACGCACCATCTGGTCGAGCAGCTGCGCGAGCACGGTCATGACGCCTCGGTGCTGGCGGCGCTGTTCGGTGACGGCATGTTCGGTTTCAAGGCGCGCGCCAAGATGAAGCTCCTTCGCCAGCGCGCGGTCATCGACAGCTATCCCGGCTATCCTGTCGTGCGGGCGTGGTTTCCCTGGGAGGCGGCCCGCTTCGCCGTCGAACGGCTCGATCCCGATGTCGCCGTCGTGCAGTGCCACAAATCGGTGCCGATCGGAAAGGCGCTGCAGGCGCTCGGCGTGCCGCTGGTGGTCTATCTGCGGAACGTCGAATTCCACGAATTGGCCGGCGACCTGCGCGAATTGCATTCGGCGCTTTATATCGCCAACTCCGAATTCACGGCGCGCACCTATAAGGAAAAGTTCGGCATCGACTCGACCGTAATCCCGCCGACCATCAATCCCGGGCTCTACAGCACGCCGACCACCGGTGAATTCGTCACGCTGATCAATCCTTACAATGAAAAAGGGTTCGAACTCGCCGTGCGCATCGCCGGCCAATGCCCCGAAATCCCGTTCCTGTTCGTCGAAAGCTGGAAGCTCGACGACGACCACCGGGCGCAGATCGAACGGATCATCGCGCCGCTACGCAACGTCAGGCTGGAAAGCCGCACCAGCGACATGAAGACCGTCTATGGCCGCACCAAGATCCTGCTGGCGCCAAGCAAATGGGAAGAAGCTTGGGGGCGGGTGGCATCCGAGGCCCATTGCAGCGGCATTCCAGTCGTCGGATCCCGCCGCGGCGGCCTGCCGGAAGCGATTGGCGCCGGCGGCGTTGTGCTCGACTATGACGCACCGCTCGACGACTGGGTCGCCGCGGTCAGGCGACTATGGAGCGACAAGGCCGAGTACGATCGGCTGTCGGCGGCGGCGCAGCTGTTTTCGGAGCGGCCGCAAATGAACCCCGACAGTCAGTTCACGACCTTCCTCAGCGTTCTCGACAACGCCAGGCAAGGCGCGCTGGAGCGTGCCGCCTGATGCATTTCGTCCAAAATCGTTTATGTCGCCCAACAGCCCGCTTTTACGCCTGACCGGGGTGTGAGCGGCTTTGGGACAACAACATGCACAACACCAGACGCTTGAAGCGCCTCGCACGGCGGCGACGGGCGTCAGCCCTCATCCGTGCGAGCAGATCGCCGACCGGCCTCGAAAGATCGTCCATTCGATGAAGATTTGCTTCGTAGTTGATAAGTTCCCCTCTTTGTCGGAGACCTTCGTCCTTGACCAGATAGAAGGGTGCCTCGAGCGCGGCATGCAAGTCGGCGTCGTCTGCAACGAGACGTCCTTCGGCAAGGACAGCAACACCGACGATCGCCGCTGGCAGGCTCTCCCTGGCAAGGTCGTCTGCTGGTGGGGCGGGCTGGGGCGCTTTCGCCCGACGCTCAGGAAATGGTCGGGCAGGTTCTGGGATAAGCTCTCGACCGCTGTCGACATCGCTTTTGCGCGCAAATTGCAGAACGCCGATGTGATCGTCGCGCATTTCGGCAATAACGGCATGCGCGTCGCCCGCGCCATGAAACGAGGCCGGATTTCCGCTCCTTTGGTGACCATATTCCACGGCCGCGATGTCGGCGAACCGCTGCATGACAACACGCTCACGCGCTACAAGGTTGTCTTCGACAAGGGCGTTCTCCAGCTCCCGGTGAACGCGTTTTTCCGCGATGCCCTGATCGGCGTCGGAGCACCCCCGGCGCAAGTCATGGTTCACCATATGGGCGTGCGGCCCGGTGAGATCGGCTACCATTGGCGTTCCTGGGAACGGGACACACTGTCCTTCATCTCGGTCTGCCGGCTGACCGAAAAGAAGGGCATCGAATTCGCCCTTCGGGCGCTCGCCAGCCTGCCGCGGCGCGACTGGGTCTATTCGGTGATTGGCGGCGGCGAATTGCTGGAAGAGTTGAAGAAGCTCGCCGCAAATCTCGGCATTGCCGACCGGGTGACTTTCCTCGGGCCGCGTCCGCACGCCGAGGTCAAGCAGCGCCTGCGTGATGCCCACGTATTCCTGTTGCCGAGCGTTACCGCGCGAGACGGCGATCTCGAGGGTATTCCGGTCGCGTTGATGGAGGCTATGGCCGCCGGGCTGATCGTCGTCAGCACCTATCACTCGGGCATTCCCGAACTGATCGAGGACCAGGAGACAGGCTTCCTCGCACCGGAGCGAGACGTTGCGGCGTTGGCCCGCAAGCTTGTCTGGGTGGCCGAGAACCCGGACAAATGCGAGCGCATCGCACGTGCGGCGCGCCGTAAGATCGAGCAGGATTTCAACGCGGACGTGCTCAACGAACGTTTTGCGCAGATCGTTGCCCAGCTGGCCGAAGCCGGACGCCCGGCATGAACGCCAACCCGCCCCCCCAGTTCGGTCGTGTCGCCCTGCGCGGCGGCGTGGTGACGATCGGCGCGCAAGGCTTCAAGATGGCGATCCAGTTTCTCTCCGTCATCGTGCTTGCGCGCCTGCTCGTCCCCGAAGATTTTGGCCTGGTGGCTTCCGTCGGGCCGATCGTGGCCTTTGTCGGGCTGCTTCAAAACCTTGGCCTGCAGCAGGCCGTGGTCCAGCGCAAGGACATCAGCACCGAACAGCTCAACCAGGTATTCTGGATCAGTGCGCTGGTAGGGCTGGGCAGTGCCGTGATGGTGGCATGCCTGGCGCCCGCCATCGCTGCCTTCTATGGCGATCAACGCATGGTCGGGATCACCATCGGCTCTGCCTTGCCGCTGCTGCTTGGCAGTCTCGCCGCGGTGCCGCTGGCGCTGATGAACCGCCATTTGCGCTTTGGCCAGCTCGCGCTGAACGATGTGATTACCGCCGCTGCCGGACTTGCGACTACCGCAGTGGCCGCCTATGCGGGGCTGGGCTATTGGTCGTTGGTCATCGGCCCGGCGGTTTCGGCTGTTGTCGCGCTGGCCGCGGCATGGCAGGTGGCGCGCTGGACGCCGTCGCGGCCGGACCTGAAGGTCGATACCGACATATTGTCCTTCGGCGCCAATCTGACCGGCTTCAATCTGGCCAACTTCTTCTCGCGCAATCTCGACAACATCCTGATCGGAAAATATTCGGGCGCGATCGAGCTCGGCTATTATGACCGCGCCTATAAGCTCCTGCTGTTCCCGCTGCAGAACATCAACCAGCCGCTGACACGCGTGATGGTGCCGCTACTGAGCCGCATCCATGAGGACAAGGCACGGTTTCGCGACATCTATGTGCGAACCAACTGGATGCTGGCGGCCGTCACCATGCCCGGCATCGCGGCACTGACGCTGACGTCGGACCAGGTGGTGGGGCTTCTCTTCGGCGAACGCTGGGCGGCGGTGGCGCCGATTTTCGCCTGGCTGGGCATCGCCAGCCTGATCCAGTCCGTCTCGAGCACCACGGGATGGATCTTCATCTGTCAGGGCAAGACCAAGACCATGTTCCACTGGGGCATCTACTCGTCGCTGACGACGGTCGCCGCCTTCATCATCGGATTGCACTGGGGGGCCGTCGGTGTCGCGGCGGCCTATGCAATCAGCGGCTATGTGCTACGCGTCCCGGTGCTTGCCGTCCTGGTCCACCGGGTCGGCCCGGTGACCGCAGCCGACTTCCTGATCATGCAGGGGCTTTTCATCGTATCATCGCTGCTTGCCTGGTCCGTGTACCGCGAGTTGCCGGCATCGCTGACCGGTCAGTCAGACCTGCTCGCGGTGGTCCTGGCGGTTGCCCTCAACTATTCGATCGGCCTGATCCTCATGCTTGCCCTTCGCCAGTCGCGCAGCGCCCTGTTCACCACGCTTTCCAGCGCCATGCGCAACGCCCGCTAGGCGAGCAATCACCGGCCTCAAAAGCTCACCTGCCGACATCGCCGACGCATGCTCCTCAAGCACTGCCTGAAGGCTCGTCCTGCGATAGAGGTCGAGATTGGCGGTAAGTCTGCCGAGCTTCTCGCTCGCTTCCTCGGGCGTCACCGTATCGATGTCGAGCAGCAGGTCGGCGACGCCGATCCGCTTGGCAAGTTCCTTGGTCTTGAATTCATAGGCGATCGGCAGCACCGGCGTGCCGACGCAGAGCGACATGATCATCATGTGCATGCGTGTTGCGACGACAAAGTCGAAGCCTTTCACCAGGGCCATCAATTGCTCCGGCGTGTGGAACGAAGCGTCCACGCTGACATGTTCGGCGATCTCCGGATCGAGTTCGGCAACGATAGCCCGCGCCGTCTTGGAATCGTCATGGGCGTATTCCGGCACGCCCTGGCAGGTGGAGACGAAGGTGACCTCCTTGGCGTGGTCCCTGACGAGGATAGTCGCGATCTCGCGGATCGAGTCGATGTAGCGGCGCATGCCGCCCTCGCCGTCGCTGACATAGTTCCAGTGACGGACGGAAATGGCGACGCGGCCGGTGACGGTCGCCGACTGGCCGGAGGCCAGAATTTTTCCGATCCTGTCAGTGTCGGCCAGGGCAAAGACGGCGTCGGCCACGACGTGGCATTTGCCGGGGTTTTTCACCATGTCCACAATGTGGCCCCGCGAACGTTCGTCGCGCAGCAGGATGAGCGGGCTCCGGTCGAAGATCGGGCTCAACTCCTGGCGATTGTAACTTTTGTTGAACGGGCCGAGCGATTGTGTGAAGAAGACCGGGTCCTTGCCCAGAATCGCGTCGATCCTGAATTGATTGAGGCGCCGCTCCAGATTGTAGGTCTCGACGAGATAGGTTCCGCCTGTCGTGACCACGAGATCGGCGTCTTTGTAGATCTCGAGACCACGGCGATTGCTTGAGCTGAACAAACGCCCGACAACGCCGCGGATGCCGAACCGCCGCAGGGCATTGAGGACGAGCCGATTGTAGATCGGCTTGAACAGGTTCTTCAGCCCGCTGCCGTATTTGTAGCGGAACAGCGATTCCGACAACAGCTTGTGGAATTCGAGGTCCGGATAGTCCTTCTTCGTGTAGAGCCTCGCCGCCACCTCCGGCTGGCTGTCGAAGACGTAGAACTGGATATCGTCCTGCACGATCGTCTTGAAAACATGGCGAATCGCCAGGAGAATCGCTGCATCCCCGGTATTCAGGCAGACGGTGTTTTCAACCGCGATCTTCATGGAATGACCTCATTTCGTGAGTAGTCCCGTGCTTCCATCGACGGGCGCGAAGGGGCGAATTGCAGGCGGGTTGGCCGAAAATGCTGCACGCCAAGGATGGTCCTCGCGTCGTGATTATTGGCGCGCAGTCCGATGGCAGGCCAGCGCGCGGTCCATGCGGCCCAAGCAGAGCGAGATTAACCCATCGATTTTGCAGTGCAACAAAAAACGTGGATCTTTGCTACGCTGCAACCAAAAATGTTGCGATGCAGCAAGAGGTGTACTAGCATCGTCGCGGGCGGGCCAACAGCGGTCGAGTTTTCATGCTGCATGTCTTGTACTTGGTACACGACGTCTCCGACCCGGCAGTGCGCCGGCGGATCATAATGCTCAAGGCAGGCGGCGCCCAGGTTACGCTGGCGGGCTTTCGTCGTACGGCAAGCGCAGTTGCTGATGTCGAGGGCTTGCAGCCGGTCGATCTCGGCCCGACTCGTGATGGCCGATTCGCCCAACGTCTGGCCGCGATCATGAAGGCGGTGGTCTCGACCGGCTCGAAGCTGGGCTCAATGCCACGGCCCGACCTCATTATCGCGCGCAATCTGGAAATGCTGGCGCTTGCCCGCCGCGCCAGGTCGGCTTTCCAGGCAACAGTGCCGATCGTCTACGAGTGCCTGGACATCCATCGCCTGCTGCTTCGCGACGATCCGCTGGGCTGGGCGATGCGCGGTGCGGAACGCTTCCTGGCCAAGGATGTGAAGCTTCTGGTGACCAGCTCTCCGGCCTTCATCGCCAACTATTTCAAGCCGTTCGGACAGGTTGCCGCCCCGGTCGAACTGCTCGAAAACAAGCATTTCGAGCCGGCCGCAGCTTCGCTGGATGACCGCATTACGGCGGAGAATCCCGTTGCGCCGCCGTGGCGAATCGGCTGGTTCGGTGCGCTCCGCTGCCGTCGCTCCCTGGAGCTTCTGGCCGAATTTTCGCGCCGCCTCGACGGCCGCTTTGAAATCGTCCTCAGAGGCCGGCCGGCGCTGTCCGAATTTCCCGATTTCCATGGTTTTGTTCAATCGGAACCCTGGCTGTCGTTTGGCGGGCCCTACCGCAATCCCGAGGACATGGCGGCGATCTACCACGAGGTTCACTTTTCCTGGGCCATCGACTTTTTTGAGCAGGGCCTGAACTCCGAATGGTTGCTGCCCAACCGGCTCTATGAGGGCTGCCGCTTCGGAGCCGTGCCGATTTCGATGGGAACCACCGAAACCGGCCGGTTCCTCGACCGGCAAGGCATCGGGGTTCTTTTGTCGGAAGCCACGCCCGAGGCGCTCGAAGCCGCCGTCGGCACGATGGAGCAGCATCGGTTCGAGACATTGAGGGCGGGTGTTCTCGCCCGCAATCCGCGCACCTGGAGCCACGACCGCGCCGATTGCCGGGCGTTTGTCGAAAAGCTCCGCGGGCTGACTGCGGCTCCCGGTCCATATGCTGCCGAAGCATTGGCATAGAAGGACTGCCGATGACGCAAACCGACATTCCATCCTGCATGATCGTGGTTCCATGCCTGAACGAAGCGGCCCATATCGGCGCATTGCTTCGAGAGCTTCGCCCTGCGGCCGAGAGGCTGGGCGCCGTGATCATCGTTGCCGACGGCGGCAGTACCGACGGCACCAGGACGATCGTCGCGGATATCGCCGCAAAAGATCAGCGGGTGACCCTGCTGCACAATGAAAAGCGCTTGCAGAGCGCGGCGATCAATCTCGCCGTCGCCAGATTCGGGGAAGGCGTCGACTATCTCATTCGCATCGATGCGCACGGCGGCTATCCCGCGGATTATTGCGACCGGCTGATCGAAGAAGCGCAGACCACCGGCGCGGATTCGGTCGTCGTCTCGATGCTGACCAGTGGCAGCGGCATGGTTCAGAAAGCAGCGGCAGCGGCGCAGAATTCCAGGCTCGGCACCGGCGGCTCCAAGCACCGGCACCTTTCGGCGGGGGAATGGGTCGATCATGGCCACCATGCGCTGATGCGGATATCAGCCTTCACCGCGGTCGGCGGCTATGACGAGACGTTCAGCCACAATGAGGATGCCGAACTCGACTATCGGCTCCGCCAGGCCGGCTACCGCATCTGGATGACCGGCAAGACGCAGATGGTCTACTATCCGCGCTCCTCGCTGAAGGGCCTCTATTTTCAGTATCTCGGCTATGGCCGTGGTCGGGCGAAGAACGTTCTCAAGCACCGCATGATCCCGAAGATCCGGCAAATGGTGCCGCTTCTGGTGTTCCCCGTGGTTCTTCTCGCCGCCTTTTCCTTCGTCCACTGGCTGGCGGCCGTGCCGCTTTTGCTATGGGCGTCGGTCTGCCTCGGCTACGGCTTTTGGACCGCCGTCAGCCAGCGCAAACCCGACATTGCGCTTGCCGGGGTCTCGGCAATGGTTATGCATTTCGGCTGGTCGGTCGGTTTCTGGCTGCAACTGCTCGCACCGCGACCGCAGCGCGAGGTAGCGTGATGGAGCCGGTCAGGAAAAATCGAAGCATCGATATCTGCATCTGCACATTTCGCCGGCCGGAGCTTGCCGACACGCTTCGCTCCATAGCGGCCATGGATATGCCCGTGGGATTCGACGTCGGTGTCATCATTGCGGACAACGACGATACGCCGACGGCCGAAACGCTGGTCGCCAGGCTGGCGGGGGAGTTGAAGCTGCCGGTGACCTACCGGCACGCCCCGGCCCGCAACATCTCGATCGCGCGCAACGCTTGCCTCGATGCCAGTGCGAGGGATTTCGTCGCCTTTATCGACGACGACGAGACGGCCACCGCCGGCTGGCTTGCCGAACTGGTGGCGACGGCGGAAGCAACTGGTGCTGCGGCCGTTCTCGGGCCGGTGCGAGCCCGTTACCGGGCGGATGCGCCCGCCTGGATGCGCAAGGGTGATTTCCACTCGACCCTACCGGTCTGGGTCCGCGGCGAGATCCGCACCGGCTATACCTGCAACGTCCTGCTCAGGATTGGGGCTGAGAGCCTGCGCGGCCAGCGCTTCAGCCTGGCACGTGGCCAGACCGGTGGCGAAGATACGGAATTCTTCGACCAGATGGTCAAGGCCGGCGGCCGCATCGCCTTTTCGCCGGAGGCTTGGGTCGACGAAGCGGTGCCACCTGCCAGGGCGGCATTCGACTGGCTCGGCCGCCGCCGGTTCCGCGTCGGGCAGACGCACGGTCATCTTCTGGGGCGCAATGTACACGGCCTTGCCCGGCTCAAGCAGGTCGGCATTGCCACGGCAAAGGCCGCCTACAGTTTCCTGTCGGCAATTCCGGTCGCCATCGACCCCGTGCGCCGGAACCGCAGCCTGCTTCGCGGCATTATGCATGTCGGCGTCGTCACCGGCCTCGTCGGGGTTCGTGAAATCCGCCAATACGGTCTGTCTTCGCCGCAGCAAGGGGGCAAGCGTGCAGCCTGACGTGAGCTTCGTGATTGCCGCCTACAATGCCGAGGCGACCATCGATCGGGCGATCGCCAGCGCCATTGCCCAGCGCAATGTCAGCGTCGAGGTCATCGTCGTCGACGACGGGTCGGCCGACCGGACGCTCGATCTGGCGAGATCCTACCCCGAAGGCATCGTACGCGTGGTCGCGCTTGAGCAAAACCGTGGCCCCGGCGGCGCCAGGAACGCCGGCCTTGAACTTGCCCGCGGCAGGTGGGTCGCGGTCCTCGATTCCGACGACGCGGTCTATCCCGGGCGAATTTGCACCATGATCGAACGCGCGGAGAAGGCGGGCGCCGAGATCGCGGTCGATAATCTGCAGGTCGTTCGCGAGGATGGCGTTGCCGAAGAGACGATGTTCCCGGCCGACTATCTGGAAGGGCTCGGTGAAATCTCGCTGGCGGATTACATCGCCGGCAATGTGGTCTTCGAATCGAGATTCAATCTCGGCTATCTCAAGCCGATCTTCCAGCGCCGGTTCCTGAACGAAAACGGGCTGCGCTACGATGAAAGCTTGATCATCGGCGAAGACTATATCCTCCTGGCCAATGCTCTGGCCAAAGGCGGCAAATGCGTGGTCGAACCGACGACAGGCTATGTCTACCACATCCGCACCGGCTCCATTTCCCGGGTGCTGGAGCTTCATCACGTCGAGGCGATGCGCAGGGCCGATGCCATCTTCGCCGGAACCCATTCCATGGATGCTGCGGCCGCGGCGGCGTTTGCCAGGCGCGCTCGCAGCCTGCGGCGGGCGGCGTCATTCCTGTCGCTGGTTCAGCACATCAAGGCGCGGTCCCCGCTCAAGGCGATATGGACGGCGCTCAGCGATCCGGCGGCGGTTCGGCATATAAGCATGCCGATCGCCGTCCGGCTGCGAAGGGTAGCGGCACAGTTTGCCGTAGTGGCGGGGAGGTGAAGGGCTGCGGGCGAATGAAGATAGTTTTCGCCGCCTGCGACGGGTTGAAATCGATCAGAAGGAATATGCAATGAAAAAAGTCAGGAAGGCAGTCATACCGGTGGCAGGGCTTGGAACGCGGTTCCTGCCGGCGACCAAATCCATGCCGAAGGAAATGCTGCCGGTGGTCGACAGGCCTGTCGTGCAATATGCGGTGGATGAGGCGTTCGAGGCAGGCATCGAGCACATCGTCTTCGTTACCGGCCGCAACAAGGCGGTGATCGAGGACTATTTCGACCTGCATCCTGAACTGATCGGAACCCTGGAGCAGAGCGGCAAGAAGGCGCAGCTTGAAGCGCTCGAAAGCCTGCTTCCCGTCGCCGGCGCGACGAGTTTCATCCGCCAGCAGTCGCCGCAGGGCCTCGGCCATGCCGTGTGGTGCGCGCGCGAAGTCATCGGCGACGAGCCCTTTGCATTGCTTTTGCCGGACATGGTGTCCTTTGGCGGGCGCGGCTGTCTCGCCGAAGTCGCCGATCTTTATGCACAGACCGGCGCAAACGTCATCGCCGTCGAGCGTTGCGACCCGACCGAGACCAGCAAATACGGCATTGTCGGCCGCGGCGCGGATGTCGGCACTGGCTTCGAGGTGACGGCCATGGTCGAAAAGCCGGCTCCGGCCAACGCCCCGTCGAACTTTTACATCAACGGGCGCTACATCCTGCAGCCCGAGATATTCTCGCTGCTGGGCAGCCAGCAACGCGGCGCCGGCAACGAGATCCAGCTGACCGACGCGATGGTGCGCCTCGCACAGACGCAAGCCTTCTTCGCCCAGCCTTTCGACGGCCGCATGTTCGACTGCGGTTCGAAGGAGGGCTTTATCCAGGCCAATATCGCTTTCGCGCTGGCGCGGGAGGACATGAAGGGCCAGATCTTCGATATGCTGCAGGAATTCGTCCGGTCGCACCAGCGTCGGGAAGAAGCCGCATAATGTCCATTTTTTTGAGGCATTGTGGGTGCGGCTGATGACGCAGGACAGGCCGTTGCGCCGCGCGTAACGCGCACTGTCCGGCGCAAGGTTTGCACCCTATGTCCCGACCTTCGAGGCGGTAGCGCCTGCAAACTAGAATTGGACCGAAGATGAACTATGCCAATTTTCCTGTCGAGAAGAGGACGCCATTGCCGGCTTCGAGTGCGGCAAACGCCGAAGACTTCATCGACATCGAGCGCCTGCTTGGCATGGCCGCGCGGCAGGCGAAAGTGGTTGCCGCCTGTGCCGTCATCGGTCTCTTTCTCGGCGTCCTCTACTTGCAGACGACGCCTCCTACCTATGTGGCGACGAGCAGCGTGCTGATCGACGAAGGATTGAACAAGGTCGTCGACGACATTTCGGCGGCGTCGGTCAGCATGCAGACCGACTCCGCCGTTCTGAGCCAGATCGAAATTCTGCAGTCGGCCAGGCTGGCGGGGGTGGTCGTCGACAAGCTGAAGCTCGATCAGAACGACGCTTTCATGAACCCTCCGACGTCGGCTCTGTCGAAGGTCGCAGGCTTTGTACGCGGTATCATCCAGTCTGTCCGCCCCAAGCGCGCCGCTAGCACGACCGACGTCACTCAGCTTGATGCTGCGACGCGTGACGCGATCACCGCATCGTCGTCGCCCCGCGACTACGCAATCTTCAAACTGCAGAACCAACTCGACGCCGAGCGGATCGGCCGAAGCTTTGTCATCAGCATCTCCTTCCAGGCGACGGATCCGGCGCTTGCGACCGCCATCACCAAGGCCTATGCCGACGCCTATCTCGCCGACCAGCTCGATGCCAGCTTCGACGCGACCGAGCGGGCGGCGGTCTGGCTGCAAGGCCGGCTGACCGAGCTTCGTGAGAGCTCCCAGGCGGCCGCACTGGCGGTCGAAAAGTTCAGGGCCGAACATGGATTGGCCGTCAATGACGGCCAGCTGATCAGCGACAAGCAACTGTCCGATCTCAACACCCAGCTGATCGTCGCGCAGGCCGATACCGCACGTGCCGGCGCCCGCTATCAGCAGTACAAGTCGATCGTCGAAAGCGGCTCGGACAATGCGTTCAAGGACGCTGCGATATCGAACGACCAGCCGAGCAGCTCGGTCATCACGACGCTCAAGAACCGCTATCTCACCGTCGCCAAGCGGCAGCAGGATGTCGAAGCCAATTTCGGCCCGCAACATCCGCAGGCCGTCGCGCTCGCCAAGGAGAAGGCTGACATATCGGCGCAGATTTTCGGCGAGCTGAAGCAGCTCACCGAAAGCTACCGCAACGAATACGAGGTCGCTCTGGCGCGCGAGACCGCGCTCCGCGCAAATGTCGCCTTGGCGGCAGGCAAGAGCTCCATCGACAACCAGTCGCAGGTCAAGCTGCGTGAACTGGAGCAGAAGGCGACGGCGCTCTCGACGCTCTATCAGACATTCCTGAACCGCTATGAGGAGGCTGCACAGCAGCAATCCTTCCCGGTCGGCAAGATCCGGGTCATCTCTGATGCGACGATGCCGCAGTCGGCCGCAACCCCGCGGACGGCCATCGTGCTGGGGCTTTCGCTGGCGCTTGGCATAATGATGGGGGCCGGGGTTGGCGGCCTGAATGAATTCAGGGAACGGTTCTTCAGGACCGGCGAGGATGTGCGCGACCGCGTCGGCCTCAAATTCCTCGGCTACCTGCCGGTCATCGGCAAGGCTGGGAAGGACGATCAGCGCGACGACGGTCAGCCCGACGTCAAGGCCGCCGAAACCAGGACCGCCAAGTCCTCCAAATCCCAGTCCTCCAAAACATTGTCGGCAGCCGAAAAACGTGCGCGCATGCGGGTAACCGTCGATGCACCGGCGTCAATGTTCTCCGAGACGCTGCGCAACGCCAAGATCGCCTTCGATGTCGTGATGGAAGGCCAGGGCAGCCGGGTCATTGGTGTGATCTCGGTGCTGCCCGGCGAAGGCAAGTCGACGGTTGCCGCCAATCTTGCCGGGCTGCTTGCCGCCAACGGATCGAAAACGCTGCTGATCGACGGTGACCTGCGCAACCCCGGCCTCAGCCGCAGCCTTGGCATGGAGGCCGAGCAAGGCCTGATGGAAGCAGTGGTGAGCGGGCGGACCTGGCAGTCGGTCGGCAAGATCGACCGGCAGACCAAGCTGGCGATCATCCCGGCCGTCCTGCGTGGCCATTTTTCGCACACCAGCGAGCTTCTGTCTTCGGCCGGCATGCGGCGCTTCATTGACAATGCCAAGGAAACTTTCGAATACATCATCGTCGATCTGCCGCCGCTCGGGCCAGTCGTCGACGCCAAGGCCTTCGCCCCGCTTGTCGACGGTTTCGTGCTGGTCGCCGAGTGGGGACGCACGCCGCGGGCAATGGTGCAGTCCGTGCTGAGCTCAGAACCCTATATCGCCAAGAAGATCGTCGGCGCGGTTCTGAACAAGGTCGAATTGAAGAAACTGGCCAAGTATGGCTCGATCGGCGGCTCCGAAAGATTCTTCGACAAATATTCGAGCTACTATCTGGAAAAATCGGAAGCGCGCACAAAGGCGGCCGCCTGAGCGACGGATATCGCGCTCAGGAAAATATCAGCCTGGCGCGTTTGTCGGCGATCCTGACTGCGGTCAGCCGGCCGCTTTGGAAGGCGCCCGTGTCGATGCCAAGCCGGCGTCCCTCGAGCTTCGGAAGCTCGACCGGCGTATGCCCGTGCACCACATAGCGGTCGAGAAGATGCGCGGCTTCGAAGAACTCCGAGCGGATGTTGAGCAGGTCGTCCTCGTCTTGTGCGGCGAGGTCGATGCCCGGCCTGATGCCGGCATGAACGAATACGAATTTCGCCGAACAGACCATGACCGGCAGCGCACGCATGAAACTGACGTGGTCGGCGGGAATGATCTCCCGAATGCGCCCGTCGACCTCCTCGTTTGAACCGTAGAGATCGGCCATGCGGTCCGGGTCGACGCCGTAGGAAAACAGCGTTTGCAGGCCGCCTATCGCCAGCCACGACTCTCTCGAAATGATCCCGTCGAGATAGTTCAGCATCACGACTTCGTGGTTACCGGCAAGGCAGATACGCTGGAAGCCTTGGAGTGGCGGCGCCAGCAGATGATCGAGCACGCGCGCCGACTGCGGGCCACGATCGACGTAGTCGCCAAGCATGATGATGAGCTTGCGCCCCTCGAAAGACGCAGAATCGAGCAGGATGTTCTGCTCCAGGGAGCGAAGCTCCTTATAGCAGCCATGCACGTCGCCGATCGCGTAGACGACTGAGTCCCGGATATCGATCTCGAGCCGCTGGCGCGCCGCGGTCCGGGTGTTTCTCGATCGCTGGAACAAGGTCACGAATGGCGTCCCGTATGGCTGTGAATGCGCCTCGATCTCGAAACAACATGGCGACGCAGCGCGTGGATACCATGTCTGGCACCGGTCGTTCCATACCGGAGCTTCGAACGCAACTCGGCTTCGGCGTTCTTACAGGCCGATCCCGCGGCCCTTCAGCGCGGCGGTGATCTCGTCGAGGATGGCGGGATCGTCGATCGTCGCGGGCATACTCCATTCTTCCTTGTCGGCGATCTTCTGCATGGTGCCGCGCAGGATCTTGCCGGAGCGCGTCTTCGGCAGGCGCTTGATCGTCACTACCGTCTTGAAAGCTGCGACAGGGCCGATCCGTTCGCGCACCAGCGTAACCACCTCGCTCTCGATGATCCCTGCATCGCGGTCGACGCCCGCATTCAGCACGACGAAGCCGAGCGGAACCTGGCCTTTCATCGCATCGGCAATGCCGACGACGGCGCATTCGGCGACGTCGGGATGCGCGGCCAGCACCTCCTCCATGGCGCCGGTCGAGAGCCGGTGGCCGGCGACATTGATGATGTCGTCGGTGCGGGCCATGACATAGAGATAGCGGTCCTCGTCCATCATGCCGGCATCCGCGGTTTTGTAGAAGCCGGGGAACTCCTCGAGATAGGCTTGGCGAAACCGCTCGTCGGCATCCCACAGCGTCGGCAGGCAGCCGGGGGGCAATGGCAATTTCACCACGACATTGCCAAGCGTACCACGCTTGACCTCATGCCCGGCATCGTCGAGCACGCGGATGTCATAGCCGGGCATCGGCACGCCGGGCGAGCCGTATTTGACCGGCAGCAGGCCCAGCCCGGCGGGGTTGATGGTCATCGGCGAGCCGGTCTCGGTTTGCCACCAATGGTCGATCACCGGCACGTTCAATTTCTGCTCCGCCCATTTGATGGTTTCCGGATCGGCGCGCTCGCCGGCGAGGAACAGCGTGCGGAATTTGGACAGGTCGTATTTCGGGACGAATTCGCCCTTCGGGTCCTGTCCCTTGATGGCGCGAAAGGCGGTTGGCGCGGTGAACAGCGCGACGACGCCGTGCTCGGCAATCACCCGCCAATAGGTGCCGGCATCGGGCGTGCCGACCGGCTTGCCCTCGAACAGCACGGTCATGCAGCCATGCAGCAGCGGGCCGTAGACGATGTAGGAATGGCCGACCACCCAGCCGACATCGGAAGCCGCCCAAAACACTTCGCCCGGCTTGACGCCGAACTCGTTTTCCATCGACCATTTCAGCGCGACCATATGGCCGCCATTGTCGCGCACGATGCCTTTCGGCTGGCCGGTCGTGCCCGACGTGTAGATGATGTAGAGCGGATCGGTGGCAAGCACCGGAACACAGTCGACATTGGCGCCGGCGGCCCGCTCACGCGCCACGGCGTCGGCATAGTCGATATCGTGATTTTCCCTGAACTCGCAGCGCAATTGGTCGCGCTGCAGGATGAGGCAGGCTTCGGGCTTGTGCCGCGACATCTCGATCGCTTTGTCGAGCAGCGGCTTATAGGCGACGACGCGCCCTGGCTCCAGGCCGCAGGAAGCGGAGATGATCAGCTTCGGCTTGGCATCGTCGATGCGGGTGGCGAGCTCATGCGAGGCAAAGCCGCCGAAGACCACCGAATGTACGGCGCCGATCCGCGCACAGGCAAGCATGGCGAAGGCTGCTTCCGGCACCATCGGCATGTAGATGATGACGCGATCGCCTTTTTGGATGCCACGATTCTTGAGCACCGAGGTCAGCGCGACCACCTCGCGCTTCAACTCGGCATAGGTGAATTTCCTGATTGTGCCCGAAATCGCGCTGTCATGGATCAACGCGATCTGGTCGGCACGGCCGCCCGCCACGTGGCGGTCGACGGCATTGAAGCAGGTGTTGCAGGAAGCGCCGTTGAACCACCGGCCATAGACACCGGCATTGGCGTCGAACACGGTCTCGAAGGGCGAGAACCAGTCGATAGCGCCCGCGGCATCGGCCCAGAACTTTTCCGGGTCGCGTTTCCAGCCGTCATAAACCTCGTGGTAGCGTGACGCCATCCAGCTTCCTCCCCAGGAATGTTTGCTGTCCTTGAAATAGCGTATGCTGGTTTGTGTAACCATGTATTTGTGCGTTTCGTTTGCTGTCGTTCTAACTTGGCCGCAAGTGCGGGTCATGGTGGTCTGGGGGCCGGTATCGTTCGAATTTTCGGCATTAGGGGCAGGGCGCGATGAAATTGCGATATGAGCTTGGGTTTGCCGCGGTTGCGACGCTGGCGGTGGTGCTCGCTTCAGCTGCTCAGGCCAGCGATGCGGCGGCACGGCGTATCATCGGCTTTTCGCCCGACGGCAACTATTTCGCCTTCGAGCAGTATGGCACGCTCGACGCTGGTGCTTCGGATTCGGGCTGGTCGGAGATCGACATCATCGACACCCGCACCGATCAGTTTGTCGGCGGCAAGCCGATCCTCATCGTCGACGAGACGGAGGATTCGACGCTGACACTTGCGCAGGCGAGGGCACAGGCCGCGGGGCAGGCGGCGCCCTTGCTGGCCAAATATTACATAGCGCCGCGTGGCGAACGGACTGGCTTCGACAAGTTCACCTTTCCCGAGGACATGGTCGCCTACAACGACAATGCGCGCCTCGAGCAGGTTTCGCAACAATGGCTTTCGCCGACCTATGACGAGCTTGGCATCTCGACCATTCAGCTCGAGCAGATTCTTGCCGATAGCACGGCGGATTGTTCAGCGAGTTTCGACGGGGCACAGCAGGGCGAGATGACCGGCAAGGCGCTCGGCTTTCGCCTGACGCTGCAGGGCCAGGACGGCCATCCGATCAAGGTGTTGCACGAGGACAGGACTGTACCCGGTTCGAGGAATTGCCCGACCTCCTATAGCCTGTCGGAATCCTACACCTTCACCCCAGACGGCAAAGCGGGCGTGGTTGTCGTGCTCGTGCAGCGCTTCAGCCAGGGATTTGAAGGGCGTGACCGCCGTTTTCTCGCCGTGACAGGCCAGGTGCACTGAGGCAACGCGCACGGAAGTAGTCCGCTACCCGAGTTGTTGTCCCTAAAGCGGGAGGGCAGCGAGCATAAGTCCGACCCCGCCGACGATCAGCAAGGCAGCTGCCAGCATCTTTCCATGGCGCTCGAAACCCGTCGGCGCCCGATCCCAATTGTAACGCATGCTCGAACTCCCCAAACCCGCAGATTCTTTATCTTACGCTGGGTGAGGAGGGCAACTGTCTGGCGATGTCGGCGTTGCCGATGTCGGTCTTGTCACCGACTATTTCTGGGGCATTCTCCGCCGCTACATGCCCCAGCGCAGCGCGGCCGTATGTACCGGTGCATCCCACCAAACAGCCGCCTCGTCGTCGAGCATGCTCAGCGTGATCGAACAGCCGGCCATATCGAGCGAGGTCACATAGGACCCGACCAGCGACCGGGCCACCGTGACGCCGTGCTTCTCGAAGATTTTGCGGGCGCTGTTGTACATCAGGTAAAGCTCCAGCAACGGTGTGCCGCCAAAGCCGTTGACGAAGAGTAGCGCCTGGCCTCTGGCACCGTCGCCCAGGTCACCCAGGATTGCGGTACAGATCTCGTCGGTGATGGCGTCGGCGCTTTTCAATGTGTCGCGCCGCCTTCCGGGCTCGCCATGGATGCCGACCCCGAACTCCATCTCGCCGTCGCCGATATCGAAGGTCGGCCTGCCCGCCGCCGGCACGGTGCAACTGGTCAGCGCCACGCCCATCGAGCGCGTCGCGCCGTTGACGCGCTCGCCGAGCGCCTTCAAGGGCTCCAGTGGCATGCCTTCTTCGGCCGCCGCGCCGACGATTTTCTCGACCACCAGCGTACCGGCGACGCCGCGCCGGCCGGTGGTGTAGGACGAGTTTTCGACCGCGACATCGTCATTGGTCACGATTTGCATCACGCCTTCCGACATTTCAGCGGCCATGTCGAAATTCATCACGTCGCCCTCGTAGTTCTTGACGATGAACAGGCAGCCGGCGCCCGTATTGACGACTTCGGCCGCCGCCATCATCTGGTCAGGCGTCGGCGAGGTGAATACCTGGCCGGGGCAGGCGGCATCCAGCATGCCGCGCCCGACGAATCCGCCATGCAGCGGCTCGTGACCCGAGCCGCCGCCGGAGATCAGCGCCACCTTGCCCGGCTTGAGCAGCTTGCGGCGGATGAATTTGTGTTCCTCGCCAAGCGCCAGGATATCGGCATGCGCGGCAACGAAGCCGTCGAGGCTCTCGGTCAGCACCGTATCGACCGAATTCAGAAATTTCTTCATGGCTGTTCTCCCGAAATAGCCCAGCGTCAGCTGCCCTTGCCGGCGATGCTGGTGATCTTCTGGATGAAATCGTTGACCGCCCGGTCGAGCGCCGCGTTCTGCTTGTCGTCGCCGAAATCGGGAACGATCAGCGAGACATGACGTGTCTTGCGCATGCCTGCGGCCAGCGACATCTTTCCCGGATGCGCCCGATGGTAGGCCTCAAGGAAATGATCGCGTTCGACCGGGCTGAAATGGCAGACGGAAAAGATAGCCGGCAAATGCTTCGACGGGATCGGCGTCGAGTAGGTCGGGCTTGAAATCTGCGTGACGAAGCTGCGGTGCTTGCCAAGCGCGTCGGCGAGGCGCTGGCGCATGCCGGACGGGCGCTGGTCGATCACCTGCGACAGGATCGTCTTGTAGGCGCGGATCGCCTCTTCGGGGCCGGATTGCGACGCCTTGTCTGCCATGCCGGGGCCTAGATCGAAACGTCCGCGATGGCCGCCTTGGCCATCGCGAGTTGGGCGGGAGCGACGGAGAGGTCACGCAGGCCGGTTTCGAGCAGCGCCGGGATCGAGGCGGGATCGCCGCCGGCATCCCCACACAGGCTGACCGGGATATTTTGCTCGCGGCCGAAGTCGGCAACGGAGGCGATCAGCCGGAGCACGGCCGGGTGCCTGACGGAATTCAGATGTGCGACCGACGCATTGTCGCGCGCGGCGGCCATCACGTATTGGGTCAAATCATTCGAACCGATCGAGAAGAAGGCGGCCTTGGCGAATGCCTCCGGTGCGATGGCCACCGACGGCACCTCTACCATGATGCCAAGCGGCGGCATTTTGTGCGCGATGCAGCGCGCCAAAAGGTCAGCCTGCTCCTCAGCGAACAGCGCGGTGGCGTGTTCATACTCTTCCGGAACGGCGATCATCGGGAACATCACCTTCAGATTGCCGTGCATGGCGGCACGTAGCAAGGCGCGGATCTGCACACGAAAGACCTCCGGATGCATCAGCGACAGCCTGATGCCGCGCAGGCCAAGGAATGGATTACCTTCCTCGACGGTCAGGCCCGGCACGGGCTTATCGCCGCCCGCATCGACAGTACGGATCGTCACCGGCCTCTCGCCTGCCCATTCCAGCACTTTGCGGTAGGCGCGATATTGCGTCTCCTCGCCCGGCAGCGTCTTGCCGAACAGGAATTCGGTCCGCATCAGCCCGACACCGTCGCACGCCGCAGCATCGATGCTGTCGACATCGGACGGATCGGCGATATTCACCTGCACGCGCACCGCTATGCCAGTCTTCGTTGCCGCCGGCCTTGTCAGATAGGCTGCCGCTTTGCCGCGATGCGCCGCGAAAGACGACGACGATCGCCGGAATATGGCGATCTCCGCTTTCGAAGGCGCCAACACGATGCCACCATGTTCGGCATCGAGCAGTGCGATTCCGGTAAGGTGAGCCGGCGAAGCACCTGGTCTGGCTAGCCCACGCTCCATAAGCCCAAGCCCCACCACCATGGGCACGCCGCGTGAGCGTGCCAGCATTGCGACATGACTTGCGGCACTTCCGGCCGTAAGTGCTATGCCGCCGCCGGCACTCCAGTCGGTTTCGAGGAAGCGCGTCGGTGCGATATCCTCGCCGTAGAAGATCGCACCCGCTGGCGCGGCAATGTCGCCGCCCCCGGTCAGTGCGCGCAGCACCTGGTCGCGTATATCGCGCATATCGGCGGCGCGCGCCCGGAAATAGTCCTGCTCGGATGTTTCATAGCCGGCTATCTCGGCGTCGAGCGCTTTTCGCCAAGCCACATCAGCAGCCATGCCCTCGGCAATTCGCGCAAAGGCCGGGCCGGTCAGCGCGTCGTCCTCCAGCAAGGCGAGCTGGAATTCGAGGATCCCGGCCGCCTCGCTGTCGCTGCTTTCGATCAATGTCGCGAGCCGGCCCGCGACAATGGAGATGGCGGCCTCAAGCGCCGCCTTCTCGTCCGCGGCAGTCGCCTTGCGGACATAACGCACAGCAGCCTGGTCCAGATCGAACAGCGGCCCCTCGGCATAGCCGGCCGATGCCGAAATGCCCTGCAGCCTAAGCGGTTCGGGCATGGTCCTTGCCTTCGTCGAAATCGCGGCGCACCAGCTCGACCAGTGCTCCGACCGCCTCGCCGGCGCCGTCCCCTTTGGCTCTGATGTGCAGGACAGTGCCTTTCGGCGCTTTCGCAGCCATCACCTTGACTATGCTCTTGGCGTCGAACCATGGCCCGTTGGCGGCGAGCGCAATCTCGACGTCGGCCGAAAACGTCTTGGCAAGCTTGGTGAACTTCACCGAAGGACGCGCATGCAGCCCCACCTCATGGGTGATCAGGACGCTGGCTTCGGCTGCTGCGGACATATTTGTCAAAATTCCCGTTCGTTCACGATGGCGACAATTCGTGCGCCGTCGCCACCACTTCCCTGAGCGAGGCGCCGCCGGAAGCCTCGGTCGCAGCCATCACCGCGCCTTCGACGATCGGCGCATTGCAGACAATGATCTTCTGGGCGCGTGGTTCGCCGATCATCTCGACCGCCATCTCGCTATTGGTCTCGGCACCGCCGAGATCGACGAGGATCGCGACCCCCGCCTCCGACCAGGCCTTGTCGATGGCGTCCATGATCGCCTCGACATTGGTTCCCAGCCCGCCATGGCCGTTTCCCCCGCACCATGCAAGCGGCACTTCGTTGCCGACCATCTGCCGCACCATGTCGGCGGTGCCTTCGGCGACCAGCGGCGAATGCGATACGATGACGATGCCGACATTGCTCATGCGCGCCTCTCGATTGCCTCGGCTACGGCCCGCACCAGAAGCGCAGTCGAGCGTGCGCCGGCATCCATATGACCGATCGAACGGTCGCCAAGGAACGAGGCGCGCCCACGCAGCGCCTTCATCGGCACGGTCGCGTCGGCCGCGTTGTCGGCGATCTCGACGATGTCCGCTGCCGTCTTTCCCTGCAGCAGGGCCTCATGCACCGGCTGCAGCACATCTAACATGGTTTTTTGCCCGGCCTGCGACTTGCCTCTGGCGGCAACCGCTTCGATCGCCTTGCCGAAGGCCGCCGCCAGGTCGGCGCGACCCGGCGCGGCGGAAATCTCCTTGCCGAGCGCCATGAACAGCGTGCCGAACAACGGACCGGAGGCTCCGCCGACGGTCATCACCAGTTTGGTGCCGATCGCCTTCAGCGCCTCGGGCAACGGCTTTGTCGCAAACGCGCCGGCCTCGGCCCGCACTGCCTCGAAGCCGCGTCTCATGTTGAGCCCATGGTCGCCGTCGCCGATGGCCTGGTCGAGACTGGTCAGCTCGTCGGCATGTGCGGCGATCGTGTTTGCCGCCGCCTCGATCAGCCTGGAAATATCCGCTGCCGCCATATCACCCATGCTCCTGGCCCCTGCGCTGCCGGCAGTACGAGAAAATTGCATATCCGGCAATTGAAGCATTCTTTTCCCCAGTCAAGCGGGTTCGAGCAACGCAGCGAGGGCAGTGAAGACCTCGGCGACGGCAAAGGCGCCGGGGTCGACCACGCCGTCGAGCTGGCTGCCAATATAAGCGGACCGCCCGGCCTTGGCCTTGCGCATGGCAGCGGTGGCCTCGGCGCCGCGTTGCGCCGCGACCGCCGCATCTTCCAGACTCCCCCTATCCAGCGCCCTCAAGGCGGGTTCCAGGGCATCGATCATCGTGCGATCGCCGACCCTCGCTCCACCATAGAAGGACATCCGATCGAGGCCGGCGAGAAGCGCCTTGGGAAGCGTTTCGCCAGACTCCAGCGCCTGCGCGGCGGCGGTGAAGAAGATCGACAACAGCACGCCGCTAGAGCCGCCCATGCTGGCGCTCAGGATGTCGCCGACGACGGCGAGCGTTGCGGCAGGGTCAGCGAGCGGCAGTGTTGCAATGCGGCCAAGCACACTGCGCGCACCGGCCGCCACTGTCGATCCGGTGTCACCGTCTCCCGCCTTGGCATCCAGTCCGTTCAACGAGCCTTCAAGCGAGATCAGCCGTTCGCAGACCGCGACAACCAACCGGTCGGTGCGTGCGTCCTGGCTGGCTTTCGACGCGTTGTTCGGGCCGGCGGCTTTGGCCATCGGCACGACGCTGGCTTGGCGAACGGCTCTTGCCGGCAGCCAGGCGTGGGGGCCTACCGGCGCCCGCAACGCCGCTTCGCGCGACGCATCGAGCCGGATCAGCGACAGGGAAAAGCCGTTCATGTTGAGCGCGGTCATAAGCTGCCCGGGCCCGATTGTCAGCGTCACCTTTTGCGCCAGCGGTGAAGCCAGTACCGCATTGGCGACAAGCAACATTTCCAGCGGTGGCACCGAACCGAGATTATTGATCAGCAAGGCGTAGTGGCTGACCGGATCAAGCCGCGCGGCAAGGCGCTCCGACATGATCGCAACCAGCCTTTCGGCACTTTGCACCGCAATCCGCTCAACGCCCGGTTCGCCATGGATGCCGAGGCCGAGTTCGGCATCGTCCGCCCCGAATCTTTCTTCATGGCTCTGGCCGGGGATCGAGCAGGATGACAGCGATATGCCGAGCGAAACGATATCCGCCGCCACTGCCCGCGCCGCCCCGGCAATCGCCGCCAGGTCAATGCCGGCTTCCGACTGGTGGCCGGCGATCTTGTGCACGAACAAGGTGCCGGCCAGGCCACGCGGCTGGGCAATGTCCGGCAGGGCGATATCGTCGGCGACAATCACCATCTCGACCCGGAAGCCTTCGGCGCGCGCCTTCTCGGCTGCCAGGCCGAAGTTGAGGCGATCGCCGGTATAGTTCTTGACGATCAGCAGACACCCGGCGGGACCGGTCACCGCGCGGATGGCGGCCAATACCGCTTCCACGCTCGGCGAAGCAAAGATCTCGCCCGAAACCGCCGCCGTCAGCATGCCAATGCCAACAAAGCCGGCATGGGCAGGTTCGTGCCCGGCCCCGCCGCCGGAAATGACCGCAACCTTGGTCTTATCCCAGTCCGCGCGGAGAATGACCTTGATCTCGGGATAGCCGTCGAGGCGAGCGAGATCGCCGGCGCCGGTAGTATCGAGGAAGCCGTCCAGGGCCTCAGTTACGATCGTATCCCTGCGATTGAAAAAATGCTTCATCGAATTGGTCCAGTCCGGTGCCCGAAATTGCCGGTTGAAAGGTGCCAGGAAAACACTCGCGCAGCGCTCACATCAGCCGTCGCCCATCGGGGCCGAAATACAGCGGCGAGCGATAGCGGATCATGATCTTGTCGCCCTGAGCCAGGTCGGTGTCGGGGTCGGTTAGCGTCACCAGCTTCCTGGTCCCCACCGTCACATGCAGATGGTTCTGGTCGCCGAGATGCTCGACCCAATCGACGACGCCGTCGGCATGGCCGTTCGCCGCCTTCTCGATCGAAAGATGTTCGGTGCGAGCACCGATCGTCTTTGTTCCCGCCGGCGCGCCGCCATCCGGCAGCAGTCCGACCGGCAACAAATTGATTGCCGGTTGGCCGAGCCGTGCGGCGACGTGTAGGTTTGCCGGCTCAGAATAGATCGCGCGCGGGGAACCGATCTGCACCAGCACGCCGTCGGCGAGAATGCCGATGCGGTCGGCCATGGTCATCGCTTCGATCTGGTCGTGCGTGACGTAGAGCATTGTGGCGCCGAGTTCCGCCTGGATGCGCTTCAGCTCGAGCCTGAGATCGGCGCGCAGCTTGGCGTCGAGCGACGACAGCGGCTCGTCCATCAGGTAGATCGACGGCTTGCGCACCAAAGCGCGGCCGATGGCGACGCGCTGCATTTCGCCGCCCGAGAGTTTGGTCGAGCGATTATTCAGCTTGTGGTGGATGCGCACCATCTTGGCCACGTCCTCGACGCGGCGGCGAATCTGATCCTCCGGCATTTTCCTCGCCGGCGAGCGCAGCGGAAAGGCGAGGTTGTCGTAAACCGACAGATGCGGATAGAGCGAATATTGCTGGAACACGAAAGCGGTGTCGCGCTCGGCCGGCGACAGCGTCGTCGTGTCGTGGCCGGCAATATGGATCGAGCCCGCTTCCGGACGCTCAAGCCCGGCGATCAGCCTGAGCGTTGTCGTCTTGCCGGCGCCGGTCGGCCCGAGCAGCACGACGAATTCCCCGTCGGCGATATGCAAATCGAGATTGTCGACGGCGACATGCTCGCCAAAAGCCTTTGTCACGCCTTTGATGTGAACGTCAGCCATGATGCGCTCTCCCCTGGGAGGCCGAGTCATGGATTTCGGTGCGCACCGCACGGCCGGATCCTTTTGCGAACAGCGACAGCCGCGCGCTGTTCAGCGCCAGGCCCACATGATCGCCCGGATTGAGCCGGATTTCGGCCGGCACCCTGGCCTTGATGATGCCGTCTGCCGTCTCCACCGCCACGATCTGGGTGGTGCCGAGATATTCCGTGCCGTAAACAGCTCCGCGCAGCTTCGAAGCGTCGTCGAAGCGGATGTGCTCCGGTCGGATGCCAAGCGCCATCTCGGCCGGCGCGACATCCTCGCGCACCTCCGGCACGGCCACCGTCGCGCCCTGCACAACAACTTCCCTGGCGCCCTTTGAAAGGCCGCCGTCGAAGCCGAGGAAATTCATCGGCGGCGAGCCGATGAAGTCGGCGACGAACATCGTCGCCGGCCGGTCGTAGATCTCACGCGGCGTGCCGAACTGCTCGATGACGCCATGGTTCATCACCGCGATCTTGTCGGCCATCGACATCGCTTCCATCTGGTCGTGCGTGACATAGACGGTGGTGGCGTGGATGCGGTTGTGCAATTCGCGCAGCTCATGGACCATCAGATCGCGGAATTCGGTGTCGAGCGTGCCGAGCGGTTCGTCCATCAGGAAACATTTTGGCCGCCGCACGATGGCGCGGCCGAGCGCCACGCGCTGGCGATCGCCGCCGGCTAGCCCGGAGACCGATTTGTTGAGCAGATGGTCGATCCGCAACAGCTTCGCCGTCTCTTCCACCCTGGCCCGAATTTCAGCGCCTGGCATGCCTTGCGCCAGCAGCGGGAAACCGATGTTCTTTCTCACATTCATGTGCGGATAGAGCGCGAACAGCTGGAACACAAAAGCGATGTCGCGCTCGCGGGCACGCCGCATGGTGACGTCCTCGCCGCCAAGCAGGATCTTGCCGCCGGTCGGCAGTTCGAGCCCGGCGATCATACGAAGCGTCGTCGTCTTGCCGCAACCCGACGGCCCCAGCATGACGAAGAATTCGCCGTCCTCGACGACGAAGTTGGAATCCTGCACGGCGACGAAATCGCCGAATGCCTTTCTCAGATGTTCGACCCTGATCTCAGCCATCGTCTACTCCGGAAATTTCGAGACGATGATGAACATCGCCGTGCCGGCCAGCATGGTGACGAACGAATAGGTGTAGAGCGCCAGCGCGAAGGGCTGGAACAGCATCAGGAAGCCGATGGCGATGATCGCCGTGGCGACGTTTTCCATCAGTCCGCGCCTGGCCCAGACGGGCCAGCGCGATTTGCGTTTTACGGTCAGGCTCATTTGCGCACCGCGCCGAAGGTGATGCCGCGCAGCAATTGCTTGCGAAGCAGGATAGTGAAGACCAGGATCGGCACCAGGAAGATCGTCGTGCCGGCCGCGACCGCCGGCCAGTCCTGGCCGCCTTCGCCGATGATGGTCGGGATGAAGGGCGGCGCGGTCTGCGCCGTGCCCGAGGTCAGCAGCGCAGCGAAGGCGTATTCGTTCCAGGCAAAGATCAGACAGAAGATGGCGGTCGCGGCAATGCCCGTGGTCGCCTGCGGCAGCACGGTGCGCCAGAACGCCTGCAGCCTGGTGTAGCCGTCGATCATCGCCGCCTCTTCATATTCGCGCGGGATCTCGTCGATGAAGCCTTTCAGCAGCCAGACTGCCAGCGACACGTTGACCGCCGTGTAGAGCAGGATCATGCCGAGCGCGGTGTCCGACAGTCCGAGCTCCCGATACATCAGGTAGATGGGAATCGCGACCGCGATCGGCGGCATCATGCGCGTCGACAGGATGAAGAACAGAAGGTCGTCGGCGAGCGGCACCTTGAAGCGCGAAAAACCATAGGCCGACAGCGTGCCGAGGAACACCGCGCAAAACGTCGAGCCGAAGGCGATGATCAGCGAATTGACGAAGCGCGGCATGAAGTTCGACGGGCCGGCGATCACCATATTGCGCTTGCGCACCGTCTCGTCGCAGACCCCCGTCGCCGGTCCCAGGGAGTTGATGTATTGCGGGGTTTGCCGAGTCCGGGTCGAGAACAAGTTGCAGTAGCCCTCGAGGCTCGGCTGGAACAGGATCTTCGGCGGATAGGCGATCGAATCCGGCGGCGTCTTGAAGCTGGTGGCGAAGATCCACAGCAGCGGCACGATCGAGATCAGCGCGTAGGCAACGATGATCGTGCCGGCGACGCGCTTCGACGTGGCCGAGGGTGCGACAACGGAATGGGCTGACGTCAGGCTCATCTCTGCTTCACCTTGTTCAGTGCCTTGACGTAGATGTTGGCCAGGCCGAACACCGCGACGAACAGGATGATGGCGAAGGCCGAGGAATAGCCCGTCCGCCAGCTTTCGAAGGCCTGCCGCTTCAGCGTGATCGAGGCCACTTCGGTGGTCGATCCCGGCCCGCCGCCAGTGAGCAAATTGACCATGTCGAACATCTTGAAGTTCTCGATGCCGCGGAACAGCACCGCCAGCATGATGAAGGGCAGCGCCATCGGCAGCGTGATCGACCAGAACTGCCGCCAGTTGGAGGCGCGGTCGACCTCGGCCGCTTCGTAGATGTATTCGGGGATCGAGCGCAGGCCGGCGAGGCAGATCAGCATCACGTAAGGCGTCCACATCCAGGTGTCGACGATGATGATCGACCATGGCGCCAGCGACACGTTGGAGAGCATGCTGATCTGCGTTGCCGGAATGCCGGTGACGAACGAGACGGCGTAGGCGAACAACCCGATCTGCGGCTCGTAGAGAAAGCGCCAGAAATTGCCGACCACCGCCGGCGACAGCATCATCGGCACCAGGATGATGGTCGTCCAGAAGGCGTGCCCGCGGAACTTGCGGTCGATCAGCCAGGCCAGCGTAAAGCCGATCAGCGTCTGCAGCAGGATGGTCCAGAACACGAAATGCGCTGTCGTCTGCATGGCGATCCAGATGTCCTGGTCGGCGAGGATGCGCTTGTAGTTCGCGAGCCCAAGGTTCTTCACCACCTCATTGGGACGATTGGCGCGAAAATTGGTGAAGGACAGATAGATCGCCCAGAACAGCGGGAAGATGTTGATGGCTAAAAGCAACAGGATCGTCGGCGAGATGAACAGCCAGGCGAGGCCCTTGTCGCTGATGCCCCGGACCTTGCGGGCCAACGGCTCGGGCGTAGCCCGGGCAACGCTGTCCGCAGTCCGATTGAGCATGGTCAGTCCTGCTTCGGTCACTTGGATCGTCTCGACAATGGAATTTATCTGAACTGTGTCCCGTGCCAAGGGCGGCACGGGACGGTTCGGTCATGGGCTCGGGAGGAGCCGGTTACATCTTGCCCCGGTTACATCTTGCCATCGTCCTGGAAGACCTCGGTCCAGTCCTTGACGAGGCCGTCGAGCGCATCCTTGGCCGAGCCTTGCCCGGCAACGACATAGTCGTGGAAGCGCTTCTGCGAGGCCTGCAACAGCGGGGCATAGCTCGGCTCGGCCCAGAAGTCCTTCACGATGGCCATCGAGTCGAGGAAGGTCTGCGCGTAGGGCTGGCTGGCCGGGAAGGCCGGGTCCTTGACGACCGCGTTGAGGCAGGAATAGCCGCCGAGCGACCACCATTTGGACTGCACGTCCTTGTTGGCGAACCATTTGATGTATTTGAGCGCGGCTTCCTGCTTGTCGGAATAGGAGACCACCGAGATGCCCTGGCCGCCGAGCTGGGCGAACTGGTCGCCGTCCGGACCTTTGGGATTGACGAAATAGCCTATCTTGTCGCCGCCGACATTCTCGTCCTTCTGCAGGCCTGGCCAGGTGAAGGCGAAGTTCATGTGCATCGCCACCTGGCCGGATTTGAAGGCATCGACGCCTTCGCCCATGTAGCTGTTCGAGGCGCCGGGAGGGGTGCAGCAGTCATAGAGCGCCTTGTAGAACTCCAGGCCCTTCACCGACTTATCGGAGTTGACGAAGCCTTCCATCTCGTAGGGCTTTTTCGGGTTTTCGTACTGGAAGCCGAAGCTGTAGAGTACGTCCATGGCGCCCATGGTGATGCCTTCCGAGCCGCGCTCGGTATAGATCGACGCGCCATAGACGGTTTTGCCGTCGATCTCGCGTTTCTGGAAGAATTCGGCGATCTGCTTCAGCTGGTCGAAGGTCGTCGGCGGGCCGAGATCCCAGCCATACTTTTCCTTGAATTCCTTCTGCAGCTCCGGCTTGGAGAACCAGTCCTTGCGGTAGGTCCAGCCGACGACATCGCCCATGGCCGGCAGCGCCCAGTAATTTGGCGAGTTCTTCGGCCATTCCGAATAGCCGACCACGGTCGCCGGCACGAAATCGTCCATGCTGATCTTCTCCTTGTCGAAGAAGTCGTTCAGCTTGACGTAATGGCCGTTCTCGGCGGCGCCGCCGATCCACTGGCTGTCGCCTATGATCAAGTCGCACAGCTTGCCGTGCGAATTCAGCTCATTGAGAAAGCGGTCGGCATAGTTGGTCCACGGCACGAATTCGAATTTCATGCCGATGCCGGTTTCCTTGGTGAAGTCCTTGGATAATTCCACAAGCGCGTTGGCCGGGTCCCAGGCTGCCCAGCAAAGCGTCAGATCTTCTGCCTGCGCGACGTTCGAAACGGCTGTCGACGCAACGAGTGCCGAGGCCAGACCCAACGCCAATTTAAAGGTCGATTTC
Organism: Mesorhizobium sp. M0208; assembly: GCF_040322015.1. Taxonomy (NCBI): domain Bacteria; kingdom Pseudomonadati; phylum Pseudomonadota; class Alphaproteobacteria; order Hyphomicrobiales; family Phyllobacteriaceae; genus Mesorhizobium; species Mesorhizobium sp. M0208. Next base: position 308,196 of record NZ_JAMYSP010000002.1, on the reverse strand, counting down.
ATGCCTTCCTCCCATTTGCGAAACGCGTCCGGATGACGGTTTCAAAAGCCCGCTAAACCCCTCTCCTCCGGGGCCTAAACACAGTGGCGGCAACGCCCGGATGTTTAGTAATTTGTTTAGTGATGCAATTTTTACTAAACAACGCAAGCGAATTCGTTGCTGCACCGCAGCATGCTGGATAGGAACCAACGTGAGAAGTTGCGGCGGCCTGCCTAGGTCACCGTCTTGTTGCTGACCGTCACCGGTCGGATCACTGGGGCCGGCGGCAGCAGCGCGCGGATATCGGCGAAGGGGAAGACCGGCTCGAAGCGGAAGGCCTCGGCGAATGATCCGGCTAGGCCGTTGCACTGGCCGGCGCGGAAGGCGTTCTGCGTGCGCGCCGCGTCGACGAAACGCTCGGGATCCTGCGACTGGTGCGCCCGGATCGCCTCCGCCTTGAGATCGAAATGCCCGGAGGTATCGACGTAATGCGTTGGCGAAAACCCGGTGCCGCCGAACGTGTCGGCATGCAGCACCGGCACCGAGAATGATGCGGCGATGCGCATGCCATCCGACAGCGCGCGGTGGTCGCCATGATAGTCGTTCGGCGCATGGGTGATCGCCAGATCCGGCCCTATCTCGCCGATCAGCGCTTTCAGCGCTCCGATCAGGGCGGCGTCCGCCACCAGTGCGCCATCGGGAAAGTCGAGGAAGCGCGGCGTCACGCCAAGCAGACCGGCCGCCGCGGTCGCCTCCTTGCGGCGCGTGCGGGCAAGCGCGGCCGGATCGCCATAGCCGCCCCTGGTGCCATCCGTGGCTATGGCAAAAAAGAGTTCTGCGCCTTGCGCGGCATAGGCCGCCATCGTACCGAACATGAAGATCTCGATGTCGTCCGGATGCGCGCCAAGCGCCAATATCTTCACTCTCATCTCTCCCGGAAACGGAAAAACGTGCCCAACGGAATTCTGCTCGCTCTCATCGCCTATGCAAGCTATTCGTGCAGCGACGCCGTTGTCAAAAGCCTGGGCGGGCAGTTCAACGTCTTCGAGATCGGCTTCTTCTCGACATTGTTTGCCGGCTGCTTTCTGCTCTTTGCCAGGCCGCCAGGCGAGCGCTGGCGCGATTTCTGGCGCACGACCCGGCCCTGGGCGGTACAGGCCCGCGCCTTGGCCGGCATCGCGTCGGGCGTGCTCAGCGTCTATGCCTTCACCACCATCCCGCTGGCGGAAGTCTATGCGCTGATCTTCCTGGCGCCGCTGTTCGTCACCATCCTGGCCACGCTGGTCCTCAAGGAGAAGGTCGGCCCCTGGCGGTGGCTTGCGGTCGTCGCTGGCTTTGCCGGGGTCATGCTGGTCGTCAGGCCTGGTTTTCGCGAGTTGCATCTTGGTCATCTGGCGGCGTTCATCATCGCTTTCCTAGCCGCCACCAATGTCATCCTGATGCGTTCGCTCGCCGCTCAGGAAAAGCGCACGACGATGCTCGGCGTGCTGATCGGCTACGGCCTGTTCTTCAACGGCGTCGGTGTGGCGGCCACCTCGTTCTCGCTGCCGGATGGCAGGCAATGGGCCTGGCTGGTGCTGGCCGGCGCCTTCACCGCCGGCGGCCAGCTGCTGCATCTGCTGGCGGTCAAATACGCACCGGCCAACCGCATCGCGCCGACGCATTATTCGCAGATCGTCTGGGCGGTGCTTCTAGGTGCGTTGTTCTTCAGGGAATATCCGGATTTTCTGTCGCTGGTCGGGCTCGCCGTGGTCGGCGGTTCCGGCCTGCTGACGATGGTGCGCGAGGAGGTGCGGCTCGGCACGGTGCGCTGGAACCCGTTTTCGCGGACCAGGCTTTGAATCGGCGCCGAGGTTGCGCCGCGACCGTCACCGCTGATACGCGATCGGCGCCAACTGGCTGCACAGCATTAGCACAATGACCACAAAACTCTTGCCGGACCTGCCGGTCTCCGCTGTCTTGCCGGCGCTCGATGAAGCGCTGAGCCATGGTAACAGCGCCGTGCTGGTGGCGCCGCCCGGCGCCGGCAAGACGACTTTGGTTCCACTGGCACTGCTCGACGCTGAATGGCTAGGCGCCGGAAAAATCATTCTGCTCGAGCCTCGCCGCCTCGCGGCCCGCGCTGCCGCCCGCCGCATGGCCGAATTGCTTGGCCAAGAGCCCGGCGAAACTGTCGGCTATGCCATGCGCATGGAAAACCGCACGTCCGCGAAGACCAGGATTCTCGTCGTCACCGAAGGCGTGCTGTCCCGCATGATCCTCGACGATCCCGAGTTGCCCGGTGTCGCGGCGGTGTTGTTCGACGAGTTCCACGAACGCTCGCTCGACGGCGATTTCGGGCTGGCGCTGGCGCTCGACGTGCAAAGTGCGCTGAGGCTCGACCTCAGATTGCTGGTGATGTCGGCGACGCTCGATGGCGCGCGTGTCGCAAAATTGCTGTCCGGCGCGCCGGTGATCGAGAGCGCAGGCCGCGCCTTTCCGGTCGACATCCGCTATGACGAGCGGCCGGCCGGCATCGCCATCGAGGACGCGATGGCCAGGGCGATCCGCTCGGCGCTTGCCGGGGAGGTGGGCAGCGTGCTCGCTTTCCTGCCCGGCCAGCGCGAGATCGAGCGCACCGCGGAGCGGCTGGCCGGCAAGGTCGGTGCCGACACCGATATCGTGCCGCTCTACGGCATGCTCGACAACAAGAGGCAGGATGCGGCGATCAAGCCTGCGCCGCCCGGCCGCCGCAAGGTGGTGCTGGCGACGTCGATCGCCGAAACCTCCATCACCATCGATGGCGTGCGCGTCGTCATCGATTCCGGCCTGTCGCGGCTGCCGCGCTATGAGCCGGCGAGCGGCCTGACGCGGCTGGAGACGGTGCGTGCTTCGCGCGCTTCCGCCGACCAGCGCGCCGGCCGTGCCGGGCGCACGCAGCCCGGCGTCGCCATCCGGTTGTGGCGGGCCGAGCAGACGACGGCACTGCCGGCCTTCACGCCGCCGGAAATCCTCGAGGCCGATCTTTCCGGCCTGTTGCTCGATTGCGCCGCGTTCGGCGTCGCCGATCCGACCAGCCTGTCCTTCCTCGATCCCCCGCCGGCTGCGGCGCTCACCGAGGCGAGGGCGCTGCTGCGTGCGCTCGATGCGGTCGATGCAGCAGGACGCCTGACGGATGCCGGTGCCGCGATGCGCAGGCTGGCGCTACCGGTGCGGCTCGCCCACATGGTCGCCGAGGCGGCAAGGACCGGACAGGCGCTCGAGGCGGCGATGCTCGCCGTGCTATTGACCGAGCGTGGCCTTGGCGGCGAGGGTGCCGATCTCGAACGGCAGCTAATGCGCTTTCACGCCGACAGATCGCCGCGTTCCACCGCTGCCCGGCAGTTGGCCGAGAGGTTGGCAAAGCAGGCTTCGTCGTCCCCCTCCAGGGGAGGGTCGGCGAACGAGCCAAGCGCAGCGAGACGAGGGAGACGGGGCGGGGTCGCCGATGGCGTGCCCGAATCGACCCCGCCCCGATCCGCTACGCGGATCAACCCTCCCCTCAAGGAGAAGGGCAGCACTGCCGGCTCGCTCCTCATCCATGCCTGGCCGGATCGGGTCGCCAAAGCGCGCGGCGAGCGTGGCCGCTTCGTGCTTGCCAACGGCTCGGGCGCCACGCTCGACGCCTCCGATCCGCTGGCCGGCGAGACATGGCTCGTCGTCGCCGACCTGCAGGGCAAGGCGCAGAACGCCCGCATCACCGCGGCGGCAGCCATCGATGAGACCGATATCCGTGCCGCGCTGGCGGAAAGGATCGAGACGCGCCGCGAGGTCAGCTTCGACCGCGACAGGCGCGCCGTGCGGGTGCGCGAAACGGTTCGCCTTGGGGCCATCACGTTGTCCGAACGCATGCTGCCGGCGCCGACCGGTGCCGACGCGGATCGCGCCATCCTCGACGCCTTGCGCGAACACGGTCTGTCCCTGTTGCCGTGGACCAGGGAGGCGGAGACGTTGCGGCAGCGGCTCGGCTGGCTGCATCGCGGCCTCGGCGCGCCATGGCCCGATGTCTCCGATGCCGCGCTCGTCGAGCGCCTCGACGACTGGCTGCTGCCATTCCTTTCCGGTGCCACAGCCTTTACGGCGATTGATCCTAGCGTGCTTTCGCAAGGCCTGATGACGCTGGTGCCGCACGAATTGCAGCGCAAGATCGACACATTGGCGCCGACCCATTTCGACGCGCCGTCGGGCAGCCGGCTACCGATCCGCTATGACGGCGAATGGCCGGTGCTGGCGGCGCGCGTGCAGGAACTGTTCGGCCTCGACCGGCATCCGGCGATCGCCAACGGCACTGTGCCGCTGACCCTCGAATTGCTGTCGCCGGCGCACCGGCCGATCCAGACGACGCGCGACCTGCCCGGCTTCTGGCGCGGCTCCTGGGCCGATGTGCGGGCAGAGATGCGTGGCCGCTATCCCAGGCATGTCTGGCCGGAGAACCCGCTTCTCGCCGCCGCCACGAGCCGCGCGAAGCCGCGCGGTACCTGATGCTTCCCGGACCATGATCACAACCCGAAGGTCCGCGTCAGCGGAAGGTGGTCCCGGTTTTCGGAAAGACCTCCAGCGGTTTCCCCTCTATAATCCCGCCATGATAAACATTCTGCACGCGCCCGACTTCCAGCAAAGCCAGCGGCTGCGCCTCAACACGCTGATCAGGCTGCGCTGGCTTGCCATTGTCGGCCAGAGCCTGACTGTGCTTGTCGTCGCCTACGGGCTGAAATTTCCGCTGCCGGTCAGCATGTGTTTTGCGCTGATCGCCTGTTCGGCCTGGATGAACCTGTTGCTGACCTTCCGCTATCCGGCGGCGCATCGGCTTACCCCGTTCTCGGCCTTTGCCATCCTGACCTTCGATAGCCTGCAGCTTGCCGGCCTGCTCTACATGACCGGCGGCCTTACCAATCCGTTTTCGCTGCTGATGACCGTGCCCGTCGTCGTCTCGGCGACGTCGCTGCCGCTGCGATTGACGGCTCTGCTCGGCGCGCTGGTGATCGTGGCGGCGACGCTGCTGGTCTTCTACCACCTGCCGCTGCCCTGGCATGAGGGGGCGCCATTGGCGATGCCCTTCATCTATGTCGCCGGCATGTGGATGGCGGTGTTCTGCTCCATCGCCTTTACCGCGATCTATGCCTTCCGGGTGGCAGAGGAGGCGCGGCTGCTTGCCAACGCGCTTGCCGCCACGGAATTGGTGCTTCAGCGAGAACAGCATCTCTCGGCCCTCGACGGCCTCGCCGCGGCCGCCGCGCACGAACTCGGCACGCCGCTCGCCACCATCACGCTTGTCGCCAAGGAGATGGAGAAGGCGCTTGGCGAAGATCCGAAATACGGCGAGGACGTGAAGCTGCTGCGTTCGCAGAGCGAGCGCTGCCGCGAAATCCTGAAGCGCCTGACCAGCCTTTCCTCCGAGAGCGAAGTGCACCTCTCGCGCCTGCCGCTGACCTCGCTGGTCGAGGAAGTGACGGCACCGCACCGCGATTTCGGCATTTCGATCAAGCTTCGGCCGGGCGAGCGCATCGGCCCGGAACCGGTGGGCCGGCGCAATCCGGGCGTCATTTACGGCCTCGGCAATTTGGTCGAGAACGCCGTCGACTTCGCCCGCAAGAACGTCACCATACGCTGGAGGTGGAACGAGGCCGCCGTCAGCTTCTCGATCATCGACGACGGGCCGGGCTTTCCACCGGAGATCATCGACCGTATCGGCGAACCCTATATGTCGACCCGCCAGGGCACCGAAGCCGGCGGCGGCCTCGGCCTCGGCCTATTCATCGCCAAGACCTTGCTCGAACGCTCCGGCGCGACGCTCGATTTCCGCAATTCGAGCGAGCCCGGCGAGGGCGCTATCGTGCAGATATCGTGGCCGCGCAGCGTCTTCCTTAATCCCGAGCAGGCTTCGGCCACCATGTTCGACACGGCCTAAATTGGACAATAGCGTTGCGAAACTATATTTGCGTAAAAATCAGGCAGCAGGATTTTCAGCACGATGAGTACTGACGAAACGATTGGCGCAATGGTCGAAGGCGAGGACACCTCGTTGCTGATCGTGGACGACGACAAGCCGTTCCTGACGCGGCTTGCCCGCGCCATGGAAACCAGGGGTTTCGTGGTCGAGACGGCGGAGAGCGTCGAGGAGGCGGTTGCCAAGGCGCGCGCCAATCCGCCGGCCTATGCGGTGGTCGACATGCGGCTGGCCGACGGCAACGGCCTCGACGTCGTCGCTGCCATTCGCGAGAAGCGCGACGATGCTCGCGCCATAATCCTTACAGGCTATGGCAACATCGCCACCGCGGTGACGGCGGTAAAGCTCGGCGCCATCGACTATCTATCGAAGCCGGCCGATGCCGACGACATCTTTGCAGCCCTGACCCGCACGGCGGGCGAACGTGCCGCGCCGCCGGAAAATCCAATGTCGGCTGATCGCGTGCGCTGGGAACACATCCAGCGCGTCTACGAAATGTGCGACCGCAATGTCTCGGAAACCGCACGCCGCCTGAACATGCATCGCCGCACGCTGCAACGCATCCTCGCCAAGCGCGCGCCGCGCTAAAAGGTTCTGACTGCCGGCTTGCCCGGCCAGCGCCGTTTGCGCATCATCGCTGGGCGGTGCGTCGGACCTTGCCGCTGATACGACGGAGGCGACATGCAGGACGAAAAGCGGCTGGTCTCCATGCTGCGCGAATTCCTCGACAGCGAGGCGGCCGGCGGCCTCATCCTGATGGCTGCGGCGGCCCTGGCCCTGATCGTCGCCAATTCGCCGCTGGCCGAAGCTTATTTCTCCGCCCTCCATGCCTATCTCGGACCGCTCAGCGTCTCGCACTGGATCAATGACGGCCTGATGGCGGTGTTCTTCCTGCTGGTTGGCCTCGAGATCAAGCGCGAGATGCTCGACGGCCAGCTCTCGACCTGGCCGCGCCGCGTGCTGCCCGGCATCGCCGCCGCCGGTGGCATGGCGGTGCCAGCACTGGTCTACGTCGCCATCAACCGCAACAATCCAGCCGCTCTGTCCGGCTGGGCGATCCCGACCGCCACCGATATCGCCTTTGCGCTCGGCGTGCTGTCGCTGCTCGGCAGCCGCGTGCCGGGCTCGTTGAAGATATTCCTTACCGCGCTCGCCATCATCGACGATCTCGGCGCCGTGCTCATCATCGCGGTGTTCTATACCAGCGGCCTGTCGCTCGCCTATCTCGGCGCCGCCTTCGCCGTCATCGCGCTGCTGGTGGTGCTCAACCGCATGCGGGTGCTGACGCTGCTGCCTTATATCGTGCTTGGTGTCGTGCTGTGGGTTTTGGTTTTGAAATCGGGCGTCCATGCGACGCTCGCCGGGGTCGCGCTGGCTCTCACCATACCGCTGAAGATCTCGTCGGGCAGCGGCCACGATCTCGACCATTCGCCGCTGCACCGGCTCGAACACGGCCTGCACACAATCGTACCCTTTTTCGTCATCCCGATCTTCGGTTTTGCCAACGCCGGCGTCTCACTCGGCGGTCTCAGCGCTGCCGCCTTGATCGAGCCGCTGACGCTCGGCGTCGCCGCAGGCCTCGTCGCCGGCAAGCTGGTCGGCGTGTTCGGGTCTTCCGCGCTTGCCATCCGGCTCGGATTTGCCGATCTGCCGGTCAATGCCGGCTGGCTGCACATGATCGGTATTTCACTGCTCTGCGGCATCGGCTTCACCATGAGCCTGTTCATCGGCCTGCTCGCCTTCGCCAGCGACGTCGCTCTGCAGGACGCGGTCAAGGTCGGCATCCTCGCCGGCTCTTTCATCGCAGCGATCCTCGGCGCCGCTGTGCTGCTGGTTGCGCCGGCCGCGAGCGGGGCGGAGGAGGCGGAAGAATAATCGCGTGGCGCCTTCGGCCTGAGGCCACCGTCTCCCCGAGGGCGCTATCCGTGCGCAATCATGACGTGGCGGACTGCGGTATAGTCCTCCAGCGCATATAGCGACATGTCCTTGCCGTAGCCGGATTGTTTCAACCCGCCATGCGGCATCTCGTTGGTCAGCATGAAATGGGTGTTGATCCAGGTGCAGCCATATTGCAGGCGGGCGGCCGTCGCCATGGCGCGCGAAACATCCTTGGTCCACACCGACGACGCCAGGCCGTAGTCAGAATCATTGGCCCAGTTCACCGCTTCGTCGACTTCGGAAAAGCGGGTGACCGAGACCACCGGGCCGAACACTTCGCGGCGCACGATCTCGTCCTCCTGCAGCGCGCCGGCGACGACGGTCGGCTGGTAGAAGAAGCCGGAGCCCTCGCCCGGCTTGCCGCCCGTAGTGATCTCGATGTGCTTGAGCTCCGAGGCGCGCTCGACGAAGCTCGAGACGCGGTCACGCTGGCGACGCGAAATCAGCGGGCCGATCTCGTTCTCGGTATCATCTGGGCGATCATACTTGATGGTCGAGACCGCAGCGGAGAGGTCCGCGACGAGTTTGTCATAGATCTTCTTGCCGGCATAGATGCGGCAGGCAGCGGTGCAATCCTGGCCGGCATTGTAATAGCCGAAGGCGCGCAGGCCGTTGACCACCGCACCGAGATCGGCGTCGTCGAAGACGATGACCGGCGCCTTGCCGCCGAGCTCGAGATGTGTGCGCTTGACCGATTTAGCGGCGGCCTGCAGCACCTTCTTGCCGGTGGCGACGTCGCCGGTGATCGAGATCATGTTGACCTTCGGATGGTTGATCAGCGTGTTGCCGACGCTGTCGCCGCGGCCGAGCACGACGTTGACGACGCCTTCCGGCAGGATCTCGACAAGGATTTTCGCCAGCTTCAGCGCGGTCAGCGGCGTCTGTTCCGACGGCTTGAAGACGACCGTGTTGCCGCCGGCAATCGCCGGCGCCAGCTTCCAGGCCATCATCATCAGCGGATAGTTCCACGGCGCAATCGACGCCACAACGCCGATGGCGTCGCGGCGGACCATCGAGGTGTGGCCGGGAATGTATTCGCCGGCGACCTGGCCAGGCATCGAGCGGACCGCGCCGGCAAAGAAACGGTAGCAGTCGACGATCGCCGGGATCTCGTCATTGAGCACGGCATTGATCGGCTTGCCGCAGTTCAGCGCCTCGAGCGCCGCGAAATCCTGTGCCGCGGCCTCGATGCGATCGGCGATCTTCAGGAGATAGCCGGCGCGCTGCGCCGGCGTGGTGCGCGACCAGGTGACGAAGGCTTTTTCGGCGGCAAGCACTGCCGCCTCGATCTGCGCCGGGCTGGCCTCGGGCAGATTGAGGATGGTCGCCCCGGTCTTCGGGTTGAGGATCGGTTCCTCGGTCTCGGTGCCTTTTTCGAATTTCGCGCCGATCAGCATCTGCGTGTCCATGGAAGTCTCTCCCTTATGAACGAGATCATTTGCCCGAACCGGCGATCTGGTCGCCGTCGCGGGTCAGGTAATAGGCAGCGAGGATGGGAAGCAGCGTCACCAGCACCACGACCATCGCCACGACATTGGTGACCGGACGCTGGCGCGGACGGATCAGCTCTTCGAGCATCCAGATCGGCACCGTTTGCTGCTGGCCGGCGGTGAAAGTGGTGACGATGACCTCGTCGAAGGACAGCGCAAAGGCGAGCATGCCGCCGGCCAGCAGCGCGGTTGCGATGTTGGGCAGCACGACATGCCGAAAGGTCTGGAAACCGTCGGCGCCGAGGTCCATCGACGCCTCGATCATCGAGCCGGACGTGCGGCGGAAACGGGCGACCGCATTGTTGTAGACGACGACCACGCAGAAGGTCGCGTGGCCGAGCACGATCGTCCAGAACGAGAACGGGATTTCGGCCAGCGCGAAGGCCGAGCGCAGCGCAATGCCGGTGATGATGCCGGGTAGCGCGATCGGCAGGATCACCAGCAGCGAGATGGTTTCGCGGCCGAAGAATTTTGTGCGGGACACGGCGGCGGCGCAGAGCGTGCCGAGGACCAGCGCGATGGCGGTCGAGATCGCCGCGACCCGCACCGACAGCGACAGCGCCTGCCAGACGTCGGGGCGGTTCCAGGTGACGGCGAACCATTGCGTCGTCAGCCCCGGCGGCGGCCAGACGAAGCTCTTCTCCTCCGTGGTGAAGGCATAGACGAAGATCAGCACAATCGGCAAATGCAGGAAAAGCAGGCCGCCGGTGGCAGCGAGCTTCAGGCCGATCGGCGCCGATGGGCCACGGTCAGAGCGCATCGAAAGCCCCCATGCGCTTGGCGCCCCAGAGGTAGAAGCCCATGATGACGATGGGCACCACGGTAAAGGCGGCGGCGAGCGGGATGTTCCCGGCGGTGCCTTGCTGCGAATAGACGGCCTGGCCGATGAACAGCCGCGAGGTACCGATGATCTGCGGGATGATGTAGTCGCCGAGCGTCAGCGAGAAGGTGAAGATCGAGCCGGCGACGATGCCGGGCAGCGTCAGCGGGAACAGCACGTTGCGGAAGGTCTGGCCGGGCGAGGCGCCCAGATCGGACGAGGCCTCGACCAAATTGCCCGGCACGCGCTCGAGTGCGGCCTGCACCGGCAGGATCATGAAGGGCAGCCAGACATAGACGAAGACGATGAAGGTGCCGGTTGACGAGACCGACAGCGAGTTGCCGCCGACGATCGGCAGCGATAGCCATGCATCGAGCAGCCATAGAAGATGCAATTTGGCCAGCAGCCACGTCAGGATGCCTTCCTTGGCGAGGATCAGCTTCCAGGCATAGATCTTGACCAGGTAGCTCGACCACAGCGGCAGCATGACGCCGAGATAAAACAACGCCTTCCAACGGGCGCGCGCATAGCGCGCCGCGTAATAGGCGATGGGAAAGGCAATGACCGCCGACGCAAACGTCACCAGCGCCGCCATCGTCACCGTGCGCAGGATGATGTCGAGATTGGCGGCCTGCAGCAGGTCGCCATAAGTCTTCAGCGTGAACTCGCGGTTGATGAGGCCGGAGAACTCGTCGATCGAAAAGAAACTCTGCAAAAGCAGCGCGAAGAGCGAGCCGATATAGACGATGCCGAGCCACAGAACCGGCGGCAGCAGCATGAGCAGGAGCAGGAGTTGCGGCCGGCGCCAGAAGATGTCGGAGAGCGCGCCGCGTACGCCGCCGCTGCCCGGCAGGATGGCAGGCGCCGTGGCCCGCGGCATGGCAGCGTCCAGGCTCATCCCAGTTCGTCCATCAAATGCAAATGCTCGCGGTTGAAGGTGAGCACCACCGCCTCGCCTTCCCGGGGCAAGGCTGCACCCGCCGGGACGATGGCATGCAGCCGCAAGCCCTCTGCATCGAGCGCCAGTCTAGTCGTGGCGCCGAGATAATTGGTCGAGACAAGGCGGGCGGCAACGCCTTCGCCGTTGGCCCGGCCAATACGGATGGATTCGGGCCGCAGGCTGCCCCAGCGATGCTGGCCGGCATAGCGCTGGACGAAATCCGGCGGCAGCACGTTGGACGAGCCGACGAAATCGGCGACGAAGCGGGTCTTGGGGCGCTGGTAGATGTCTTCCGGCGTGCCGATCTGCATGATCTTGCCATCATTGAAGACGGCGACGCGGTCGGCCATCGACAGCGCTTCGCCCTGGTCGTGGGTGACGAACACGAAGGTGATGCCGAGCGCCTTCTGCAGCGATTTCAACTCCTCCTGCATGTTTTCGCGAAGCTTGAGGTCGAGCGCGCCGAGCGGCTCGTCGAGCAGCAGCACCTTGGGCTGGTTGACCAGCGCCCGGGCGAGCGCGACGCGCTGGCGCTGGCCGCCGGAAAGTTGGCCAGGGCGACGCGCGCCGTAGCCGGGAAGCCGTACCAGCGCCAGCGCCTCTTCCGCCGCCTTTTGCCGCTCCGGTCTGCCGACGCCCTTGACCATCAGCCCATAGGCGACGTTGTCGAGCACGTTGAGATGCGGGAACAGCGCATAGTCCTGGAACACGGTGTTGACGTTGCGGCGATAGGGCGGCACGCCCTCGGCGCGTTCGCCGAAGATCGAGATCGAGCCGGCCGTCGGCTGCTCGAAACCGGCGATGAGGCGCAGGCACGTCGTCTTGCCCGAGCCGGAAGGCCCGAGCATGGCGAAGAACTCGCCCGGCACGATGTCGAGATCGACCGCGTCGACGGCACGCACGCTGCCGAAATGGCGGGAGACTTTTTGGAAGGAAACGGCGGAGGTCATGGGTCGTCCTGATCTGTCAGGCTCATCAAATTTCAGGCGGTCGCGCCGCCCCTCATCCGCCTGCTGGCACCTTCTCCCCGTATATAGTGGACGGCGAGAAGGGAGGCGCTCCAACGCTGGCGACCCCCCGTTTCTTCACGGGGAGAGGGTAAGGGTGAGGGGCAGCGCCGGGCTTCGTAGGTGAGGCGAACTCACCGCCCGCCGATGACGCCGATATAGTCCGACACCCAGCGGTAGTAGGGTACGCACTGGTCGTTCTGGGTGGCGCATTTCGAGACCGGCGTCTTCCAGAACTTGATCTTGTCGAAATTGTCGTAGCCGTTGGTCTTGCAGCCTTCTTCGCCGAGCAGTTCGTTGCCCTTGCAGGCGGCAGGTACCACCGGCAGCGAGCCGAACCAGGCGGAGACGTCGCCCTGCACTTTCGGCGACAGCGAATGCTCCATCCACATGTAGGCGCAGTTCGGGTGGGCAGCATCGGCCTCCATCATCGTGGTGTCGGCCCAGCCGGTAACGCCCTCCTCGGGGATGGTCGAGGCGACCGGCTTCTTGGCCGCGATCAGCGTGTTGACCTGGTAGGGCCAGGAGCCGGAGGCGACGACGCCTTCGTTCTGGAAATCGTCGACCTGGATGGCGGCGTCGTGCCAATACCGTCCGACCAGCGTACGCTGGACCCGCAGAAGGTCGAGCGCGGCCTTGTACTGGTCTTCGGTCAGTTCGTACGGATCCTTGATGCCGAGCTCCGGCTTGTGGGCCATCAGGTAATTGGCGGCATCGGCGATGTGGATGGGCCCGTCATAGGCCTGGACGCGGCCCTTGTTCGACTTGCCGTCGGGAAGCTTCATTTCCTCGAAGACCACGTTCCAGCTCTTCGGCGCCTCCTTGAACACTTCGGTGTTGTACATCAGCACGTTCGGCCCCCACTGATAGGGGACGCCGTAATGGACGCCGCCGACGGTGAACCAGGGTGCATCCTTCAGCCGGTCGTCAACCGTCTTCCAGCTCGGGATGAGATCGGTGTTGATCGGCTGGACACGCTTGCCGGCGACAAGGCGCAGGGAGGCATCGCCCGAGGCGGTGACGAGATCGAAGCCGCCCTCGTTCATCAGCGAGACCATCTCGTCGGAGGTGTTGGCGGTCTTGACGTTGACCTTGCAGCCGGTTTCCTTCTCGAACGAAGTGACCCAATCATAGGCCTTGTCGGTTTCGCCGCGCTCGATATAGCCCGGCCAGGCGACGATATTGACCTCGCCTTCGCCTTTGCCGAGCTCCTTGACCTGGGCGATGGCCTGGCCGGAGAAGCTCAGCGCGACCGTCAAGGCAGTGCATGATTTCAGCAATGAATTCATCGTCGATCTCCCATTTTTGCATGACCTCGAAACCGGTTTCGGTTTTCGGAAGAAGATCATGCGCCCGTTCAAAGACGTTGGATGCGCGGCTCTGAGGGCCGTGCTCCGGCGGCAGCTTTGTTCCCTGACCGAAAAGTGCTGCGAAATCTCCGGTTTCGCAAATTCATTTATCAGAAAGCCGATATCGATTTTTCCGATAGGTCAGCGGCCAATCTTCTCAGGCCGTTGGCGCACCATGCGCTGCGACTGGGCAAGTCCGATGAAGTCGCGCGCCGCCTGCGGCAGACCGGAGCCGCGCCGCCAGACCATGCCGACCTGGACGACCGGCAACGACCCCGAAATATCGCGCGATTCGATGCGGTCGCCTTCCAGCGACCATGGCCGGTAGACGAGGTCGGGCAGCAGCGCCACGCCGGCGCCGGTAGCGACGAGGCTGCGCACCGCTTCGACCGAGCGGGTGCGGAAGGCGACATGCGGCTTGGCGCCGATTGCCGTCAGCAGCTTTCCGGTATTCTCCTCGATCTCGTCGACGGTCAGCATGATCAGCGGTTCCGAGGCGATGTCGCCGATGCCGATGATGTCGGCACCGGCCAAGGGGTGTCCGAGCGGCAGCCACAGCCGGTAGGCCGAGACTTCGAGGATTTCGGACTGCAGCGCGGTGCGGTCGCGCAGGTTCGAGGTGACCATGACGGCAATGTCAAGCTTGCCGCCGATCAACAGATGCTCGAGATAGTCGCCATTGTCCTCGATCGCCGAGACCTCGACACCCGGATAGGCGCGGCGGTAGCGGGCAAGAAGATCGGAAAGCACATAGCCAGCGACCAACGAGGTGACGCCAAGTTGCAGCCGCCCGCTTGCCGCGATCCGTTCGCCGAAGAAGGCGCGGCGCGCATCGGAAACGTCGGCCAGGATCTTCCTCGCATGGCGCAGGAACTGGTGGCCTTTGTGGGTGATGTTCAAGCCGCGCGGGTGGCGCTCGAACAGCTCGACGCCGAGATCGTGCTCCAACTCCTTGATCGCTTCGGTGACCGAGGATTGCGAGATCGACAGGTTCTGGGCGGCGCCCGACACTGTGCCCTGCTCGGCGACGGCGATGAAGAACTGCAATTGGCGGATGGTGAAAGCCATGGCCGGACTAAACACGGCAGAGGCGGCGCTGGGAAGTGGGTGCTGGTGCCGATCTGCCGATAGAGCTCAGCCCTCGCTTCCGCCGTCCGCAATGCTGAGCCGCGCGCCGGCCTGGACGAGGGCGGCGGCGATGTCGTGCGGCGGCGGCCGGTCGGTGGCGAGTTCGGAAAAGCCGCCGAAGCCGCAGACCTGAACAAGGCCCTGGCGGCCGAATTTGCTGTGGTCGGTGACGACAAGCGAACGCTGGCCGCGCGACAGCACCATGCGGGCGAATTCGGCCTCTTCCAGGTCATAGTCCATGACGCCGGTGACGGCATCGACCGCACCGGTCGATATCACTGTATGGTTGACGGAAAAGCGGCTGACGAATTCGATGGCCGAGACGCCGAAGGCAGCACCGGAATCGCTGCGCAGCTCGCCGCCGGCCATATAGACTTTGTTGCCGTTGACGGTGGCCAGTGTGCGGGCGATGTCGGAGGAGTTGGTGACGACCGTCAGCCGCCGGTGGCCGAGCAGTTCCCGGGCCAGGAAAGAGGTGGTGGTGCCGGTGTCGAGCATGATGGACTCGCCGTCGCGGATGGTGGCGGCGACCATGCGGGCAATAGCCCGCTTGGCATCGGCGTTCTCGCGCATGCGCCGCTCGAACGGCGCTTCGCCGGCAAACGACGGCAGGCTGATGGCGCCGTGCATCTTGAGGATGGAACCGTCGCTGGTCAGTGGCTTGACGTCGCGGCGTACCGTCTCCAGCGAGACGCCCAGCCGGTCGGCCAGGCTGGCAATGGTGACAGTGCCTTCCTCCTTGAGGAGGCGCAGGATTTCGCCATGCCGCTTCGAGTGGACCATCGGTTCCATCCGGTCGGATTGTTGCAGCGTTGACCGTTTCTACGGCAAAAACGCTACTAGCTTCAATAAATTTCGCAAAATTCGGGCAAAAACGCAGAGAACACCACAATTTCGCGTTGACAACGCCTCCAGCGTGGCGCGACATTATCGCTGTGACAGGCTCGGAACGGAGGACGACGGCTGAGCCGCACGAAAAATCGCCTGCCCGAACGCCCGGGAAAACTGTTGGGTGCAAGGGTGCCGAAATTCAGGATCCGCGGGGGCGGATGCCGGCGTCGAAGAAACCCGGCACAAAGGGGCTCGTCGGTGCGGTGCGGGATACCGATCCCGAGATCTGCACCGACGAGATCTTCGCGTTGCCGCCATTCCTCTGTCCGATTGTCATCCCCGGCCAGCCGTGACATGCGTGGAAAATTGACCCGATGTTGGACGAGATCGTGACTGTCGAAGACCGCATCCGCGCGCTGCCTTGCTGGACCGGCAGCATCGACATTGCGCCGCTGCCGGGTGGGCTGAGCAATGCCAATTATCTGGTCAAGGACGCGGCCGGGCGGCACGTCGTACGGCTCGGCCAGGACTATCCGTTCCACCATGTCTTTCGCGAGCGCGAGATGATGACCGCGCGGGCAGCGCACGCCGCAGGCTTCGCTCCGGCCGTCCACTACACCGGACCGGGCGTCATGGTGACGGAGTATCTCGGCGCCAAGGCCTACGTCGCGCAGGACGTGCGCGCCGATCTCGGCCGCGTTGCCGCGTTGCTGCGCGGCTTCCACCGGGAGATGCCCAGTCACATCTCCGGCGCCGGCTTCATGTTCTGGGTATTCCATGTCATTCGCGACTATGCGCGCACGCTGGAGGAAGGCCGCAGCCGCAAGCTGGGCGAATTGCCACGCCTTTTGACTCTGGCGGACGAGCTCGAGCGCGCGCAAAAACTGCTGCCGATCGTCTTCGGTCACAACGATCTTCTGCCGGCTAACATAATCGACGACGGTCACAGGCTGTGGCTCATCGACTTCGAATATGCCGGCTTCAACACCGCGATGTTCGACCTTGCCGGCGCGGCTTCGAACGCCGGCATGAGCGACGAGGAATCCTTCGCCTTCCTGACTGCCTATTTCATGAAGGAGCCGGACCCGGCGATACGGCGCTCGCACGCCGCCATGCAATGCGCGTCGCTGCTGCGCGAGGCGATGTGGGGCATGGTTTCCGAGCTCTACCTCGATGCGCCCGGTGTCGACTACGCCGCCTACGCGGACGAAAACCTGGCGCGGCTCGAAGCCGCCCTGGAAAACTACAGGACAAAATACGGGACGCGGACATGACCTTGCCCGCCCAGGCCGGGATCGTGGTCATCGGCGGTGGCATCATCGGCTGTTCGACGGCCTATCATCTGGCGCGCGACCACAAGGCCGAAATCGTGCTGCTCGAACAGGGCAAACTGACCTCGGGTTCGACCTGGCATGCTGCCGGGCTGGTCGGCCAGCTACGCTCGTCGGCGTCGATCACGCGCGTGCTCAAATATTCAGTCGATCTCTACAAGGGGCTGGAAGCCGAAACCGGCCTCGCCACCGGCTGGAAGATGACTGGCTGCCTGCGCCTCGCCACCAATGCCGACCGCTGGACGGAGTATAAGCGGCTGGCAACGACGGCCAAAAGCTTCGGCATGGACATGCATCTGCTGTCGCCGGCCGAGGTCAAGGAAATGTGGCCGCTGCTGGAAACCGGCGACCTCGTCGGCGCGTCCTGGCTGCCGACCGACGGTCAGGCAAGCCCTTCCGACATCACCCAGTCACTGGCCAAGGGCGCGCGCATGCATGGCGCAAAATTGTTCGAGGAGGTGCGGGTCACCGGCTTTGAACTGACCAACGGCCGGATCGTCAAGGTTAGGACGAACAGGGGCGATATCGCCTGCGACAAGGTGGTGAACTGCGCCGGGCAATGGGCGCGGCAGGTGGGTGCGTTGGCCGGCATCAACGTGCCGCTGCAGCCGGTGAAGCACCAGTACATCATCACCGAGAGGATCGTCGGCCTGGCGACCGACGCGCCGACAATTCGCGACCCCGATCGCCGCACCTATTTCAAGGAGGAGGTGGGCGGGTTGGTGATGGGCGGCTACGAGCCGAACCCGCAGGCGTGGACGACCGGCCTGCCCGGCGGCGATGTGCCGGACGATTGGGAGTTCCGGCTGTTCGACGATGATTACGATCATTTCGAGCAGCATATGAGCCAGGCCATCGAGCGCGTCCCGGCGCTTGCCAATGTCGGCGTCAAGCAGATGATCAACGGGCCGGAGAGCTTTACGCCGGACGGCAATTTCATCCTCGGCGTGGCGCCGGAATGCCCCAATATGTTCGTCGGCGCCGGCTTCAATGCCTTCGGCATCGCGTCCGGCGGCGGCGCCGGCTGGGCGCTGGCGCAATGGGTCGTCGACGGCGAGGCGCCGCTCGATTTGTGGGTGGTCGACATCCGCCGCTTCTCCGACCTGCACCGCGACCGGAAATGGGTCGGCGACCGCACGCTGGAAGCCTACGGCAAGCACTACACGATCGGCTTCCCGCATGAGGAATATGCCAGCGGACGGCCGCGCATCGTCTCACCTTTGTACGAGCGGCTGCAAAAACATCGCGCCGTGTTCGGCTCGAAACTTGGCTGGGAGCGGCCGAACTGGTTCGCGCCGGCAGGCATCGAGCCGAAGGACGTCTATTCGATGGGCCGGCAGAACTGGTTTTCACCCGTCGGCGACGAGCATCGCCATGTGCGCGAAAAGATCGGTATTTTCGACCAATCGTCGTTTGCCAAATACGAAATGACCGGAGCCGACGCGCTGAAGGCGCTGGACTGGATCTGCGCCAATGACGTCGCCAAGCCGGTCGGCCGGCTGACCTACACACAGCTCCTCAATACGCGCGGCGGCATCGAGGCCGATTTGACCGTGGCGAGGCTCGGTGAGGAAAAATTCTACATCGTCACCGGCACCGGGTTCCGCACGCACGATTTCTCCTGGATTGCCGATCATATCGGCAGGGAGTTCGACGTGACGCTGACCGACGTCACCGAGGATTTTGGCACGTTGTCGCTGATGGGGCCGCGCGCACGTGACGTGCTGTCGGCGGTGACCGATGCTGACGTCTCGAATGCCGCCTTTCCGTTCGGCCATGTTCGCGAGATCGCCATTGCCGGCCACGCCGTGCGGGCACTGCGCGTCACCTATGTTGGCGAACTGGGCTGGGAATTGCATGCGCCGATCGCGGCGACAGGCGAGGTTTTCGACGCGCTGATGGCGGCGGGCGCTACCCACGACATCCGCCCGGTCGGCTACCGGGCGCTGGAATCGCTGCGGCTGGAAAAAGGCTACCGCGCCTGGGGCGCCGACATCACGCCCAACGACACGCCGCAGGAGGCCGGCCTCGGCTGGGCGGTGAAGCTCAGGAAGAACACCGATTTCCTCGGCCGACGGGCGCTTGAAAAGCTCGGTGGCTCGACGCTCAGGAAACGCTTTGCCGGCTTCACTGTCGACGATCCCGACGTCGTGCTGCTCGGGCGCGAGACCATCCTGCGCAACGGCGAGGCGGTCGGTTACCTCACCAGCGGCGGCTATGGCTACACCATCGGCAGGAACATCGGCTACGGCTATGTGCGCAATGCCTATGGCGTCAGCGATGATTTCCTCACCTCCGGCGACTACGAGCTGGTTGTGGCAATGGAACGGACGCCGGCGAAGATTCACCTCGAGCCGCTTTACGATCCGGCAGGAGTAAAGGTGAAGGCGTAGAGCGTTCCGATTTCAGCCTCAGTTCACGATGAGCACCAGCCCCCGGCTAGGCACCGTATCGGCCTCGCCTGGCATCGAGACATAGGGCGGCGTCTCCTCGGCGCGGGTGACGATGCCTTGCGCCTCGAGCTCGGCGATCCGCGCGGCAAAGCCCGTGTCCCACAGCGTGTTCTTCACCGTCAGTACGATCACTCCGCCCGGCCGGCAGATGCGGATCAGCTCGTCCAGCCCCTCGGCTCCGACATGGCCCGACGTGAAGACGCCGGCTGAGATGATCCCGGCATAGGCATCGTCCACGAAGGGCAGCGGCCCGCCAAGCGCCAGGCAGTGCAGCGCCGAATAGATACCTTTGCGCGCCGCTTGCGCCAGCATTCCTTCCGAGATGTCGAGCGCCTCGACCTG
Source organism: Mesorhizobium sp. M0208 (assembly GCF_040322015.1). NCBI lineage: Bacteria > Pseudomonadati > Pseudomonadota > Alphaproteobacteria > Hyphomicrobiales > Phyllobacteriaceae > Mesorhizobium > Mesorhizobium sp. M0208. Next base: position 288,623 of record NZ_JAMYSP010000002.1, on the reverse strand, counting down.
CGGATAACCGGTGATGGCGAGCCACTCGCCGATGAGCCCGGTGCCGGCGCCGGCATCGAGGAGAGGTGCGGCGCCGCGCGGCAGATGGCGGGCCAGCAAGGCAAGGCAGATGGTGGGATGGCGATAGCCGGCCGCCGACATGTCGGCGTCGTAAGTGCCGGCCCAGCTGTCGTAGAGCGCGGCTACGTCTTCCGGCCGCTTCGCCGCATAGGCTGCGGCGAGTGCGCTCTGCTGTTTGCTGTCCGTCATTGCTGTTTCGTCGCCCGGTATTGATCCGCTACGCGATGATAGCCAAACGGTGAAAACTGTGGAACCGTCGTCGCGACAATAAAGATGGGAAAAGGAGCGAAAGCCATGGCGGATGACCAGGCACGCGCCGCGCTTGCGGCAATTCCGATGCTGGCCGGCTATGACGGCCCGCTGGAACGGCTCGGCGGCCTGACCAACCTCGTCTTCAGAGGTAAGGATTTCTGCCTGCGTATCCCCGGCAAGGATACCGAGGAATACATCAACCGCGCCAACGAGGCAGTGGCGGCCCGGGAAGCGGCGAAGGCCGGCGTCAGCCCGGAAGTGCTGCATGTCGATGCCGAGACCGGCGTGCTGGTGACCCGCTTCATCGCCGGCGCCGAGACGATGTCGCCGGAAAAATTCAAGACCCGACCGGGCAGCCCGGCACGCGCCGGCAAGGCCTTTCGCAAGCTGCACACATCCGGCGCGGTGTTCCCCTTCCGCTTCGAGCTGTTCGCGATGATCGACGATTATCTGAAAGTGCTGTCAACCAAGGACGTCGCCCTGCCTGCCGGCTACCACGATGTGGTCCGCGAGGCGGAGGCAGTGCGCTCAGCACTTGCAGCTCAACCTCTGCCGATCGTCGCCTGCCACTGCGACCCGCTCTGCGAAAACTTTCTCGATACGGGCGACAGGATGTGGATCGTCGACTGGGAATATTCCGGCATGAACGATCCGCTCTGGGATCTCGGCGACCTCAGCGTCGAAGGGCAATTCGACGCCGCGCAGGACGAGGAAATGATGCTGGCCTATTTCGGCGGCGAGCCGAGACCGGCGGAGCGCGCCCGCATCGTCATCTACAAGGCGATGTGCGACCTTTTGTGGACGCTGTGGGGACTGATCCAGCTTGCCAACAAAAATCCGGCCGACGACTTTCGCGCCTATGCAGACGGCCGGTTTGCGCGCTGCAAGGCACTGATGGAGATGCCGGAATTTTCGCGGCATCTCGCAGCGGTGCGCCGGGGTTAATTCACACCCTTCGGCACGTTCTCGGGCGGCACCACGGTTTCGACCACCTTCTGGCGATGGAAAATGAACAGGCCGGCCAGCACGACGATGGCCGAGCCGATCAGGATGCGCGGCCCAGGCACATCGCCGAAGAAGGCGAGGCCGAAGACCACTGCCCACAACAGCAGGCTGTAATGCAGCGGCGCCAAGGTCGAGGCCGGCGCCAGCTTCAACGCCCTGGTGATCATCAGATGCGCACCGCAGGAGACGATGCCGAGAAGCAGCATGGCGCCGAAGTCGAGCGAGGACGGCGTCCTCCAGCTGCCGAGGGTCAGCGCAGCGCCGACCAGCAGCGTGCCGATGGTTTGCCAGGTGACCAGCGAAGTGTCGCTGGTGCCGCGGAGCCGCCGATTGAGGATGATGGCGAAGGCAAAGGAAATGCTGCCGGCGAGCGCGAACATCGAGGACAGCGAGAACGCGGCCGACGACGGCTTCAGCATGATCAGCACACCGCAGAAACCGAGCAGGATAGCCGCCCAGCGGCGCCAGCCGACCCTTTCGCCGAGCAAAAAGTGCGACAGCGCCGCGACGTAGATCGGCCCGGCCATGTAGAAGCTCATCACATCGGCGAGCGGCAGATAGACGACCGCCGCGTAGAACAGCGCCGTGTCAAGCGTCGTCATCACCACGCGCAGCAGCTGCAGCTCCGGCCGCTCCATGAGAAACAGCTTGGCCGCACCCTGATGGGCAATCATCGGCCCAAGTATGAAAAACGCGCCGATCGAGCGGATCAGCACGACCTGGCCGACGGAAAAACTGGCAACCAGCCACTTGCCCATCGCATCGTTCAGCGCAAACAGGAAATCGCCGGCGAGCATCAGCAGGATGCCGGCCAGCAGCACGTTCCTGATCGTCGAATTATGGGCTGCGGGCTGCGCCATTCCGTTACCGGTTCCTCGCCGTGGGGTACGGTGACCCGCGTCGTAGTCGCAAGCTGCGGCCGTGACGAGGCGAAAATCGAGAATTCGGTAAGACCAGCGCCGGAAATCGGCTGGACTAATGCATGTCGCGCAAAAGTGTGCAGCGGTTTTGCGACAACGACATGCATCAAAACAGGAACTTAAGCGCGTCGCATGAGGCCGGTCGAGCGCGACGCGCTTTAAGCGTGGCGCCGGTTCACCGTGCCCGGCCTTCCGGCGATCGAAAGCCGCGTGTCCTGCCGGCTGCGCTCGGCCACCACCTTGCCCCTGGCAATGACGCAGAGACGCTCTGGGCGCAGCCGCAGCGCCTCGACCGGGTTGCCGGCATCGAGAACGACCAGGCTGGCGCGCTTGCCGACCGCCAGGCCAAGGTGGTCGAGGCCCATGATGGCGGCATTGACGTTGGTGACCATGTCGAAGCAGCGCGCCATCTCTGCCGGGCTCGACATCTGGGCGACATGCAGGCCCATGAAGGCGACGTCGAGCATGTCTGCGGTGCCCAGCGAATACCAGGGGTCGAGCACGCAATCCTGGCCCCAGCCGACGCGGATGCCGTGCGCCAGCATCTCCTTGACCCGCGTCAGCCCGCGGCGCTTGGGAAAGGTGTCGTGGCGGCCCTGCAGCATGATGTTGATCAGCGGATTGGGGATCGCCGAAACGCCGGCCTCGGCAATCAGCGGCAACAGTTTCGAGACGTAGTAATTATCCATCGAATGCATCGATGTTAGGTGCGAGCCGGCCACTCTGCCCTGCAATCCAAGCCGCTGCGTCTCATAGGCAAGCTGCTCGATGTGGCGCGACAGCGGATCGTCGGTCTCGTCGCAATGCAGGTCGACCATCAGGCCGCGCTCGGCCGCGATCTCGCAGAGCTCGGTGACGGAGCGCGTGCCGTCGGCCATGGTGCGCTCGAAATGCGGAATGCCGCCGACGACATCGACGCCTATGTCGAGCGCCCGGATGGTGTTGCTGCGCGCCGTCGGCGAGCGATAGAAGCCGTCCTGCGGGAAGGCGACCAATTGCAGGTCGATATACGGCGCAACGGTCTTCTTCACGTCGAGCAGCGCTTCGACCGCCAGCAGGCGGTCGTCGCAAACATCGACATGGGTTCGGATCGCGAGCAGGCCCATCGACACCGCCCAGTCGCAATAGGCAAGCGCACGGTCGCGCACCGCCTCGTGGGTCAGAAGCGGCTTCAGCTCGCCCCAAAGCGAGATGCCTTCGAGCAGCGTGCCCGAGACATTGATGCGGGGAATGCCGAGCGAAAGCGTGGCATCCATATGGAAATGCGGATCGACGAAGGGCGGCGAGACCAGATTGCCACGGGCATCGATCGCCGTGCCGGCGCTGACGTTCAGCTCGGGCTCTATCGCTGCGATCGTTTCGCCGACGATGCCGATATCGGCGATCCTGCCGTCGGGCAGCGTGCCGCCGCGCACCACAAGGTCGAAATCCATCTATCGTTACCCCTTTGAAGAGTATGCCTATTCCGGCACGTACCGCACCGCCCCCTTGGCGGCACTTGTCGCCATCGCCGCATAGGCGCGCAAGGCCGTCGTCACCTTGCGCTTGCGCTTTTCCTCGGGCTTCCAGGCAGTTGGTCCCCTGGCCTCCATCGCCGCACGACGGCCGGTGAGTTCGGCGTCGTCGACGGCAAGCCTGATGGTGCGGTTGGGGATGTCGATCTCGATCGTGTCGCCTTCCCTGACCAGCCCGATCAGACCGCCTTCAGCCGCTTCCGGCGAGACGTGGCCGATCGACAGGCCGGAGGTGCCGCCGGAAAAACGACCGTCGGTGATCAGTGCGCAGGCTTTGCCGAGGCCCTTCGATTTGAGATAGCTGGTCGGATAGAGCATTTCCTGCATGCCGGGGCCGCCGCGCGGGCCTTCATAACGGATAACGACGACATCGCCGGCGTTGATCTCGTTCGACAGGATCGCCTTGACGCTGGCGTCCTGGCTTTCGAACACTCTTGCCGGACCGGTGAATTTCAGGATCGATTCATCGACCCCGGCCGTCTTCACGATGCAACCGTCGAGCGCGAGATTGCCTTTCAGCACGGCAAGGCCGCCATCCCTTGAGAAAGGATGTTCGGCCGAGCGGATGACGCCCGTCTCGCGGTCGAGATCGAGCTCGTCCCAGCGGCGGTCCTGGCTGAAGGCGACCTGCGTCGGCACGCCGCCAGGTGCCGCCAGAAAGAAGTCGCGGACATTCTGGCTTGACGTGCGGGAGATATCCCAATGATCGAGCGCTTCGCCGAGGCTTGCGGTGTGCACCGTCGGCAAGTCGCGGTTGATCAGCCCGGCGCTATCCAACTGGCCGAGGATCGCCATGATGCCGCCGGCGCGGTGGACGTCCTCCATGTGGACGTCGGCCTTGGCCGGCGCCACCTTGCACAGCACCGGCACCCGCCGCGACAGCCGGTCGATGTCCTCCATTGTGAAGTCGACCTCGCCCTCATGTGCCGCGGCGAGGATGTGCAGCACGGTGTTGGTCGAGCCGCCCATGGCGATATCGAGCGTCATGGCGTTCTCGAAAGCGCCCTTCGACGCGATGCCGCGCGGTAGCGCGGTGTCGTCGTCCTGCTCGTAATAGCGTTGGGCGAGATCGACGATCAGATGGCCGGCCTCGACGAACAGCCGCTTGCGGTCGGCATGCGTCGCCAGCGTCGAGCCGTTGCCGGGCAGCGACAGGCCGAGCGCCTCGGTCAGGCAGTTCATCGAATTGGCGGTGAACATGCCCGAGCACGAGCCGCAGGTCGGACAGGCCGATCGCTCGATGATCTTGACGTCCTCGTCGGATACCTTGTCGTCAGCGGCCGCGACCATGGCGTCGACCAGGTCAAGCGCCTGGCTCTTGCCGGCGAGCACCACCTTGCCGGCCTCCATCGGTCCGCCGGAGACGAAGACGGTCGGGATGTTGAGGCGCAGCGACGCCATCAGCATGCCCGGCGTGATCTTGTCGCAATTCGAGATGCAGACCATGGCGTCGGCGCAATGCGCGTTGACCATGTATTCGACCGAGTCGGCGATCAATTCTCGCGACGGCAGCGAATACAGCATGCCGTCATGGCCCATGGCGATGCCGTCGTCGACGGCTATGGTGTTGAATTCCTTGGCGACGCCGCCGGCCTTTTCGATCTCGCGGGCAACCAGCTGGCCTAGGTCCTTCAGATGGACATGGCCGGGCACGAACTGGGTGAAGGAGTTGACCACGGCGATGATCGGCTTGCCGAAATCCGAATCCTTCATCCCGGTGGCGCGCCACAGGCCGCGGGCGCCGGCCATGTTGCGGCCATGGGTGGTGGTGCGGGAACGGTAGGCGGGCATTGAACTGTCCTTGCTGTCTGTTCGCGCCGCACAGGCGCGGAAAACCGGAATTGAGCCGCAGGCCTTATAGACGCCAAGCTCTGGTCTGGCCACAATTTTGCGCTGCGCCAGGGCGCGGAACGAGCGCCAGCCAAAGACGCAGCCGGTCCAGACCGTAAAAAAGTCAGAGGTGCTGTCGGATCGGGTTTTGCTCGAGCGTCCTTGGGCAGACGGCGGGCCGGGCATCAATCGCCAGCCGGCCGTTTTGTGAGTGAAAACAAAGCCAAAACCAGTCCGAGGAGCAAGAGAATGCAAAAGATCACCCCCTGCCTGTGGTTCGACGACCAGGCCGAGGAGGCCATGAACCATTACATCTCCATCTTCAAGAATTCGAAGGTGCTGAGCGTGATGCGCTGGCCCAAGGGCAGCGGCGATAATGAGGGCAAGGTGCTGATGGTCTCATTCGAGCTCGACGGCGTTCAGTTCCAGGCGCTCAACGGCGGGCCGCAATTCAAGTTCACCCAGGCAGTCTCGCTCTCCATCGACTGCAAGACGCAGGACGAGGTCGACTATTTTTGGGACAGGCTCATCGCGGGCGGTGGCGAGCCCAGCCAGTGCAGCTGGCTGAAGGACAAGTTCGGCCTCTCCTGGCAGGTCGTTCCCGAGCAGTTGCCCAAGCTGCTGCTGGACCCCGACAGGGAAAAGGCCGGCCGCGTGATGCAGGCGATGATGCAGATGAGCAAGATCGACATCGCCAAGATCGAAGAGGCAGCCAGGGGGTGAACGAACGCGGTCTTGCCTTCCCCCCCTGTGGGAGAAGGTGGATCGGCGCGAAGCGCCGAGACGGTTGAGGGATGTTGGACGGAATGAGACGTTGGTGTTTCCTGGAACACCCCTCATCCGTCGCCTTCGGCGACACCTTCTCCCCCAAGGGGAGAAGGGAAGGGGCCGCATCAAGCCGCTTTGTCGCGGACTTGATAATCCTTCACCGCGGCAAAGCGGATCGCCTTCCAGCGTTCAGCCTCGTAGTTGAGCGAGAAGGCGTGCTGGGCGAGGAACACCGGATCGTTGTCGAGATCGCGGGCAATGTCGCCGCGATGCGCCTCGATGAAGCGCTGGAGCTCGGCCTTGTCGTCGGCCGAGATCCAGCGGCAGACCGAAAAGCGCGACATCTCGAAATCGACCGGCAGTGTGTATTCGAAGTTCAGCCGCTCTTTCAGGACATCGAGCTGCAGGGCGCCGACGACGCCGACGATGGCCGGCGAGCCGTCCTCCGGCGAGAACAATTGCACGACGCCTTCTTCGGCCATCTGGTGCAGCGCCTCCTTGAGCTTCTTGGCCTTCATCGCGTCGCCGAGGCGGACGCGGCGCAGGATTTCCGGCGCGAAATTCGGCACGCCGCGAAACAGGATCTCCTCGCCCTCGGTCAGCGTGTCACCGATGCGCAGCGTGCCGTGGTTGGGGATGCCGACGACATCGCCGGCGAACGCCTCGTCGGCCGTGACGCGGGTGCGGGCGAAGAAGAATTGCGGCGCCGACAGGCTCATCGGCTTTCCCGTGCGCACCAGCTTGGCCTTCATGCCGCGCTCGAGCTTGCCGGAGCAGACACGGACGAAAGCAATACGGTCGCGGTGGTTGGGGTCCATATTGGCCTGGATCTTGAAGACGAAGGAGGTCATCTTGTCCTCGGTTGCCTCGACCTTGCGCGTGTCGGCCTCCTGCGCGCGCGGCGGCGGCCCATAGGCGCCGAGCGCCTCGATCAGGTCGCGCACGCCGTAATTGCGCAGCGCCGAGCCGAAATAGACCGGTGTCAGATGGCCTTCGCGAAAGGCTTCCAGATCGAGCGGGCGGCAGGCCTCGCGCGCCAGCTCCAGCTCCTCGATGAAAGCCTCGCGCTCGTTCTCCGGCAGCAGGCCGGCGACGCGGTTGGAATCGGGACCGTTGACCGGCGTGCGCTCCTTTTCGGCGTCGCCCTTGCGCACAGCATTCAGTGCCAGATGGTAGGTCCCGGAAAAGGTCTTGCCGCGGCCGATCGGCCAGGTGATCGGTGCGGTATCAAGCGCCAGCTTCTGCTCGATCTCGTCGAGGATGTCGAACGGGTCGCGGCTTTCTCGGTCCATCTTGTTGACGAAGGTGATGATCGGGATGTCCCGCAACCGGCAGACCTCGAACAGTTTCAGCGTGCGCGGCTCGATACCCTTGGCGGCGTCGATGACCATGACCGCGCTGTCGACCGCCGACAGCGTGCGATAAGTATCGTCGGCGAAATCCTCGTGGCCGGGCGTGTCGAGCAGGTTGAAGACGGTGTCCTCATATTCGAAGGTCATCACCGAGGTGACCACCGAAATGCCGCGCTCGCGTTCGATCTTCATCCAGTCGGACCGGGTCTGGATGCGGTCCTTCTTGGCCTTGACCTCGCCAGCAAGCTGGATCGCGCCGCCAAACAAAAGCAGCTTTTCGGTGAGCGTTGTCTTGCCGGCGTCGGGGTGAGCAATGATCGCGAAAGTGCGGCGGCGCGATACCGCATCTGTAATCGTTTCGGACATTTTCAGGATTTCCGTGTGAGGCCGGGCTTCTAGCAGCGGAGTGCAGAGCTGTCGACCTCTCCGGCGGAGTGGCCACGCTCCCGGCTTCACGCCGGTTCGGCGGCATGGCTCTCGAAGGCTATCTCGGGAATCCACTCGGCAATGGCGGTACCGATCCTGTCGGCATGGTCCTCCTGCAGATAATGCGCGCCGGGTCCGAGATCGATCAACCGGCAGTTCTTCAGGCCCACCGCGAATTCCCGTGCCGCCTGCGGCGAGACGAGGGCGCCCGGATCGCCTGAGAAAAGCAGCTTCGGGTAGGAGGAAGCCCGGAGCGCCCGATGGTCGTTCTCACTGATGGCGGCGACGTCGGCGGGCTGGCCTTCGATCGGCAGGTCGCGCGGCAGCCTCAGGATCGGCTCGCGCGATCGCGGTGTCGGGAACGGCGCCCGATAAGCTGCCATTTCAGCATCGCTCATCGTGCGCAGAACCGAGGCCGGCAGCACCTTTTCGACGAAAACATTGTCTTCCAGAACAAGCTTCTCACCGATGCCAGGCGTGCGCATTGCCTTGAACAATTCGCGCGCCTGCGGACGCTGGTGGAAATCGTCCCAGCTCTCGAAGGGCCGGATGAATTCAATGAAGGCGAGGCCGAGGATCCGCTGCGGCCGCCGGGCGGCGAGATGGAAGGCAAGGGCGGTACCCCAGTCCTGCGCGACGACCACCATGTCGGTGATGCCAAGCGTCTCGATGAAAGCGTCGAGATACCGGACGTGGTCGAAGAAGCGATAGTCGATGTCCGGCTTGCCGGATTGGCCATAGCCGATCAGGTCGGGCGCTATGCAGCGGCCGAACGGCGCTACATGCGGGATGATGTCGCGCCAGATGTAGGACGACGTCGGGTTGCCGTGCAGGAAGAGTACTGTCGGGCCAGCCGTGCCTGCCTCGATATAGGAAATGGTGGAATCGAGTACCGCGACTTGCGAGCGCGGCAACATTCTGCGCTTTTCGAGTTTCGGGTTCATCGGATCAGCTCCTTTTTGCGAAGACTGTTTTGAAGACGATATTCTTGAAACGCTCGACCGGTTCGGGACTGCGCTCCACCTTCATGCGCAGCATCGCACCTTGCCAGGAACTCAAAAGGAAATCGGCGAGGTCCTCGGCATCGAATGCGTCGGTGATATCGCCGGCCGCCTGGCCTTCGGTGATGCATTCGGCGAACGGCTTGCGCCAGCGTTCGAAAATGGCGACGAGTTGCAGCCTCAGCGCCTCACTGTGAGCCGCCGTCTCGAGGCTGAGATTGCCGATCATGCAGCCCCGTGCCCAATCATGCGCCTCCAGCTTCGACGTGATGATTTCGAGATAGCGGCGCAAGCGCCCGACCGGGGGCGTGCCGTCCCGGGCAAGGGCCTGCTCCACCAAACCGCTCACATAGGCGAAATAGCGGTCCAGCACCTCGCCGGTGAACGCCTCCTTGGATGCAAAATGATTGGTGAAGGACCCCGGGCGGGCATCGGCCGCGGCGACGATGTCGCGTACGCCGGCGGCCGAATAGCCGGAACTCCAGATGGTCTTGAAACCGGCGTCGAGAAGTTTTTCGCGAAGTGAATGTCTAGCCATGCCGTATAATACGTACGTACGTATTAAAGTCAAGAAGCATGTTTTATACCGCGCGCTCTTGGCAGAACCCACGGGCAATGGCATCGCAGTGGTGGCGTTGGAACGAGGAGTGAAGCATGGCAGCGGCGAAACAAGTCATCGTCATCGGCGCCGGCATCATCGGCGCCTCCATCGCCTGGCACCTGACCAGGGCCGGAGCAAAGGTGACGGTCATTGCCGGCAGCGGTGCCGGCGGCGTCGCGACGCCGAATTCCTTTGCCTGGATCAATGCCAGTTGGGGTAATCCGCAGCCTTACTTCCGGCTACGGACTCGATCGATGGCCGAATGGACGCGATTGGCGAACGAGGTGCCGGGCATCCCGTTGCAATGGTGCGGTGGCCTGTGCTGGGACCTGCCCGCGGCCGAACTGGAAGCCTATGCCGCCGAACATTCCCTATGGGGCTACGGCATCGAGCGTGTCGACCGTGCCGGAGCGGCCCGCATCGAGCCCAATCTGGCCGAACTTCCCGACTTCGCCCTTTATGTCGCCAAGGAAGGTGTCGCCGAGCCGGTCGCCGCCACGCAAGCACTGCTGGCCGACGCCGAACGGCGCGACGCGCGGCTGCTGACGGGAGTTACCGCGACCGCGCTTGTGCAGGCCAACGGCAGGATTGCCGGCGTCGATACATCCGGCGGGCCGATTACTGCCGACGAGGTGGTGATCGCGGCCGGAGCCGGCTCTCCGGCACTAGCGGCAACAGCCGGGATAGAACTCCCGATCGAAACGCCGCCCGGCCTGATCGTGCATTCGCGCCCCTACGAAAAGCTGCTCAACGGGCTGGTGATCGGCGACCGCCTGCATATGCGCCAGACAGCGGGAGGCCGCGTCATCGCCGGCTCGGATTTCGGCGGCGCCGATCCCGGCATGGATGCCGCGGCCACCGCCCGCGACCTGTTTGCAGCGATGAAGGCGATGCTGCGCGGCGCGGATGGGCTGGAACTCGATTTCCACACCATTGGCTACCGGCCGACGCCGGTCGATGGCTTTCCCATCATAGGCCGCGCCGAAGGCACGGGCGGCGTCTACGTCGCCGTTATGCATTCCGGCATCACGCTGGCGCCGGCCGTCGGCCTGTTCGCCGCCCGCGAAATCCTCGACGGCGAGCGCGATCCGCTGCTTGATCCCTACGGACTGGCGCGGTTTACTCAATAACCGGGTGGGCGGCGAAAGCCGCCGGCCAGCGGCTCGATGGCCCTGGCGATCCCGAGCAGGCGCGACTCCGACCAGCGTTTGCCAACAAGCTGTAGTCCGATGGGCAGGCCGTCGCGATCCTGTCCGCAGGGCAGCGACAGTGCCGGATGGCCGCTGTAGTTGAACACCGCGCCATAGGCCGGCAGCATCCAGTAGCTTTGCTTCTCGCCGTCGACCTCGATCGGCGTTCCCGGCTCGCAATGCGGGAAGGCGGTGACCATGGCCACCGGGCACAGCAAGGCGTCGCAACCGTCGAAGAACCGTTCCCATGCCAGGATGGAGCGGTCGCGGCGGGCGAGCGCCTCGAACCAGCGCGAGACCGGCGTCGGCTTCTCCGGTGGTTCGGGCTGCGCCGCCTCCAGCATCATGCCGATCAGGACGCCGCCCTGCTTCAGGTCGTCGTGCAGGTCGAGCTCCGGCAATTCGGCTTCCTCGACGATGGCGCCCGCAGCCTGAAGCTCTTTTGCCAGACTTTCGACCGCCGCGCTGATCTCGCCGGCCACTGGAAAGCCCGGAAAGGACGGCGCGACGGCAATGCGCAAATTTTTGAGGTCCAGCTCAGGCATGGTTTCGACCGGGACCGGCGCAAGGTCGGTATCGCTTCCATCCGGCCCGGCAATGAGGCCGTAGATGAGCGCCAGGTCCTCGACGCTGCGCGCCAGCGGTCCGAGGCAGGACATCAGCCGCACGCTGCGCGGCGCCCCGCCTGGATCGGGGAAGGCGCCGGCGAGCGAGACGCGGTGCTCGGTCGGCTTGAGGCCGTAGACGCCACAAAAGGCGGCCGGCAGCCGGATCGAATCCTGCATGTCGGTGCCGACCTCGAACGGCGTCATTCCGGTGCTGAGCGCCGCCGCCGCACCGCCACTGGAGCCGCCGGCGGTGCGCTGGAGATCCCAGGGATTGCCGGTGCGGCCGAATGGCGGATTGCTCGACTGCCAGTCACCGAGCATTGTCGCCACGTTCGTCTTGCCCACCAGTATGCCGCCTGCCGCCTTTAGCCGGGCAACGACCGAACTGTCTGCCCTCGGGGCATAGTCGGCGAAGGCCGGGAAGCCGACGGTGGTTCTCATGCCAGCGGTTTCGTGCGTGTCCTTCAGTGTGAACGGCAGGCCATGCAGCGGCCCAAGTGCCTCGCCGCGCGCCTGCGCTTCGTCGGCTTTCTTCGCTCGAGCGCGAGCCTCCTCCCTGTCGAGCGTGACGACGGCATTGGCCGCCTCATTGTGCCTGTCGATCTGCGCCAGATGCTCGTCCAGCACTTCTATTGCGGAAACCGTACGGTCGCGGATGGCCGCGGCCAGTTTGGTGGTCGAGGAAAAGACGATATCCATCATGACCGCTCCGGGCTATCGCGTCGCGCTCCTCAAAATGGTGGATTGCGGCGCGGCTTCAAGCCTGGCTCGGCATTTTGACGACGGCGGCGCTTGATCGGATTGCGCTGCCGGGATTTGTTGAGGGGGCGCTGTACCGCGGCCTCCCGCGATCGGCACCTCTACGGCTTACCGTCCCCTGTTATGCGTCCGTTCGTAGAGCTCACGGATGATGCCGCTTGCCGTGGTCTCGAACAGAAACGGCAAGAAAGCATGAATGAGCGCGGCAAAGGCCGCCATGAACAATCGCGACGAGAACCATGCGGCGAAAGCCATATGGCCGAAATAGCTCTCGCCGACCGCGGCCGGGTGAGAGGTGAAAAGTCTTGCGAGCCGTGCTGTCATGTCGATCCCTCCTGCCGGCATGAAGAGCCAGCGATGAATATCCTGCCACGGCTATCAGGGTCATCGGTCTCAAATTGTCCTTGTCTAAAGCCAAATTTTGGGACAAACATCCCGCATGATGGCGGAAATCGACGAAATAGACCGGAGATTGCTGGCCGAGCTGCAACGCGACGGCACGCTGTCCGTCGACCAGCTCTCGGCAAGAATATCGCTGTCGCGCAATGCCTGCTGGCGCCGGGTCAAGCGGCTGGAGGAAGACGGCGTCATTACCGGTCGGGTGGCACTGGTCGACGCCGACAAGCTCGGACTCGGGCTTTCGGTGTTCATCCTGATCCGCACCTCGAACCACGATCCCGACTGGCTGCAAAGATTCCGGGCGGCGGTGACCGGCTTTGCCGAGATCACCGGCGCCTACCGCATGTCCGGCGATCTCGACTATGTGCTGCGCGCCCGCGTCGCCGATGTGAAGGCCTATGACCGGCTCTACCAGCGGCTGATCGCCAAGGTGGCGCTGTCGGACGTTTCGGCCTCTTTCGTCATGGAGGAGATCAAGGAGACCACGGTCGTTCCGATGGAACTGCGCTGAGGCGGAACTGCGCTGAAAGAAAGCCGTTGATAGCATTGCCGCCGAGTTGACTGAACCGGCGTTCGCGACGATAGGATCAGCCTTATGCGCGCAGCACCTTATCCTACCTCCGTCATCGGTCCGGCTGTCGGTTTCGTCAGGCTGCCGCATGGCGAGGGCTTGCCGCTTCCCGCCTATGAGAGCTCGGGCGCCGCCGGCATGGACCTGCGCGCCGCCGTCCCCGACGACAGGCCGCTTTTGATCCTGCCCGGAAAGCGCGCGCTGGTGCCGACCGGGCTGGTCCTGGAAATTCCGGAGGGCGTCGAAGGCCAGGTCCGGCCGCGTTCGGGCCTCGCCGTCAAGCACGGGCTCACCTGCCTCAACACGCCGGGCACCATCGACAGCGACTATCGCGGCGAGGTCAAGGTGCTGCTGATCAATCTCGGCGACGAGGATTTCGCCGTGACGCGCGGCATGCGGATCGCCCAGATCGTCTTCGCCCCGGTAACGCAGGCGACCGTCGAGGAGCGCACATTGGCCGGCGGCACGGCGCGCGGCTCGGGCGGCTTCGGATCGACCGGCACCGCTTGATGAAAATACCCAAACTCGTCATCTTCGATTGCGACGGGGTTCTGGTCGATACCGAGAACCTGGCCAATCGGCGCCTCGCCGAATGGTTGACCGCGGCAGGCTTCCCGGCCAGCTTCGAATATTGCCGCAAGAATTTCTCCGGCCGCAGCATGGTCTCGGTGCAGAAGGAAGTCGAGGCGACCGGCGTCAGTCTTGGCGCCGATTTTGTCGAGCGCTGGAACGCCGGCCTGCCGGACCTGTTCGCACATGGCGTCGAGGCCATCCCCTACGTTCGCGAGTTCATCGAAACCGTGCACGCCGCCGGCATCGCCACCTGCGTCGCCTCGTCGGCACGGGTATCGAAAATGCACATCACACTCGGCCAGACCGGGCTGCTGCCGCTGTTCGAGCATGCGCTGTTCAGCTCGACCATGGTCTCGCGCGGCAAGCCGTTCCCCGACCTCTTCCTGCATGCGGCAGCGACGATGGGCTTCGCGCCCGCCGACTGCATCGTCATTGAGGACAGCGTCGCCGGGACGACAGCCGGCATCGCCGCCGGCATGCGCGTCTATTCCTACCACGGCGACCCGCTTTCCGACCGCGATGGACTGATCGAAGCTGGCGGCATCCTGTTCGACGACATGCGTGAACTGGCCGGGCTGGTGCCGATCCACTGATCGCCTTTGCGTAAGCTGCATGCGCATCCGGTCTCAGACCGGGCGTGGGGCTCCAAGTACTCGGTCGACCGTGTCGCGTATGAGGCTGCGCAGCTTGGCCGGCCTGTCGAGATGACTGACGACAAGGAGGCCGTCGGCCGCCACCGTTAGCGCGTCCGCTGTGCGGTCCGGATCGGGATTTGCGTCCGCGATCAGCAGATCCCTGAGGATACCCCACTTCCAGTGACGATGCTGATCGATCGCCTGGCGAACCGGGCTGCTGGGATCCGGATATTCAGCGGCGGCATTCTGAAACGGGCAGCCGCGGTAGCCCGGCTGATCTGCCGCATCGGCGATGAGATCGAATATCGCAAGGATCATCTGCCGAGGTGGCCGCCGCCCAAGCTTCGCGATTGCCGCCCGTCCTCCCTTGCTGAGCTCCTCGATATAGGCGCGGACCAGATCGTCCTTGGCCGCGAAGTGATGATAGAACGTCGCCTTGGCAACGCCGGCCTCGGCGATGATGCGGTCGATGCCGACTGCGCGCACCCCCTCCAGAGAAAACAGCGCGGTCGCCGTATCGAGGATGCGACGGCGCGCAAGACTTTCGGGACGATTGTTGATTCGGGCTGCGGACATGCCTTGACTGTATAGCAGACAGGTCTGTATACATCCACATGTAGACAGACAGGTCTACCTACTAATGAAGGAAATGCGAACATGGCTTCGATAGTCAGGGAAATCATCGTAGATGCTTCACCGGAAAGCGTATGGGCGACGGTCGGCGACTTCGCCGGCGGCGCCCAACGGATAGCCCCAGGCGTTTTCGTCGACTGCAGGGTGGATGAGGACGACGTACGGGCCCTTACTTTCGCCGACGGCAAGATTGTGCGAGAGCGGCTCATCGCCCGCGACGAGCAGAGCCGGCGCATCGTGTGGGGATGGCTCGGCGATGAGGTCGCCCATGATAACACCTCCATGCAGGTCTTTGCCGAGGGTGAGGGCCGGAGCCGCCTGGTCTGGATCCATGACACTCTGCCGGACGAACTCGGCGCGTGGCTCGCAGCCGCCATGGATCAGCTGGTGCCTGTTTTCCAGCAGACCCTGGCGACCGAAGCCAAACCAACATAGCGGGGTAACGCCAGGTGTTTCCTCTTGGCCGCAAAATGCTCTAGCTTGCGCGCGCCCGACATAACGAGCGCGCGCATGGCCTTCTCGCTGGTTCGTTTCATCCTTGCCTGCCTGCTGCTGCCTTGTCTTTGGACGACGGCCAGCGCCGAGGCCGTCAGTTTCCCGGAGCTCGGCAGCGCTGTCCCCGGCCACGGCGATGTCACCTATCTCGACCTCGCCAGGATGGTCATTCCCGATCTGGCCGCGGACAAGGACGGCTTTTTCCGGGGTTCGACGCCGATCGAGATGCGCCACATCGCTGGTCCGGACTACGGCGGCTCCCCGCCGGCGACGTCGGGTCTTTCCAACGCCGGCGTGCTCGGCATCAAGGCCGGCGGCAAGGAGCGGCTGGCCATGCTGTTCGACCTTGGCGACTCGCCTGACAGCGCCGAGGGCTATGCCGTGCTGGCACTCTATGACATCACCGGCAAGCCGGCGCTGCTCGACGCGGTCAATGTCGCCGTCGACCGCATCACCTATCTTCGCGATCCGGGCAAGCTGGCGATCGGGCCTGGTGACGACGCTATCATCAGCATGAGCATGCATTTCAATTCGAGCCAGGGCTATGGGATCACGCCGCTGATCATGGTCCGCAACGACAGGTTCGAGCTGATCGACATGATCTATACGTTCGACGAAAACCTCTGCACTCATAGGAGGACACAGAATGCGGCGTTCCAGGTGGTCGCCGACGGCCAGCCTTATGCAGCCATCAAGGTCACAGTGACCGACGCGACGCTACCGGGAGAAGAAAGCTGCGACGGCCAGCCGCCGCCAGAGGCGTCTTCGCGCGACATTTCCGTCACCTATCATTGGAACAAAAATGCTTCGCGCTACGTCAAGGATTCCGATGCGCTGGACCGATTGGCAGATGACAACGCCAAACGCTTCTGAGCCAACCGCATTTGTTTGCCCGGCGCCTTCCGCCGGGCTAGAATTTGCCTCACATTCTGCACTGGAGGGGAGCATCCATGGACAAGGGTAAGATTTTTCGCGACCTGCATGCCTCGATCTTCGTCATGGCCAATTCCTGGGACGTCGGGACGACCAAGCTCTTGGCTTCGTTCGGCTTCAAGGCGCTGGCCACGACCAGCGCCGGCTTTGCCTTTTCGCGCGGCCTGCCCGATGGTGCGGTGACGTTCGAGGCGATGATCCATCATTGCCGTGAAGTGTCGGCGGCGACCGGGCTGCCGGTTTCGGCCGATCTCGAAAAGGGCAAGGGCGACAGCGCAACAAGTGCCGGCGAGACCATCTTCGCCGCCGAGGCGGCTGGCCTCGCCGGCTGCTCGATCGAGGACCATACCGGCGAGCCCGACAAGCCGATCTATGATTTTGCGCATGCCGTCGAGCGCGTCGCGGCGGCGGCAGAAGCGGCACGGGCACTGAAACGCGATTTCGTCTTCACCGCGCGGGCCGAGAATTTCCTGTGGGGCAAGCCCGATCTTGACGATACGATCAAGCGGCTGCAGGCCTTCGAGAAGGCCGGCGCCGACGTGCTCTATGCACCGGGGCTAGGCGACATCGAGATGGTGCGAACCGTCTGCTCGGCGCTGACCAAGCCGGTCAACGTCATGGCCAGGCCCGGCTTCACCATCGCCGACCTGGCCACGGCGGGGGTAAAGCGCGTCTCGCTCGGTCCATGGCTCACCAATTTCGCCTTCGGCATGCTGGAGACCGCGGCGCGCGAGATCCAGCAGGATGGCACCTTCGGCTTCACCCGCGCCGCCATGCCGTTCGGCAAGCTGCAGGCGCTGTTTGCCAAATCTTCAGCCTAGGTCGGGCCCGGCGAATGACCCTCACCGTCGTCGACATGCACACCGGCGGCGAGCCGCTGCGGATCGTCACCGGCGGCTACCCCGACATTCCCAAGGGCACGATCCTCGAAAAGCGTGCCTATGTGCGCGACCATCTCGATCATCTCAGAAAGATCCTGATGTTCGAGCCGCGCGGCCATTACGACATGTATGGCGCGCTGCTGGTGGAGCCTGACCTGCCGGGCGCCGACCTCGCGGTGCTGTTTATGCACAATGAGGGCTATTCGACGATGTGCGGCCACGCCATCGTCGCGCTCGGCCGCTACGCCGTCGACGAGCGGCTGGTGGCGCCACGCGAGCCGTTGACGACCGTAAACATCGAGGCGCCGTGCGGGCTGATCTCGGCTTCTGTGGACGTAAGGAATGGCAAGGCCGGTGCGGTGTCCTTCGAAAGCGTGCCGGCGTTTCTGTTCGCCCGCGACCGGCGGATCGAGCTGCCGGGCTATGGTCCGGTCGGCTTTGACATCGCCTATGGCGGCGCCTTCTATGCGCTCGCCGACTGCCGCCAGTTCGGGCTGGAATTCGGCAGGAACCGGGTGCGCGATTTCGTCGATGCAGCGACCGCGCTGACCGATAAGCTCAAGGCCGAATTGCCGCTGTCGCATCCCGACCATGCCGATCTCGCCTTTCTCTACGGCACCATCCTGACTGACGGACAGGATGCGTTCTCCGATACGCCGACCAAAAACATCTGCGTTTTCGCCGAAGCCGAGGTCGACCGTTCGCCGACCGGCTCGGGCGTCACCGCGCGGCTGGCGGCCATGCACGCCAAGGGGCAAATCGAGATTGGCCGGGCGCGGCTGTTCGAGAGCATCGCCGGCTCGCGCTTTTCCGGCGCGGTCGCACGCAGGGCCACAGCCGGGCCGCATGATGCCATCATCGCCCGGGTCGGCGGCCGCGCCTATTACTCAGGACGGGCCGAATTCATCGTCGAGGACGATGATGACCTGGGCAGGGGTTTCCTGCTGCGCTAGCTCCCTTCCCGCGCCGAGATCGCCTTGTGCAGATGCACCATCATGGCGGCGGCGAACAGCGGCGTCAAAAGGTTGAGCAGGGGCACGGCCAGGAAAGCGGCGACGACCAGCCCGGCCAGGAATACGGTGACCGCGTGCTTTCTGCGCAGCGCCCTGGCCTCGGCCTCCGGGCGAAAGCGCATGGTGGCGAACTCGAAGAACTCGCGCCCGAGCAGATAACCGTTGACGATGAAGAAGGCGGCGATGTTGATGCCCGGCACCAGCAGAAGCAGCAGAGCGATGATGTTGCCGAGGATGACGACGCCGAAGAACCTGATCGCCAGCACCAGCGAGCGCAGCGCCGGCACGGCGCAGCCGGGCGGATCGTTGGGATAGTCGGTGCGCTCGACCACTTCGGCGACGTCGTCAAGGAACAGGCCGGCGATGATCGCCGTCACCGGCGCGATAAAAAGCGCCAGCCCCAGCGCAAGGCCGACGCCGGCGACGACGGCGCCCAGCCATCCGGCCCAGGAGGGAAGGGCGGGCAGCCATGCATCGATCCACGGCCAGGCCAGCCATTCGAACAGGCTCTTTATCCCGAACCACAGCGCCGCCAGTGCCAGCAAGGTCAGCCCCAGTGTCTTCACGAACACGGAACGGAATTCGGGCGAGAACAGCCGGCTCAAGGCGGCGCGGGCGGCGTCGAGGATCACGGCGTTTCCAATTCCATGTCAAACATGCCCGTGGCTGATATCTCCGAATAGGCGGAGACCGCCCAAGTCGCAAGCGCGGCTTCCTAGCGCGCGACCTTCGCCTGGGGAATGGTCATCGCCGCCACGCCGACGACGACCAGGGCCATTCCCCACCACGCGCTCGGACCAAGGCTTTCGCCAAGGAACACGGCTCCGATAGCAACGCCGATCGGCACCCGCAGATAGGCTTGCGAGGTGGTGCCGACGGAGCCCAGCGAATGGAGGAGGCGGAAATAGATCGAGAAGGCCAGCGCGGTCGAAAACACCGAAAGCCCGAGCAGCGCAAGGACCGAAGCTGTCGATGGCGCCAAGGTCCATGGCCGGTCGAACGCAAGGCTCAACGGGATCAGCATCGCGGCGCCGCAGAGCATCGAACCGGCGGCCGGCACCATCGGGTCGAGCCCCCTGAAGCCGCGGCCGAAAACGGCAGCGCCGGCGTAGCAGATCGTCGCCGCGACCACGGCAAGTTGCGGCAATATTTGCTGTCCGAGGCCGCCTAGCGCTGGGGCGCCGACAACGAGGCATATTCCGGCGATTCCCGCCGCGACACCGAACAGCTTGCGCATGGTCGCCGGTTCATGGCGGGTGATGAGGGCGGTCAGCAAGAAGGTGAAGATCGGCGAGGTCGCATTCAGGATCGTGGCCAGCCCGGCATCCAGCGAGCGCTCGGCCCAAGCGATCAGCGTGAACGGCACGACGCTGTTGAGGCATGCCTGGAATGCAAACCGGCGCCAGCTTGCGGCATCACCCGGCAAGGCCAGCCCGCGCCAGCGGATCCAGGCGAACAGGATGCCACCCGCGACCAGGGTTCGCGCGGCGATCAGCGTTACCGGCGGGATCGTCGCGACGCCGATCTTGATGAAGCTGTAGGATACGCCCCACAGCAGCGCCAATACGACGAGCAGCACCAACTCGAGCCTCGTGTCGGTTTTCATGGACATGGCCGGCTGGAACCTCTGGGCATCGCTCATCTCAGCCATGCTTGTAAGCCAGGCACGCGGGAAATGCTTCGGCCGCCATCCAACGATGGTCGCTATGCTGACATTCGTCGGATCGCCGCTAGGCAAAGCCGCATCAAACCGCTAGACCCGCCCGCGCCCGGCGTGGCAGAAAGCCGGTGGCTTTTGGCGGAGACATGAATTGATGCCGGATTATGACGTGCTTTGTATCGGAAATGCCATCGTCGACATCATCGCCCAGTGCGACGAGGCGTTCCTGGAGACCAACGGCATCATCAAAGGCGCGATGAATTTGATCGACACGAGGCGCGCCGAACTGCTCTACAGCCGCATGGGCCCGGCCATCGAAGCCTCGGGCGGCAGCGCCGGCAACACGGCGGCGGGCGTTGCCTCCTTCGGCGGCCGCGCCGCCTTCTTCGGCAAGGTCTCCAACGACGCGCTCGGCGAAATCTACGCGCATGACATCCATGCCCAGGGCGTCGCCTTCGACACAAAGCCGCTCAACGGCGAACCGCCGACGGCGCGCTCGATGATCTTCGTCACGCCGGACGGCGAGCGCTCGATGAACACCTATCTCGGCGCTTGCGTCGAGCTCGGCCCGGAGGACGTCGAGGCCGACAAGGCGTCGGGCGCCGCCGTCACCTATTTCGAGGGCTATCTGTGGGACCCGCCGCGCGCCAAGGAAGCGATCCGGCAGACGGCGAAACTCGCCCACGCCGCCGGGCGCGAAGTGTCGATGACCCTGTCGGACTCGTTCTGCGTCGACCGCTACCGCGACGAGTTCCTCGATCTGATGCGCTCCGGCACCGTCGACATCGTCTTTGCCAACAGCCACGAGATCAAGTCGCTCTACCAGACCGCGTCCTTCGACGAGGCGCTGGCGCAGATCCGCAAGGATTGCAAGATCGCCGCCGTCACCCGCTCGGAAAAGGGCTCGGTGATCGTGCGCGGCGACGAGACCGTCACCATCGAGGCGACCAGGATCCGCGAGCTGGTCGACACGACAGGCGCCGGCGACCTCTATGCCGCCGGTTTCCTCTATGGCTACACGCAAGGCCGCAGCCTGAAGCAGTGCGGCGACCTCGGCTCGCTGGCCGCCGGACTGGTCATCCAGCAGATCGGCCCAAGGCCAAGGCAGAATCTGCGCCGCGAGGCCGAACAGGCGGGGTTGCTGTAGCGCGGCGCCTCTTCCTTCTCCCCCAAGGGAGAAGGAAGAGGTGCCGCTAGGCGCTCCTCAAGCCCCGGTGCTATACGCCGCGATCGCCGCCATATTGACGATGTCTGAGTCCTTGGCATTGAGCGAGACGATCTGAACCGGCTTGTTCAGGCCGACCAGCAGCGGGCCGATGACGGTAGAGCCGCCGAGTTCCTGCAGCATCTTGGTCGAGATCGAGGCCGAGTGGAAAGCCGGCATCACCAGCACGTTGGCCGGGCCGGTCAGCCTGATGAACGGGTACTGCGCCATGGCGCGGGCGTTGAGCGCCACGTCGGCGGCCATTTCGCCGTCATACTCGAAATCGACGCGGCGCTTGTCGAGGATGCGCACCGCTTCCTGGACGCGCTCGGAGCGCTCGCCCTGCGGATGGCCGAAGGTCGAATAAGCGAGCATGGCGAGCCTCGGCTCGTAGCCCATGCGGCGGGCAAAGCCGGCGGCCTCCTCGGCGATGTCGGCGATCTGTTCAGCATTCGGCATGTCGTGCACGGCGGTGTCGGCAACGAGGACGGTGCGGCCCCGCGCCAGCACGATCGACACGCCGATAACGCAGTGGCCGGGCCTTGCGTCGATGACGCGGCGGATGTCATCGAGCGCCGTCGAATAGTTGCGGGTGACACCGGTGACGATGCCGTCGGCATCGCCCAGCGCCACCATGCAGGCGGCGAAATGGTTGCGATCGTTGTTGATCAGCCGCTGGCAGTCGCGGAACAGGAAGCCTTTGCGCTGCATGCGCTCGTAGAGATAGTCGGCGTAGACCGAGTTGCGCCGCGACAGCCGCGCATTGATGATCTCGATGCCTTGCTTGCCGAGGTCGATGCCGGCGTTCCTGGCGTTTTCCTTGATGATGTCGTCGCGGCCGAGCAGGATGGCGGTGCCGAGCCGCTGGTTCACATAGGAGACGGCGGCGCGCATCACCTGCTCCTCCTCGCCCTCGGCAAAGACGATGCGCTTGGGCTGGCGGCGCACCCGGTCGTAGATGCGCTGCAGCGTCGATGCGATCGGGTCGCGGCGGGCGGAAAGCTCCTGCGCGTAGCGGTCCAGATCGAGGATCGGCTTGCGGGCGACGCCGGAGTCCATCGCCGCCTTGGCGACCGCGATCGGGATCGCCGAGATCAGGCGCGGATCGAACGGCACCGGGATGATGTAGTTTGGACCGAATTTCGGCCGCATGCCCTGATAGGCGGCGGCGACGTCGTCGGGCACGTCCTGGCGCGCCAGTTCGGCGAGCGCTTTGGCCGCGGCGATCTTCATGTCGTCGTTGATGGTGGTCGCCCGCACATCGAGCGCGCCGCGGAAAATGTAGGGGAAGCCAAGCACGTTGTTGACCTGGTTGGGATAGTCGGACCGCCCCGTCGCCATGATGGCGTCGGTGCGGATCTCGGCGACCTCCTCCGGCGTGATCTCGGGGTCGGGATTGGCCATGGCGAAGATGATCGGGTTCTTGGCCATCGACTGCACCATCCTGGTGGTCAGCGTGCCCTTGGCCGAGAGGCCGAGGAACACGTCGGCGCCGTCCAGCGCTTCGGCCAGCGAGCGCGCACCGGTTTTCACGGCGTGCGCCGATTTCCACTGGTTCATGCCTTCGGTGCGGCCCTGAAAGACCACGCCCTTGGTGTCGCACAGGATGATATTTTCTGGCGCAAAGCCCATCGCCTTCATCAGTTCGATGCAGGCGATGCCGGCAGCGCCGGCGCCGTTGCAGACCATTTTCGTGGTCTTCATGTCGCGGCCGGTGATTTCCAGCGCGTTGATCAGGCCGGCGGCCGAAATGATGGCAGTGCCGTGCTGGTCGTCATGGAAGACCGGTATGTCCATCAGCTCGCGCAGCCGCTGCTCGATGATGAAACACTCCGGCGCCTTGATGTCCTCGAGGTTGATGCCGCCGAAGGAGGGGCCGAGAAAACGCACGCAGTTGATGAATTCGTCGGCATCCTCGGTGTCGACCTCGAGATCGATGGAATCGACATCGGCGAAGCGCTTGAACAGCACCGCCTTGCCTTCCATCACTGGCTTCGAAGCAAGCGCGCCGAGATTGCCGAGGCCAAGGATGGCGGTACCGTTGGAGATGACGGCGACCATGTTGCCGCGAACCGTATAGTCGAAGGCGCGGCTCGGATCCTCGGCAATGGCGAGAACCGGCACGGCGACGCCCGGCGAATAGGCGAGGCTGAGATCGCGCTGCGTCGCCATCGGTTTTGTGGCGACGATCTCCAGCTTGCCCGGCCGCCCCATGGCATGGAATTCCAATGCCTCCTGGGCGCTGACGGAGGGCCCGTTGCTTTCGGATTTCTTGGCCATGATGCTTTCGGTTCCTCGCCCGTACGGCACCGCTTGAGATGGGTGCGCATGCTTTCTTTTGTGGAAGGTTCGGGATTAAGGCTACACTTCGCCGCTGTAAACCGCCAAGCATGGCCTGGAAAATTTTGGAAGCAGCTTCTTGAACGACGAGACGCCCATTCGAAGCGACAATGCCACGCCGGCCTTCGCGCCGGCGACGCCGATGATGGAGCAGTATATCGAGATCAAGGCGGCGAACCCGGATTCGCTGCTGTTCTACCGCATGGGCGATTTCTACGAGCTGTTCTTCGACGACGCCGAGAAAGCAAGCCGGGCGCTCGGCATCGTGCTGACTAAGCGCGGCAAGCACCAGGGGCTCGACATCCCGATGTGCGGCGTGCCGGTGCATGCCGCCGACGATTATCTGCAGAAGCTGATCGGCCAGGGGTTCCGCGTCGCCGTCTGCGAGCAGATCGAGGATCCGACGGAGGCCAGGAAGCGCGGCGGCAAATCGGTGGTGCGCCGCGACGTGGTGCGGCTGGTAACGCCCGGCACCATCACCGAAGACAAATTGCTGGCGCCGTCGGAATCGAGTTTTCTGATGGCGCTGGGACGGGTCAAGGGCGGGGCCGAGCATTCCTTTGCCTTGGCCTGGATCGAGATCTCGACCGGTGTCTTCCGCGTCGCCGAGACCACCGCCGACCGGCTGCTCGCCGATGTCTTCCGCGTCGACCCGCGCGAGCTGATCGTCGCCGAGCCGGTGTTTTACGACCCGGAGCTGAAACCGGTCTTCGACGTGCTCGGCCGTGTCGCCAGCCCGCAGCCGCCGTCGCTGTTCGATTCGGCTTCGGCCGCCGGCCGCATCGCGCGCTTCTTCGAGGTGGCGACCCCTGACAGTTTCGGCTCGTTTTCGCGCGCCGAGCTGTCGGCGATCTCAGGCGTCATCGCCTATGTCGAAAAGACGCAGAAAGCCGAGCGGCCGCCGCTGTCGCGGCCGGAGCGCGAGGAGCAGGGCTCGACGCTGTTCATCGACCCGGCGACGCGCGCCAACCTGGAACTGCTGCGCACGCTGTCCGGCAGCCGCGACGGATCGCTGTTCAAGGCGATCGACCGCACGGTGACCGGCGGCGGTGCAAGGCTGCTCGCCGACCGGCTGATGGCGCCGCTGACCGATCCGGCGGCAATCGCTGCAAGGCTGGACTCGGTGTCGTTCTTCCGCTCCGAGACGCGCCTTTGCCAGGCGGTGCGGGCAAGCCTGAAGAGCGTTGCCGACATGCCGCGCGCGCTGTCCAGGCTGGCGCTCAACCGCGGCGGCCCGCGCGACCTCGGCGCGCTGCGCGCCGGTTTCGAAGCGGCCGGCGCCATCGCCGAACTGTTCGGCCAGATCGCCTTGCCGGGCGAACTGGCCGCGGCGTTGGGAGCTATCAAGACGCTGCCCAATGAACTGGCGGCGCATCTGGCGCAGGCGCTGAGCGACGAGCTGCCGTTGCTCAAGCGCGACGGCGGCTTCGTCCGCGGCGGCTACCACGCCGAACTCGACGAGATGCGGGCGTTGCGCGACGAGTCGCGAAAAGTGATCGCCGGGCTGGAGCGCTCGCTGATCGACGAGACCGGCATCCGCTCGCTGAAGATCAGGCACAACAATGTGCTGGGCTATTATATCGAAGTCATCGCCAATCATCATGCGCTGATGACCGGCAGCGACGGCGCCAGGGCGCGCTTCATCCATCGCCAGACCATGGCCAACGCCATGCGCTTCACCACCACCGAACTCGCCGAGCTGGAAACCAAGATCGCCAATGCGGCCGACCGGGCGCTGGCGATCGAGCTTGCCGCTTTCGAGGCGCTGACGGCGCAAGTGGTCGGCCACGCCGACAGGATCCGTGCCGGCGCCGAAGCGCTCGCCGTGCTCGACGTTTCGGCCGCACTTGCCTTGCTTTCCGAGAGCGAGGCCTGGTGCCGGCCGTTGGTCGATGCGAGCCTTGCCTTCGAGATTTCGGGCGGACGCCACCCGGTGGTCGAACAGGCGCTGCGGCGTTCCGGCGAAGGCCCGTTCGTCGCCAATGATTGCGATCTGTCGCCGCAAGGCGATGCCAAGACCGGCGCGATCTGGCTGCTGACCGGCCCCAATATGGGCGGCAAGTCGACCTTCCTCAGGCAAAACGCGCTGATCGCCATCCTTGCCCAGACCGGTTCCTTCGTGCCCGCGGCATCAGCCCATATCGGCGTCGTCGATCGGTTGTTTTCGCGGGTCGGCGCCTCCGACGACCTGGCGCGCGGCCGCTCGACTTTCATGGTCGAGATGGTCGAGACGGCGGCGATCCTCAACCAGGCAGGCGAGCGCGCACTGGTCATCCTCGACGAGATCGGCCGCGGCACCGCCACTTTCGACGGCCTGTCGATTGCCTGGGCGGCGGTCGAATATCTGCACGAGAAGAACCGCTGCCGGGCGATCTTCGCCACGCATTTCCACGAAATGACGGCGCTGGCCGGGAAACTTACACGGCTCCACAACGTCACCATGCGGGTCAAGGAATGGGAAGGCGACGTGGTCTTCCTGCACGAGGTCGGCAAGGGTGCGGCCGACCGTTCCTACGGCGTCCAGGTGGCGCGGCTGGCCGGCCTGCCGGAAGCCGTCGTCGGCCGGGCCAAAGAAGTGCTGCACCAGCTCGAAGCCGGCGAGGTCTCGGGCAAGGCCAACCGTCTGGTCGACGACCTGCCGCTGTTTTCTGTGGCGGCGCAGCGGGAAGCGTCGAAGCCGGCGAAGAGTGATGGGCTGGGTTTGGCGCTAGCGGAGATCAATCCCGACGAGATGACGCCAAGGGAGGCGCTGGAGGCGCTGTACAGATTGAAGGGGATGCTGGCGAAGTAGGGCTTCTGCAATCGGAGCGGCGTCGGCGAAACCGCCAATCTCCCCCTCGAGGGACCCACCAGGGGGGAGATTGGCAGCTTCACCCTCAAATCATCGCCAAGCCCGACTTCCGCCTCGGCGGTGGGAAGGCGCGGTCAATTTCGGCGAAATCTTCGCTCGTGAGCTCGATGTCCAACGCCGCGGCATTCTGCCGGATATGCTCCGGGCGACTGGCCTTCGGAATGGCGATCACGCCCTGCTGCGCCATCACCCATGCAAGTGCGATCTGCGCCGGCGTCGCACCGTGGCGGGCGGCGATGGCATCTAACCTGGCGTTCCGCGCCAATACCCCCTGATCGACCGGCGAATAGGCCATCAGCGGCATGCCGCGTTGCCGGCTCCACGGGGCAAGGTCGAACTCGACGCCGCGCTGCGACAGATTGTAGAGCACCTGATTGGTCTGGACGTTGCCGCCGGCCGGCAACCGAACCAGCTCTTCCATCTCATCGGTATCGAAATTGCTGACGCCCCAATGGCGGATCTTGCCGGCCGCCTTCAACGCTTCGAACGCCTCTACCGTCTCCATCAAAGGAACGCTGCCCGGCCAATGCAAGAGATAGAGATCGATGCGGTCGGTGGCGAGATGCCTCAGGCTGTTCTCGCAGGCCCGTTTCACGCCGGCGCGCGAGGCATTGGACGGCAGCACTTTGGAGACCAGGAAAACCTCGTCGCGGTGCCCGGCGATGGCCTCGGCCCCCACCTGCTCGGCACCGCCGCTGGCATACATTTCGGCGGTGTCGATCAGCGTCATGCCGAGATCCAGCCCTAGCTTCAGGGCATTGGCCTCGTCGGCGCGGCGGCGGCCGTCCTCGCCCATCTTCCAGGTGCCCTGGCCGAGCACCGGCACGGCTTCGCCGCAGGGCAGGGTGGTCGTTCTTATCGTCGATGCCATGGCATGCTCCAGTCCGAGGCCCGGATAGCACCATAGCCGCCAAGGGAAATCCAGGTGAAGCAGAAATCCAGGTGAAGCCTCTCGCCAGGATTCCCCGACAGCGTGACGCCTACTTCACCGGATGGGCGGCGAGCCAGTCTTGCATCTGCTTGATCTCGGCTTGCTGCGCGGCGATCACTGCTTCCGCCAGCTTGCGGATTTCCGGATCCTTGCCATTGGCGAGCTCGATCTTGGCCATATCGATGGCCGCCTGGTGATGCGGGATCATGCCGCGGGCGAAATCGACATCGGCATTGCCGGAATATTCGATTGCCATCATGTCGGTATGCATCTTGTCCATCGCCGCCTTGTAGCCCTCGGTCGAGGGGCTCTGCGCGCCCATTGCGCCCATGTCGTGCTTCATCTCCTCGGCTTGTGCCGGAACGCTTTCGAGGAAAACAGCAAGCAGCATTCCCGCCGCCATCATCAGCAGCACGATCTTCTTGGCCAAGGTCATTCATCGTCTCCTTTTTGAACAGGGTCTATCTGGAAGTTTTACTCAGAGTTTCAACGTCCTGAGCCGCAATGCGTTGGCGATGACCGAAACCGAAGACAGGCTCATCGCCGCCGCCGCGAGCATCGGCGACAACAGCGTGCCGGTGAGCGGATAGAGCACGCCGGCAGCGACCGGCACGCCAAGCACATTGTAGAGGAAAGCGAAAAACAGGTTCTGGCGGATGTTGCGGATCGTCGCGCGGGCCAGCGTCCTGGCCCTGACGATGCCGTTGAGATCGCCCTTGACCAGCGTTATTCCCGCGCTTTCGACCGCAACATCGGCGCCTGTGCCCATCGCGATGCCGACATCGGCGGCGGCAAGTGCGGGCGCATCGTTGACGCCATCGCCGGCCATGGCGACGCCCGCACCGCCGGCACGCAATTCCTCGACCAGCGCGTTCTTCTGTTCGGGCAAAAGCCCGGCACGCACCGCGTCGATGCCGAGCTTGGCGGCGATGGCCTTGGCGGTGCGCTCATTGTCGCCGGTCGCCATGACGATCTTCAGCCCGCTGTCATGCAGCGCCTTGATCGCCTCGGCGGTCGTCGCCTTGATCGGATCGGCGACGGCAACGAGGCCGGCGAGCTTGCCTGCGACAGCGACGAACATCGCGGTCTTGCCATCGGCCTGCAGCGCCTCGGCACTGGCCAGGACCGATGCCGTGTCGATGCCGAGATCGGCCATCATCGCGGCGTTGCCGAGCGCCACCTTCTGTCCCGAGACCGTGCCCGAAACGCCCTTGCCGGTGACGGCCTCGAAGCCGCTCGCGTCGGGGACCTTCACGTAGCGTTCGTGGGCGCCGTCGACGATAGCCTCGGCCAGCGGATGCTCCGAGCCTTTTTCCAGCCCGGCGGCGAGCGCCAGCAGATCGTCTTGTGCCATGCCTTCGACGGCGACGACGTCGGTCAGTCGCGGCCGGCCTTCCGTCAGCGTTCCCGTCTTGTCGACGATCAGCGTGTCGACCGAGGCAAAACGTTCGAGCGCCGCCGCTTCCTTGATCAGCACGCCGGCATGCGCGCCGCGCCCGGTGGCGGTCATGATCGACATTGGTGTCGCGAGGCCCAGTGCGCACGGACAGGCAATGATCAGCACCGAGACCGCCGCGACGACGGCAAAGACCAGGCTGGGTTGCGGTCCGATGACCGCCCAGGCGACGAACGCAATGATCGCGACCAGAACGACAGCCGGGACGAAGTAGAACGACACGCGGTCGGCCAGCCCCTGGATCGGTGCGCGTGAACGCTGCGCCTTGGCGACCAGCTCGACGATGCGTGCCAGCGTCGTCTCGGCGCCGATCTTTTCGGCGCGCATGACCAGGGAGCCGTTCTTGTTGAGCGTGCCGCCGGTGAGGTTGTCGCCTTCGGTCTTTTCGACCGGCAGCGGCTCGCCCGTGATCATCGATTCGTCGATGGAGGAGCGTCCTTCGAGCACAATGCCGTCGACCGGCACGGCATCGCCGGGGCGGATGCGCAAGCGGTCGCCGGCCTTGATCGTATCGAGCGGCACGTCGTTTTCGGAACCGTCCGCGCCGATCAGCCGCGCCGTCTTCGGCGCCAGGTCGAGCAGCGCACGGATCGCCGACCCGGTTTTCTCGCGGGCACGCAATTCCAGCACCTGGCCGAGGAATACCAGCGCGACGATCACCGCCGCCGCCTCGAAATAGACCGGCACGGTGCCGTCATGGCCGCGGAACTGGTGCGGAAAGAGGCCCGGAAACAGGGTGGCGACGACGCTGTAGAGATAGGCGGCACCGACGCCGAGCGAAATCAGCGTCCACATATTGGGGCTGCGGTTCAGGATCGAATCCCAGCCGCGGTGGAAGAACGGGAATGCCGCCCACAGCACCACGGGACTGGCCAGCGCCAGTTCCAGCCCGACCTTCGCACCGTCGTGGATGAAAGCCTGGAACGTCAGGCCGAGCATCGGTGCCATGGCGATGACCAGCAACGGCACGGACAGCACTGCGCTCACCCAGAAACGCCTGGTGAAGTCGACCAGTTCGGGGTTCGGTCCCTCGTCGCCGGTAGGCACCCCCATCGGCTCTAGCGCCATGCCGCAGATCGGGCAGGAGCCGGGCTTGTCGCGGATGATTTCCGGGTGCATCGGGCAGGTGTATTGCGTACCTTTCGGCATCGCCTGCGGCGCCGGCCTGTCGCCGAGATACTTTGCCGGCTCGGCCTCGAATTTCGCCTGGCAAGCGGCGGAGCAGAAATAGAAACCCTGGCCCGCGTGCCGCAAAAAGTGCCTGGCCGTGGCGCGGTCGACGCTCATGCCGCAGACGGGATCGTTGGCCGTCAGGTATTTTTCCGGCTCGGCGATGAATTTCGAGCGGCAGCTTTCGCTGCAGAAATGATAGCGATGGCCGCCATGCTCGGCGGTCGGCTTGCCGGCAGCCGGATCGAGGGTCATGCCGCAGACCGGATCGCGGGCGACGGCGTCCGCAGCAGAGGTGGCGCCTTTTGCCGAGCAACAGCTGCCATGGGCGTGATGATGGTGGTCGGAATGCGTCATGCCGAAAGCCCCTGTATTTCGATGTTGCGGCGGAGGTAGTGCTTCCAGTAACTGGAAGGTCAAGGGCCGATTTTCGATTTTTCGCGGCCAATCCCAAGCCGAACCGGCTGCGGGCACGAGACGATCGTCCTGTTCCACCCCTGCGGAGAACGCGTCCGTCAGCCCCATACCCAGCGCCGCGAAAACGCGCTATAGACGCCGCCGAAACGGCGAGGCCGAACGGCATCCATGGCAAGAATATCACTGAAGCTCGAGGAATTGGTCGACGGCGAGGCCTTGCGTCGCGAGATGACCGAAGTGACCGCGGCCACGGCAGGCGACGGTTCGGGCAAGGCCGCGCGCAGCGGTGTTCTCAAGCTCCTCAAAAGCCGGCTCGCCGACGGCCGCACGGTCGCCGAACGCATGCTGATGGACGACGGCAGCGGCACCGCCTGCGCCGCCCGGCTGTCGCATCTGATGGACGAGATCATCCGCGCGCTCTACGATTTCGCCGCCACCCACGTCTATCGCGTGAAAAACCCGTCATCCGCCGAGCGCATGGCGGTCGTCGCCGTCGGCGGCTACGGCCGCGGCACGCTGGCGCCGGGCTCCGACATCGATCTCCTGTTCCTGCTGCCCTACAAGCAGACGCCGTGGGGCGAGCAGATTGTCGAATACATGCTCTACATGCTGTGGGATCTGGGGCTGAAGGTCGGCCACGCCACGCGCAACATCGACGAATGCCTCAGACTGTCGCGCACCGACGTCACCATCCGCACCTCGATCCTGGAAGCGCGTTTCCTATGGGGCGAGCAAAAACTCTATGACGAGCTTTTGCAGCGCTTCGACCACGAAGTGGTGCGCACTACCGGGCCCGAATATGTTCAGGCCAAGCTCGCCGAACGCGACGAGCGCCACGCCAAGGCCGGCGAGAGCCGCTATCTGGTCGAACCCAACGTCAAGGACGGCAAGGGCGGCCTGCGCGACCTGCAGACGCTGTTCTGGATCGGCAAATATTTCTACCGGGTGCGCACCGGCGAGGAACTGGTCGAAAAGGGTGTCTTCACCGACGCCGAATACAGGGAATTCCAGAAGGCCGAGGACTTCCTGTGGGCGGTGCGCTGCCACATGCATTTCCTCACCGGCAAGGCCGAGGAGCGGCTGCATTTCGACATCCAGCGCGACATTGCCGAGCGGCTCGGCTACACCACCCATCCCGGCCTGTCGGCGGTCGAGCGCTTCATGAAGCACTACTTCCTCGTCGCCAAGGACGTCGGTGACCTGACCCGCATTTTCTGCGCCGCGCTCGAGGAGGAGCAGGCCAAGCATGTGCCGGGCTTCAACCGCATTTTCCTCACCTTCTCGCGGCGCAAACGCAAGCTCGCCGGCACGGCCGACTTCATCGTCGACAACCACCGCATCAACATTGCCGACGACGAGGTGTTCGAGCGCGATCCGGTCAACCTGCTCAGGCTGTTCTGGTTTGCCGACAGGCACGGCCTGGAATTCCACCCCGATGCGCTGAAGCTTCTCACCCGTTCGCTCGGCCTCGTCGGCAAGGCGCTCAGGCGCGACGAGGAGGCCAACCGGCTGTTCCTCGACATCTTGACCTCGGACCGCAACGCCGAGCTCAACTTGCGGCGCATGAACGAGGCCGGACTGCTTGCCAAGCTAATCCCGGACTTCGGCAAGATCGTCGCCATGATGCAATTCTCGATGTACCACCACTACACGGTGGACGAGCATTTGATCCGCTGCATCGGCGTGCTGGCCGAGATCGAACGCGGCGACGGCGAAAAGATCCATCCGCTCTCCCACTCGCTGATGCCGGGGCTGAAGAAGAGCCGCGAGGCGCTCTATGTCGCAGTGCTGCTGCACGACATCGCCAAAGGCAGGCCGGAGGACCATTCGCAAGCCGGCGCCAGGATCGCCCGGCGCATCTGCCCGCATATGGGGCTCTCGCCGGCCGACACCGAAACGGTTGCCTGGCTGGTCGAGAACCACCTCGTCATGTCGATGACGGCGCAGACCCGCGATCTCAACGACCGCAAGACGATCGAGGACTTTGCCGCCATAGTGCAGTCGGTCGAACGGCTGAAGATGCTTTTAGTGCTTACCGTCTGCGATATCCGTGGCGTCGGGCCTGGTGTCTGGAATGGCTGGAAGGGCCAGTTGCTGCGCACGCTCTACTACGAGACCGAGCTTTTGTTGACCGGCGGGTTTTCGGAGGTGTCGCGCGCCAAACGGACGGCGGCGGCGCGCGAACAACTGGCCGAGGCGCTTGCCGACTGGCCGGAAAAGGCCCGCAAGCGTTATGTCGGCCAGCACTACGAGAACTATCTGCTGGCGGTCGATCTTCCCGACCAGCTCCGCCATGCCGAATTCATCCGCGAAGCCGACCATGCCGGCAAGAAGCTCGCCACCATGGTGAAAACCCACCAGTTCGAGGCGGTGACCGAGATCACCGTGCTGGCGCAGGACCATCCGCGCCTGCTCTCGGTGATTGCCGGCGCCTGTGCCGCGGCCGGCGGCAACATCGTCGACGCGCAGATCTTCACCACCTCGGATGGCCGCGCGCTCGACACCATCCTGATCTCGAGGGAGTTCGACCGCGACGAGGACGAGCGCCGCCGCGCCGAGCGCGTCGGCCGGCTGATCGAGGACGTGCTGTCGGGCAAGAGCTGGCTGCCTGAAATGATCGAGAAGCGCACCAAGCCGCGGCGCGGCGCCAAGGTTTTCCGCATCCCGCCACGCGCCGAGATCCGCAACACGCTGTCGAACCGGTTCTCGGTGATCGAGGTCGAGGGGCTGGATAGGCCGGGCCTTCTGTCGGAGATCACCGGCATGTTGTCGGACCTGTCGCTCGACATCGCCTCGGCCCACATCACCACCTTCGGCGAAAAGGTCATCGACACGTTCTACGTCACCGATCTCACCGGCCAGAAGATCGACAGCCCGTCGCGTACGGCGACCATCCGCAACAGGCTGATCGCGGTGCTCGAGGGCACGGCGTCCGAGCGCGGCAAGACCAAAACGGCCGCCGAGTGACTGTTACCTTCCATTTGCCCCAATCCCACAGGCAGTCTTCAAGCGCATGAGCCTTGTCAAGAAATTCGCCACGGTCGCTTCCGGCACGCTGATGAGCCGCGCCCTCGGCTTCGGCCGCGAGATGCTGATGGCCGCCGCACTCGGCACCGGGCCGATCGCCGACGCCTTCAACGCCGCCTTCCAGTTCCCCAACACCTTTCGCCGGCTGTTCGCCGAAGGCGCCTTCAACGCCGCCTTCGTGCCGCTGTTCGCCAAGGAGATCGAGACGCACGGCACCGACGGCGCCAAGCGCTTTTCCGAAGAGGTGTTCGGCGTCTTGTTCACCGCGCTTCTGGCGCTGACCATCGCCATGGAACTGGCGATGCCGCTGATCGTGCGCTACCTGGTGGCGCCGGGCTTTGCCGACACGCCGGGAAAATTCGAAACGACGGTGGCACTGGCGACCGTGATGTTCCCCTACCTGATCTGCATGTCGCTCGGCGCCATGATGGCCGGCATGCTGAATTCGCTGCGCCGCTATTTCGCCGCCGCGGTGGCGCCGGTGTTCCTCAACGTCATCCTCATCGCCGTGCTCGCCTATGCCTGGTACAAGGGTTCGGACGCCCGCACCGTTGGTTTCGGCCTGGCCTGGGGTGTGCTGGCGGCCGGCCTGGTGCAACTGGCGATCGTCTGGGCGGCGGTGCGCCATGCCGGCATCTCGATCGGCTTCCGCCGGCCGAAGATGACGCCGAACGTCAAGCGGCTGCTGATCCTGGCGCTGCCGGCGGCTATCACCGGCGGCATCACCCAGATCAATCAGCTGATCGGCACGGCGATCGCGTCGGCGCAGGACAGCGCGGTGTCGTCGCTGGCCTATGCCGACCGCGTTTACCAGCTGCCGTTGGGCGTCGTCGGCGTCGCCGTCGCCATCGTGCTTCTGCCGGAACTGTCGCGGGCGCTGAAATCGGGCAATCTGGTCGAGGCCGCCAATCTGCAGAACCGCTCGGTCGAGTTCACTCTGTTCATGACGTTGCCGGCGGCGGCCGCGCTGCTGGTCATGTCCGAGCCGATCGTGCGGCTGGTCTATGAGCGCGGCGCCTTCGCCGCCAACAATTCGACGCCGACGGTCGCGGCAATCCTGGCGATCTTCGGCCTCGGCCTGCCGGCCTTCGTGCTGATCAAGGCGTTCACCCCAGGCTATTTCGCCCGCGAGGACACGCGCACGCCGATGATTTTTGCCGCCATCTCGGTGGCGGTTAACATTACGACGGCGCTGACGCTGTTTCCGATCATGGGCGCGCCCGGCATTGCCGTTGCCTCCGCCGTCGCCGGCTGGGTCAATGCGGCGATGCTGCTCGCCGTGCTGATCCGGCGCGGCCATTGGGGCCGCGACGTGCCGCTCATGAAACGCATCCCGCGGCTGGTGCTGTCGGCGGCGGTGATGGCCGCGGCGCTCTATTTTGCCGAACACTGGTTCGCCGCAAGTCTCGGCTCCGGCTCGCCGCTGGTGATCAAGGCGGTAATCTTGCTTGCGCTCGTCGCCGGCGGCGCGCTGCTTTACTTCGTCACCGCCTTCGCCACCGGCGGCGCCGATTTCGGCATGATCCGCCGCAATATCGGGCGGAAGGCGTCCCAGCCGGTCAAGGAGCACTCTCCGGATCCGTGAGGGGGAAAATTCATCAGCGCCAATTTTGTTCTTGCTTTGTGCCGGCAGCTATGCTACTAATCTCGGTATGGTGCTAATTGGCTCCAACGACCCGCCCACCGAGGCGGGTTTTTATTCTGGTCGGCGCCATCCCTCAAACAGCCGTCTGTTCGGCCGACGTCAAAGCCTGCGCGCCCTGGCCAACGCCCCTCTTGATCGTCTCCTCGCTCTCGTCCATAAGCGCGCCGTCGCAAGACTTTCGCCGCGCGCGAAACGGCCCTCCACAAGCCAGGGAAACACCATGACCGATCAGCCCGCCTTCAAACAGCTCGTCTTTTCCGGCGTCCAGCCAACCGGCAATCTGCATCTCGGCAATTATCTCGGCGCCATCAAGAAATTCGTCGCCCTGCAGGACACCTCCGATTGCATCTACTGCGTCGTCGACCTGCATTCGCTGACCGCACAGCTCGTCCATCAGGATCTGCAGGACCAGACGCGGTCGATCACCGCGGCGTTTCTCGCCTCCGGCATCGACCCGACCAAGCACATCGTCTTCAACCAGTCGCGGGTGATGCAGCACGCCGAGCTTGCCTGGATCTTCAACTGCGTGGCGCGCATCGGCTGGATGAACAGGATGACGCAGTTCAAGGACAAGGCCGGCAAGGACCGCGAGAACGCCTCGCTCGGCCTGCTCGCCTATCCCTCCCTGATGGCCGCCGACATCCTCGTCTACCGCGCCACCCACGTGCCGGTCGGCGACGACCAGAAGCAGCATCTGGAGCTGACCCGCGACATCGCGCAGAAATTCAACAACGACTTTTCGGACCGCATCGCAGCGCTTGGCGTCGGCGTCGAGATGCAGGTCGGCGAAGAGACGGTGAACGGCTATTTCCCGCTGACCGAGCCGGTCATCGGCGGCCCGGCGGCGCGCATCATGTCGCTGCGCGACGGTTCGAAGAAGATGTCGAAATCCGATCCGTCGGACCTGTCGCGCATCAACCTGACTGACGATGCCGACGCCATCTCGAAGAAGATCCGCAAGGCCAAGACCGACCCGGAGGCTTTGCCCGGCGAACTGGACGGCCTTGCCGGCCGGCCGGAAGCGGAGAACCTCGTCGGCATCTATGCCGGCCTCGCCGAAATATCGAAAGAGGCGGTGCTGCAAGAGTTCGGCGGCCAGCAGTTTTCGGTGTTCAAGCCGGCGCTTGCCGATCTCGCCGTGGAAAAGCTGGCGCCGATCGCCGGTGAGATGCGCCGCATCTCCGGCGACCGCGCCTATGTCGACGCGGTGCTGCGGGATGGCGGCGAGCGTGCCGGCACATTGGCCGAAGCGACCATGAAGACCGTGCGCGACATTATCGGCCTGCTGCAAGGCTGATGCATGTCGCGCAAAGTGTGTAGCGGTTTGCGATAACGACATGCATAAAACAAGAACCTGAAGCGCGTCGCTGGTCGAACGCGACGCGCTTCAAGCCGCACCAATATCGCCACCGCCGCCTGTCGCTTGCGGGCGGGCTGTGGCGGTGGCAGATTGCGACCGAAACCATCGAACAGGGTGAATATGGTCTCCAAACGCCTCAGCCGCGAAGCCGGTCATCGCCGTAAGTTCCTGGCGATCATCGACGACACGCCGGAATGCGAGCGCGCCGTCGCCTATGCCTCGAAGCGGGCGCAAAGCACAGGCGGCGTGCTGGTGCTGCTCTATGTCATCGAGCCGGATGATTTCCAGCACTGGCTGGGCGTCGAGAAGATCATGCGCGAGGAGGCGACCGCCACGGCGCGTGCCGCACTCGACAGCTATGCCAACAAGGTGCGCCAGAAGCTCGGCATCGAGCCGGAACTGGTGGTGCGCGAAGGCAAGCCGACCGAAGAGATTCACAAGCTGATCGAGGAAGACCAGGACATCGCCATCCTGGTGCTGGCGGCAGGCGCCGGCAAGGAGGGGCCGGGGCCGCTGGTCGGCGCGGTCGCCGGCAAGGGCGCCGCCTTTCCGATTCCCGTCACGGTGGTGCCGCAGAACCTGTCGGACGAAGAGATCGACAGCCTCGCCTGAGATGCGCTGATATTCAGGTGAGGCCGGCCTGCAATTGGCGGCTTCCTGCGCTTCCGGTGCTCACGTACCAAAAGTACGCTCCGCTCCGGTTCTCGGAACCCACCATTTTCGGCTCGGCCTGACCTGAATCTCAACACATCTCCAGGCGTTTCAGGGCGCTAGCAAAACATTCCGCCAGCCAGCCGTTCCCCGCGATGCCTTTCGCTTGAATGTCGGGCGGATAAAGCCTAATTAGAACTATTCCAAACTAGTTGCCCGAAATGGGCACGGAGACGGCCATGTTCATCCAGACCGAGTCGACGCCAAACCCGGCGACGCTGAAATTCCTGCCCGGCAAGGAAGTGCTGCAAGAAGGCACCGCCGATTTCCGCGATGCCGATAGCGCCGCGACGGCTTCGCCGCTCGCCGGCCGGCTGTTCGAAATCCCCGGCGTCACCGGCGTCTTCTTCGGCTATGATTTCATCACCGTGACCAAGGACGGCCCCGACTGGCAGCATCTGAAGCCGGCTATCCTCGGCGCCATCATGGAGCATTTCATGTCCGGCGCCCCGGTGATGGCCAAGGCCGGCCCCGCCGCCGAGACCAGCCAGACCGGCGAATTCTACGACAAGGCCGACGAGGAGTTGGTCGTCACCATCAAGGAGCTGCTCGACACGCGGGTGCGCCCAGCGGTGGCCCAGGATGGCGGCGACATCACCTTCCGCGGCTTTGAGAACGGCACCGTGTTCCTGCACATGAAGGGCGCCTGCGCCGGCTGTCCGTCGTCGACGGCGACGCTGAAGCACGGCATCCAGAACCTGCTCCGGCACTTTGTGCCGGAAGTGCAGCACGTCGAACAGGTCTCCTGACGCACCGTTCCATCGTCAACGTCGATAGACAACAAAAAACCGGGCCAAAGTGCCCGGTTTTCTGTTTGCGACGTCTGTGTTGTTGCCTAGACGGTCCGCGTATAAGGGTTTTATATCACAATGACCTTGGCGCCGACCGAGGTGCGGTCGTAGAGGTCGATAATGTCCTGGTTCATCAGCCGGATGCAGCCCGACGACATCGCCTTGCCGATCGAATTCCATTCCGGGCTGCCATGCAGGCGATAACCCATGTCGCCGCCCTTGTTGAACAGGTACATGGCGCGCGCGCCGAGCGGGTTCTTCAACCCCGGCTCCATGCCACCGGCAAACTTGGCCAACTCCGGCTGGCGCTTGATCATCTGCGAAGGCGGTGTCCAGGTCGGCCATTCGCGCTTCAGCGCGATATGGGCGGTGCCGTGCCATTCGAAACCCTCACGGCCGACGCCGATGCCGTAGCGCATCGCTTCGCCGTCGCCCATGACGAAAAAGAGGAACTTGTTCTGCGTATCGACGATAATGGTGCCCGGCTTTTCCCTGGTGTCGTAGTCGACGATCTGCCGGCGGTATTTGAACGGCACCTTTTCGATCGGAACGCGCGGCAGGTGATAGCCGGCGTCGGTCACCGCGCCGTAGTTGTTGGTGAAGATCTGCGAGCCGATGGTGCTGCAACCGGCGACAGCCGTCGACAGCGCCAGGGCCGCGACGATTGCAAGTGACTTCATGCGCATGAAAAGGTCCGATGCCTGCCCAAACAACAGCGGCTCGAGTCGGCCGCTTTTTTCATCTTCATTCATGCTGGCATTTGCTTTGCTTGCCAAGCGGGCGATGCCTATATCCTTGCGCTTGCGTGCTGGTAAACCTGCGACTATGGCATTTCGGCAACAGCCCCCGCAGGATTATGTTGCAAAATCAATGGGCCAGGAACAAGGACCAGGAGACGAAGAAATCACCCATGAATGTCGGTGACGCTGCCCGGCGCTCTGGCCTGCGGCCAAGACCATCCGTTGCTACGAGGAGATCGGCCTGAGACGCGGCCGCCGCAGGGGAAAGTCCAGACAGGCCGGGTTTAATAAAGGACGCCGCGAAGCACGGCCCAAGCCAGAAGCCCGAACGTGCCGATCACCACCAATGCACCAAGGACCGTGCCGATCTTTTCAGGCAATCCATCGGGGCGACCAGGATCGTTGGCCATTCAACTATCGATCATGACGTAGGCCGCACCAAACACGGCAACGATAATTGCCCCAAGCACCGCCCAGCCTCCGATGGCCGAGCGGATTTCCTCCGGCGTCGCCGATTTCCGGTCGTCATCTTCCGTCATCTAATGCTCCTCCTAAAATCCGTGGCAGACATTGAAAGCGCAAGCTGCAACGTGCGCCGTCCGAGAGCAAGCGTTCCCCAGCCTTCGACACTCCGCAAAGCGCGGGCGGCGGTCACGATCCCGGTGGGCGATACCGGATCGACTTGGCTTTCCCAAGAGCGTCCATCGTCTCTTCGACACTTAACAGCACGGTGGTCTGGTACGAGCTGAGCGCGCCTCCCGCACCGATGGCGAGCATGACGGATGCCATCGACACGTTGTCCGGCGCCTCCCATAGGTTCCAGCCGTCGTACTCTCCGAAGGCATACCAGAACCCGTGCAGCTTTCCGCCGACCGACTCGATATAGGAACGGGCAGCCTCGCGTCTATCCTCGGGATTATCCATCAAGCGCGCCCAGGTTTCGGGCCTGTAGCTGAATCGCGTGAGATACATCGGCATGGTTCGTCTCCTCCCAGAGCTGCCCCCACCAAGACAGTTAAGCGCCCCAATCCGGGAGAACGCGAGTCGTTTCCGAGGCGTAGTACCGCTGGCTTAGTTGCGGGGCCGCTAATAGACCTGTTTCAATGTTTTTTTCAGGGAGTAAGGTCAATGGCCGCATATCTCATTGCTGATGTCGACATAACCGACGCCGCCGTTTTCGAGGAATACCGCCGGGACGTGCCGGCAACCGAAGCCCGCTATGGGGGGAGGTATATCGCTCGCGGCGGAGCCACCAAAGTTCTGGAGGGCGATTGGGAACCTCATCGCCTCGTCATTGTCGAATTCCCGGACATGGCGTCCCTCCTGGCATGGTACGACTCTCCAGAATACGGCCGCCTCAAAACCATCCGCGAACGCTGCGCAAAGACGAGAATCATTGCCCTGGAGGGCATGATGCCGGTTAGCTGAGGGCCGGGTTTGTCAGCCGGACAATCGCCAATTCAACTGGATCTGATTATCATCCATGAGGCCGACTTTCGCGATGAAGGCAAAACGACTCCTGCATTTACGAAAAAAGAAGTAGTCTCTACCGTTACTTCAGCAGGAGGGATTCTTATGGCCGGCCAAACAACTGATCTACATCGGGCAAAGAGGGGCACGGCAATCCTTGCCGCTTGCATCGTTCAAACTCTAAATGAATCAGATCCATCCTTTGAAGAGCGTTTTTTAGAACGGCTTCGCCGGGCATATTATGAGCTCCGGGACAACACTGAGGGGGACGTGATTCAGGAATTGGAACTGCTATCTTGGACACGCGAATACCTCACCGGCTTCAGTAATTTTACGGGCCAAGGACAGCCGTTTTTAGCGGACTGACCCCAACGCCCGTTCACCCTAAATTCACGAATCGGAACCTATAGTGTTGACAACCGTTAACAGCTGTCCCATTTTGGGGGCGCTGGCATGAGCAGGCGTCCCAAGCACCCAAACAAGGAGATTGAGGCCGCGATCTCTCATTTGGAATCTCTTGGATGGTCCTATCGAGCGACCGGGAAAAGCGCTCATGCCTGGGGGCGCATGCTATGCCCCCAGCACGACCGGTCGGGATGCCAAGTCTCGGTTTGGTCCACACCCAGGGTTCCCGAAGACCACGCAAATCAACTGATAGGGCACGGTAAAAAATGTGCCCACGAAAAAGAAGGAGGCAAAAATGAAGAAGTTTGAATTCACGATTGTAGCCTCTGGCCTCGATCATGAGGATGAGCACTTCGAAGACCGTTTCTTCGAAGCTGGATGCGATGACGCTACAATAGCTGTGGCGCGTGGCGCAATCATCCTTCAGTTCGCCCGCGAGGCAGAAGATTTGAGTTCTGCCGTTGATTCCGTCATTGATGCGGTGAAGTCCACGGGTGCCACAGTCGAACGGGTTGAGCCTGACTATTTGGTCAGTCTTTCCGAGATAGCCGAACGGGCAATGCTTACAAGAGCAGCTGTCAGTTTGTATTCCAAGGGGCAACGCGGCGAGGACTTTCCCTTGCCTGTAGCTAGAGTAACCACTCAGAATCCGCTCTGGGATTGGACAGATGTGGCCTTTTGGTTATTCGAGCGCGGCCAAGTGACGCCGGAAGTCGCCCTAGAGGCGCTGATCCTTCGGCAAACAAACGCTCGCCTTGAGGAAAGCCACGAGGCGGTGCATGAGAAGGAACGAGAGAAGGAACGAGAGCGTCTTTACGCTTAATTCTTGTTGGCCCGCCGCTCGGCGGGCTTTTCTTATCTGGCTTTGCCACGATACCTGTCTTTCCGCGCGGCTTCGGCGGTGTCTCGAGCATCCGCTTCACGATTTCGTTGAAGCGTGTATCGTCGGCTTTGTCGCCACCACGATTACCAGGTGATTCTTTAATTGGAACCTATCCAGCGAGAAGATTTTGAACGCGCCATCGGCAAGCTAGCCATCAATTGGGCGGCCGCCGAACACGCGCTCGACCACTGTCTTTCTATCCTATTTTACGAGAAAGGCGCTAGTTCTCTGGCTGCCCTCCTACCGCTCAATGCCCGAGCAAAAATCAAATTCTTCCATAAGGCAGTGAAGGCCACTCCCGAGCTGGCGAGCGCTATCGCACGAGCGGGGGAACTAGCCAACGCAGCCTTCCGAATCGTGGACGATAGAAACTGGTGCATCCATGGGACCGCTTCAATGATTGGTGGCACACTTTATGATCAGCCGTTGAATCTCTCCCGCTTTGAACGCCCCGCAATGGAGTTCCTAGAAAGTAGGGAGATTACGATGGATACTATCCGAGAAACCACCGGCAAATGCGGCCATCTAGCATTGGCGATGATGGTCTTCACGATTA
Source organism: Mesorhizobium sp. M0208 (assembly GCF_040322015.1). Classification (NCBI taxonomy): domain Bacteria; kingdom Pseudomonadati; phylum Pseudomonadota; class Alphaproteobacteria; order Hyphomicrobiales; family Phyllobacteriaceae; genus Mesorhizobium; species Mesorhizobium sp. M0208. Next base: position 246,587 of record NZ_JAMYSP010000002.1, on the reverse strand, counting down.
GGCACCTTGGCATTCTCAGCGAAGAAGAGATTGAGGACACGCTGCGCGGTGTCCGCGAAGATTTCCCCTTCTAGCTCCGCGTCCCTGAGAATTACCTCTATCTGCGCTTTCGGATCGGTGCCGGCCTGTCGACTCGAATCATAGGACATATTCCCGTGCTCTCTAAGTATATAATTGGGACAATAGTCCTATTGCCGGTGGGTTTGTCAGCCGGATAATCGCCCAAAAAATCCAGGTTCAAACCGTGAACAAAATCTGGCATGGTGTCGCCATGCCGATCATCTCACCTCTACCCCTCAACCCCCTCATAGACGGCCGCCAGTCGGAGCGCGCTATGCTGGTCAGGCGTGGCGTGCAGCGGCTGCTCAAGCAGATGGGCGCACATGTGCTGCCCGAACTGTCGCTGGCCACCGGTCGGCGGGCCGACCTGGTTGCGCTGACCCGCCACGGCGACATCTGGATCATCGAGATCAAATCCTCGATCGAGGATTTCAGGGTCGACCGCAAATGGCCGGACTACCGGCTGCATTCCGACCGCTTCTTCTTCGCCACCCATCCCGGCGTGCCTTCGGAAATTTTTCCGCAGGAGTGCGGGTTCATTCTTTCGGACGGTTACGGCGCCGAGATTTTGCGCGATGCGCCCGAGCACCGCATGGCGGCGGCAACGCGCAAGGCGCTGATGCTGAGGATCGCACGCGCCGGTGCGTCGCGGCTGCTGGCGGCGGAGCTTGCCGGCGTGTCGGTGCCGGCGCTGGACGGCGAGAGCGAGTAGGATTTCGTTCGCCGTAATTGAGGGTTGCGCTACCCGGCTGCCGCCACCTGCTCCCGTGCACCGCAGCGGATTCTTGCGAAGAAGACCCCCACCCCTAGCCCCTCCCCACAAGGGGGAGGGGAACTTCGCAGCGGCAGCGCCACTTAGCATTAACTTCGACAATTCTAGCCGAAACAGCAGCGGCATCGTCTCCCTCCCCCTTGTGGGGAGGGGTTAGGGGTGGGGTACGCGGCCTGGCAAATGCCCATCTGGTACCGAATATGGCCGCCTCACTCGTCCCACGCCTGCACGACGGTCTGCCGCGCGATCTGGCCGTTCTTCAGCTCCAGCATCGCCGCGCAGAATACCTTGGTCCCGTCCGGATAGGAGCAGGCCTGGGTGAAGGCGAGGTTGTTGCCGTCGGCAATGGTGGTGTCGACCTTGTGGGTCATCGCCCGACTGCAAATGTCGTCCCAGAATGTAGTGATCGCAGCGCGCCCGCGGATTTCGCGCGGCTTGCTCGGCGGGTTGTTGCGGTCGATCACCCGCACCAATGCGTCGTCGGCATAGAAGCTCGCCAGCAATTTTCCATCACGGCCCTCAATCGCCTTCTTGATCGCAGCGCCGTCTATCGTCTGTGTCTTGGTCAGCATTTTTTCCTCCATAGGCCCGTCTTCTCGGATCGGGTGGTTGCTTGATCAGGCACTGCCCGGCGCTCGCCGCCGGGCAGTGGCTTCTTCACTGCGACTTCGCCTTGACGGCCGCGAACACCTCGTCGGACTGCTTCTTGAAAGTGGCGAGATCGACCTGGCTGCCGTTGAGCATCGTCGACCAGTGGCGCACGATCGCCGCCATAGCCACCGCCTCCTTGATCTCCTCGTCGCTGGCGCCATTGAGCTTGGCCGCCTGCGTGTGGAAATAGATGCAGTACTGGCAGGGGATCTGCGAGGCGACGGCGAGGCCCATCAATTCCTTGGTCTTGCCGTCGAGCGCGGTGTTCGGGTTGAGTTGCACGCCCTTGATCTCGGCCCAGGCGCCGGCAACGGCGACATCCGGCAGCGTCTTGAACATGTCCGGCACCGAGCCGAGCGTTGCCTGGATGTCCTTGTAGGCAGCCGTCGCCGAGGCGTCTTCGGCCTTGGCAGGAACGATCGCCAACAGCGCGCCAACGCCTGCCACCAGCACCAGTGATTTGAGTGTCGACTTCAGCATTTTATTCCTCCCTTCGCAGCGCCTTTCCCGGCGACATCCGCCTGGCCTGCATGGGACGAAGTGATAGCGCTTACGCATGCCTGGCCGCTTCGCCCGAAAGCGCCATGGCTGCTATGGCCCGTGCGGGCCAGCGTGCCGGGCCGAGAACGCCGCCGCCGCCGCCCGCGACGGCAGGTCCAGCTTGAGCAGAATATTGGCGACGTGACGCTTGACGGTGTGTTCGCTCAGCCCGAGTTCGGCGGCGATCGCGGCATTGCTCTTGCCATCGGCGATCAGGTTCACCACCTCGCTTTCGCGCGCCGTCAGTGCGGCCGGCTCGGCAGCCTTGGCCTTCGGCCGGCAGGCCGGCTCCAGGTGCTGTTCCGAGGTCGCCTGCACCAGCGCCAGCGGCTCATCCAGCTCGTCAAGCGCGATGCGCCCGGCGTCATTGAAATGAAGGCCTGAAGCGGCGGCGAGGTCGGCGACCAGCCGCGAAGCGAGGATGTCGCCGCGCCCGGCATGCGCGGCAAGCTGCATCGTCACGCGAGCCGTCAACCCCGTCGGCGGCCCACGCAACTCGACCTCGCCGACATGCACGCCCTGCGCGCTGGCGATGCCGATCTCCTGCGCCGCATCGCGCAGCGCCGCCGCGCAGCGTACGGCCCGCGCCGGGCCGTCGAAGCGCGCCATCAACAGCTCGCCATGCGTGCCGGCCGGTCGGCCGCCATGGCGCCCGACCGTAAGCCGCCATGTTTCCTGAAAACGTCGGCTGCGCTCGCTCCACATGCGGTCGCCAAGCCGCGCCGTGTCGTAGATCCGGGTGACCAGCAGTGCAGCCAGGACGCGCTCGGCCTCGGCAACGGCGCGCGCTCCGGTCAGGAATTCCTCGATCAGATCGGCCACCCGGTCGACATCGCCGGTCCAGATCGGGTGGTCGCGCCCGGGCACCTCGACCAGCCGCGCATTCGGGATCTTCCTTGCCAGGAAGCGGCTGGCCTCCGGGTCGACGCGCGCATCGTTGCGGCGATGGACCAGCAGCGTCGGTGCGCTGATCGCCGCCAGCACGCCGCGCACGTCGATAGCCGCATTCATGCGGGCCAGGGCGATTGCCGCGGTCGGGCTCGCCGACAGCCGCTCGAAGCGCGCCCACCATGTGGCGAAACGCGGATCGTCGACGCGGCCGGGCGCGAAATGCGGCAGGGTGGCGCCGGTGCCCCATGCGGTCTCCGCCGTCGCGATGAACGCCTCAAGGCGTTCCGGCGGCATCACCCATTTGTGGAAATGCGCATAGCCGCCATAAAGCGCCAGCGCCCGCGTCCGCTCCGGGTAGGTGGCGGCGAACAGCATTGCCATCGGCGCGCCTTCCGAAGCCCCGAGCAAGGCGGCGCGGCCGCTGCCTGCGGCATCCATCACCGCGCGCACATCGTCCATGCGGGTTTCGAGGCTGGGCAGATGGTGGGCATCGACGCGATCGGACAGACCGGTGCCGCGCTTATCGAACAGGATCAGCCGTGAGAACGCGGAAAGCCGCTTCAGCAGCCGGCTGTAGCCCTCGTCTTCCCAGTGCAGATCGAGATTGGAAATGAAGCCCGGCACCAAGACGAGATCGAACGATCCCTGGCCGACCACCTGATAGGCGATCCGCACGTCGCCACTGAGCGCGTATCGAGTTTCGATCAGCCTCACGAGTTGTCCGCCCGACCCGACGATTTCTTATCGCCGGATCATAGCAGAGGCGCGCAGCTTGCGGCAGGTGAAACTTTAGAGAGCGTGAATGTGGGCCCGCGGCGCCTACTTCTGTGACGCGGCGGTCGTCTCGGTGTTCGCTCCGCCAGCGCTGAAACCTGCGCCCTCCGGCGCACCCGGCCGCTTGATCCTGGGCGCGGCCGCGACGACAAGCTCGTTGAACCCCTCGCGCCCGCTGTCCAGCATCTCGAACAATTGCCGGCGCATCCTCGGCTCCCAGAACTTGTTGATGTGCTCGGCGATGCCAGCAATGCCTTGCTCGCGCGGCTTGGAGTGGAAAAAGGCGGCGATCTGGTTGGCCATGCGAACCAGCTTTTCGCTGGTGCTCATGAGGTGGCCCTCGTCATGCGACATGCTTGGCAACTCCGGAAACCACGCGGTCAGGATGGGTGAAAATATCGAAATCGTCGCCGCGCACCAGCGCCACCAGCGTCATGCCGGAATCGTCCGCGGTGCGGATGGCAAGTGCGGTCGGCGCCGAGACGGCGATGATGACGGCCGAGCCGATCGCCGCGGTCTTCTGCACCATCTCGACCGAAACGCGCGACGTGACGACGACGGCCCCCGACCTGCCGTCGATACCGGCTTTGGCCAGCGCGCCAGCCAGCTTGTCCAGCGCGTTGTGGCGGCCGACATCCTCACGCGCCATGACGATGCCCTTGCCGGGGAGGTAAAAACCGGCGGCGTGGACGGCACCGGTCTCGGCGTGCAGCGGCTGCAGCTTCGACAAAAGCTTGACCGAGCGGACGATGTCATCGGCCTGAAGTGTAAGTTGCGACGCACCGACCGGGTTTACCGAGCGCATCGCCTCCTCGATCGATTCGATGCCGCACAACCCGCAGCCGACCGGGCCGGCCAGCCGTCTGCGACGCGCTTCGAAGCGGGTGTTGGCGCTGTCCTTCAGCCGGATCTGGATGTCGATGCCGGCACCGTGATCCTCGACCTCGATCGCTTCGATTTCGTCCGGCGAGGCAATGATGCCTTCGGTCAGCGAGAAGCCGAGCGCGAAATCCTCGAAATCAGCCGGGCTTGCCATCATCACCGCATGCGTGGTGCCGGCAAAGGAGAACGCCACCGGTGTCTCTTCCGGCACCATCCGGTTGGCGGCCGCGGTGCCGCCCGCGCGGCGCGCCAGCCGCGAGATCTGCGCAATGGCTTTGCGGCGCGCGGTCAAGGACTACTCCGCCGCTTCCAACTTCGCGATGCGGCGGCTTTGCTTTGCCTGCTCGTCATAGTCGCGCTGCCATTCCGACGGGCCGTTGGATGCGCCCACCTGCACCGCGGTCACCTTGTATTCCGGGCAGTTGGTCGCCCAGTCGGAGAAGTCGGTGGTGATGACGTTGGCTTGGGTGTCGGGATGGTGGAAGGTCGTATAGACGACGCCTGGCGACACCCGCTCGGTGATCAGCGCGCGCAGCGTCGTCTCGCCGGAGCGGCTGGTCAGCCGCACCCAGTCGCCGTCGCGCAGGCCGCGATTTTCGGCGTCGTGCGGATGGATCTCCAGCCGGTCCTCGCTATGCCAGACCACGTTCTCGGTACGCCGGGTCTGCGCGCCGACATTGTATTGCGACAGGATGCGGCCGGTGGTCAGCAGCAGCGGGAAGCGCGGCCCGGTCCTTTCGTCGGTCGCGACGTATTCGGTGCGGATGAACTTGCCTTTGCCGCGCACGAAGCCGCCAATATGCATGATGGGCGTGCCCTCCGGCGACTTCTCGTTGCAGGGCCACTGCACCGAGCCCACTCTGTCGAGGAGGTCAAAGGAAACGCCGGCGAAGCTCGGCGTCGTCTTGGCGATCTCGTCCATGATCTGCGACGGATGCGTGTAGGTCCAGCCGAGGCCGAGCGCCTTGGCGAGCTCCTGCGTCGCTTCCCAGTCGGCATAGCCGCATTTCGGCTCCATTACCTTGCGCACCATGTTGATGCGGCGCTCGGCGTTGGTGAAGGTGCCGTCCTTCTCGAGGAACGTCGAGCCGGGCAGGAACACATGCGCGTAGTTGGCCGTCTCGTTGAGGAAGAGGTCGTGCACGACGACGCATTCCATCGCGGCGAGACCGGCGGCGACATGCTTGGTGTCGGGGTCCGACTGCAGGATGTCCTCGCCCTGCACATAGAGCCCCTTGAACGAGCCGTCGACGGCCGCATCCAGCATATTGGGGATGCGCAGGCCGGGCTCGTCGTCGAGCTTGACGCCCCACAGGCTCTCATAGATGGCGCGCACCGCGTCGCCTGAAATGTGGCGATAGCCGGGAAGCTCGTGCGGGAACGAGCCCATGTCGCAAGAGCCCTGCACATTGTTCTGGCCGCGCAGCGGGTTCACGCCGACGCCCGGCCGGCCGATATTGCCGGTCGCCATGGCGAGGTTGGCAATGGCGATGACGGTGGTCGAGCCCTGGCTGTGCTCGGTCACGCCGAGGCCGTAATAGATCGCGCCGTTACCGCCGCGGGCGTAGAGCCGCGCCGCGCCGCGTATGTCGTCGGGATCGACATTTGCAAGCTGGCCGATCACTTCCGGGCTGTTTTCCGGCAGCGCCACGAACGATGCCCAGTCCTGGAACTCGTCCCAGTCGCAGCGCTCGCGGATGAAGGCCTCGTCGAACAGGCCCTCGGTGACGATGACATGGGCAAGTGCGGTCAGCATGGCGACGTTGGTGCCCGGCTTCAGCGGCAGATGGAACTGCGCCTCGACGTGGGCCGAGCGCACGATGTCGGTGCGGCGCGGATCGAGCACGATCAGCTTGGCGCCCTCGCGCATGCGCTTTTTCATGCGCGAAGCGAACACCGGATGCGCATCGGTCGGATTGGCGCCGATCAGCAGGATCACGTCCGTCTGCTCGATCGAATCGAAATCCTGCGTGCCGGCTGAGGTGCCGAAGGTCTGGCCGAGACCATAGCCGGTCGGCGAATGGCAGACCCGGGCGCAGGTGTCCACATTGTTGTTGCGGAAGCCCTGCCGGACAAGCTTCTGGACGAGGTAGGTCTCCTCGTTGGTGCAGCGCGAGGAGGTGATGCCGCCGATCGAGGTGCGGCCGTACTGGTATTGGATGCGGCGGAATTCATTCGCCGTGTGGGTGAGCGCCTCTTCCCACGACACTTCGCGCCACGGATCGCTGACCCGCTCGCGGATCATCGGCTTCAGGATACGGTCCTTGTGCGTCGCATAGCCATAGGCGAAGCGGCCCTTGACGCAGGAGTGGCCGTGGTTGGCCTTGCCTGCCTTGTAGGGCATCATGCGGATGACCTCGTCGCCCTTGACCTCGGCCTTGAACGAGCAGCCGACGCCGCAATAGGCGCAGGTGGTGACGGTCGAGCGCTCGGGCAGGCCTTTCGCCAGCACGGTCTTCTCCCTCAGCGCATCGGTCGGGCAGGCCTGCACGCAGGCCCCGCAAGAGACGCACTCGGAATCGACGAACGCCTCGTGCAGGCCGGCCGAGACCCTGGATTCGAAGCCGCGGCCCTCGATGGTCAGCGCGAACGTGCCCTGTACCTCCTCGCAGGCGCGCACGCAGCGCGAGCAGACGATGCATTGCGCCGGATCGTAGGTGAAATAGGGGTTGGATTCATCGCGGGCGATATAGTCGATGGTCAGCGAGCCATGGCCGGGCGCCACGCCGTTTTCCTGCTTGACGTGGTTGCGCCCGTCCACGCCATAGCGGTTCTCGGTCAGGCCGACCGTCCTGACGACCTTGTCGAACTCGCTGGCGCCGGTGCCGGCCTTCTCGCCCCACGCCACCGGGTGGTCAGAGACGTAGAGTTCCATCACGCCGCGGCGAATGGCGTTCAGCCGGTCGCTCTGTGTGTGCACGACCATGCCCTCGCCGACCGGCGTCGTGCACGAGGCCGGCGTGCCGCCGCGCCCGTCGATCTCGACGAGGCAGACCCGGCAGGAGCCAAACGAATCCAGCATGTCGGTCGCGCACAGCTTCGGGATTTCAACGCCCGCTTCCATCGAAGCGCGCATGATCGAGGTGCCCGCCGGCACCGTCACCGACTTGCCGTCGACTGTCAGCGTTACCTGCTGTTCGGCTTCGGAGGCGGGTGTGCCGTAGTCGATTTCCTGGACCAGCGATTTGATGTCGAATGCCGCGTTCATGCCTTGTCCGCTCCTATTCCGCTGCTTCGGCGACCGGCGTCGGCCGAAAGTCGTCCGGGAAATGGTTGAGTGCACTCATCACTGGATATGGGGTGAAGCCGCCGAGAGCGCAAAGCGAGCCGAACTTCATCGTGTTGCAAAGGTCGGTGACCAGTGCGATCTGCTTTTCCGGTTCGATGTTCTGGGCGAGCCGGTCCAGCACCTCGACGCCACGCGTCGAGCCGATGCGGCACGGCGTGCACTTGCCGCAGCTTTCGATAGCGCAGAATTCCATGGCAAAGCGTGCCTGCTTCAGCATGTCGGCGCTGTCGTCGAAAACGACGATGCCGGCATGGCCGATCAGCCCGTCCTTGGCGGCAAACGCTTCGTAGTCGAATGGCGTGTCGAACAGGGCGCGCGGGAAATAGGCGCCGAGCGGGCCACCCACTTGCACAGCCTTGACCGGACGCCCGGTCGCCGTGCCGCCGCCGATATCGTCGACTATCTCACCCAACGTCATGCCGAACGCCGCCTCATAGAGACCGGGATATTTGACGTTGCCGGCAATCTGGATCGGGATGGTGCCGCGCGAACGGCCCATGCCGAAATCCTTGTAGAAGGCGGCGCCCTTGTCCATGATCACCGGCACCGAGGCCAGCGAGATGACGTTGTTGATCACCGTCGGCTTGCCGAACAGGCCCTTGTGCGCCGGCAGTGGCGGTTTGGCCCGCACCTGTCCGCGCTTGCCTTCGAGGCTGTCGAGCAGCGCCGTCTCCTCGCCGCAAACATAGGCGCCGGCGCCGACGCGGACTTCCATGTCGAATGAATTGGCCGAGCCGAGCACATTGACGCCGAGCACGCCGGCCTTGCGGGCGATCTCGACGGCCTTCTGCATCACCGCCACCGCATGCGGATATTCGGAGCGGATATAGATGAAGCCCTTGGTCGCGCCGGTGGCGATGCCGGCGATCGCCATGCCTTCGATCAGCACGAAAGGGTCGCCTTCCATGATCATGCGGTCGGCGAACGTGCCGGAATCGCCTTCATCGGCATTGCAGACGATATATTTGCGGTCGGCCGACGTATCGAGCACCGTCTTCCATTTGATGCCGGTCGGGAAGCCGGCGCCGCCACGACCGCGCAGCCCGGACTCGGTCACCTGCTTGACGATTTCGGCCGGCGTCATCGCCACTGCATTCTGCAGGCCGTTCAGCCCGCCATGCGCCTTGTAGTGATCGAGCGACAGCGGATCGGTGACGCCGCAGCGCGCAAAGGTCAGCCGCGTCTGCCTCGCCAGGAATGGGATCTTGTCGGGAGCGCCGAGCCAGCGCTTGTGGTGACCGCCGGTGAGGAAGCCGCAGTCGAACAGGCTTTTGACGTCGGATGGCTTCACCGGCCCATAGGCGACACGGCCATTGGCCGTTGCCACCTCGACCATCGGCTCGAGGAAATAGGCACCGCGCGAGCCGTTACGCACGATCTTGGCCTCGATGCCGCGCTCGGCCAATTCCGCCCGAACCGCCTTGGCAACCTTTTCCGCACCCAGCGCCAGCGCGCCGGAATCGCCGGGAATATAGATACGCGGGATCATGAGCGCACCTCGGCAACGATTTCATTGAGCTTTTCGTCGTCGAGCCGCCCGATCACCTCGCCGTCCAGCATCGCCGACGGCGAGCAGGCGCAAAGGCCGAGGCAATAGACCGGCTCCAGCGTCACCGAACCGTCGCGGGTTGTCTCGTGGAAGCCTATGCCCAGCAATGCTTTGAGCCTGGCGGCAATCGCATCCGAACCCATAGACTGGCAGGCTTCCGCCTGGCAGAGCCTCAGCACATGCCGGCCGGCCGGCTGGCTGCGATAATCGTGATAGAAGGTGACGACGCCATGCACCTCGGCCCTGGAGATGTTCAGCGCCTCGGCGATGACCGGCAGCGCACCCTGCGGCACATAGCCGAACTCTTCCTGTATGCCGTGCAGGATCGGCAACAGCGGGCCTTCGAGGCCTTTCAGCTCGTGGATGATCGCCGCGGTGCGCGATGCGATCTCGGTACTTGCAGGCTGCATCGTCATGCAGCGCCCTCCCTGGTCGTGGCGGTCTTCCGCTAAGTGCTTAGGAAATCAGAGGAAACCCGTTAAATCAATAAAGCCGATCCGTTGCTCGATAGAAATTTTCTATCGTTCGCGGTCACCAGCATTGTCTAGCCTAGCGACGGGTGCGGAAATCGTCCGCCAGCGCCATTGCCTCGTCCAACAGCGCCGAGACCAGCGGCGTGTGCGGTTCGCGCGGCGCCGCCACCAGCCCGACGGTGTGGCTGGCATCCGGCTCGACGATCGGGATAGCCCGGATCGGCTCGGAAAAGCCGAACGTTTCCGCAAGGTTAAGCGGCATGATGGACGACCATTTGCCGGTGCGGATATGCGAGAACAGCACGATCATCGAGTTGGATTCCAATGTCGGCCGCACCTGCACGCCGGCTTCGGCCAGATGCTGGTCGATGATGCGGCGGTTCTGCATGTCCGGCGTCAGCAGGCAGAGCGGCAGCTGACTGAGCTCGGCCCATGTCACTTTGTCGCGGTCGAAATACGGGTTCCCGACGGCGGTGATCAGCTGATAGCGCTCGTCATAGAGCGGCACGCTGGTGACGCGTCCGAGCGGCTCGTTGTCGAGATAGGTGATGCCGGCGTCGATATCGAAATTGCCGAGCAGCGACAGCACCTCGATCGAGGTCCGCGACAGCACCGAGAAGGTGACGCCGGGGTGTTTTGCCCGAAACGGCGTCGTCAATCGCGCCACCATGGCCAGCGCCGTCGGGATCGCCGCGATGCGGATACGCCCTGACAGGCCGTGACGCGCCGCCCGCATCTCCTCGCGCATGGTCCTGCTGTCGCCGACGATGCGGCGCGCCCACACCAGCACCTGTTTGCCTTCCGGCGTCAGCCCCTGGAAGCGCGAGCCGCGCAGCACCAGCATCACGCCGAGCTGGCCCTCCAGCTGCTTGATGCCGGCCGAAAGTGTCGGCTGGGTGACGCCGCATACTTCGGCCGCCCGGCCGAAATGCTCTTCCTTGGCAAGTGCTATGAAGAATTCCAGCTTGTCGATCATGCCGTCGGGAGCCTGTCACGGACGATATGTCCTGTCGTAGCGCGCAAGGTCGTGGAAATCGCCTTCGGCCGCAAGCCGCCTGTGTAAATCGTCCGCATCCACATCTTTCAGCCGGCTTACTGTTTCCCGCAATGGAATGCGGCGCTATGTGGATCAGACGGGGTCGTGGACTGGACACGACGGGAGACCGAACATGCTGGGCTGGTTCCGCAAGCTTTTGCCGCGCGAAGATCGCTTCTTCGACCTGTTCGAGCGGCATTCCCGCACCGTGGTCGGTGGCGCCGAGGCACTGCAGCAGCTTCTGCAGGGCAACGACATCGACCGCTGGTGTCAGACGATCATCGATCTCGAGGACGAAGCCGATCAGATCACCGCGGAGGTGCTGCTTGCGGTGCGGCGCTCCTTCATCACGCCCTTCGATCGCGGCGACATCAAGGACCTGATCCAGTCGATGGATGATGCCATCGACATGATGCACAAGACCGTCAAGACCGTAAGGCTGTTCGAGAAGAAGGAATTCGACCCGCTGATGCAGGAAATGGGAGGCGTCATCGTCGAGGCCGCCAAGTTGGTGGCCGAGGCGATCCCGCTGCTCGGCAAGGTCGGGGCGCACACGGTGCGCCTCAATGCCATCGCCGAGGAAGTCATGCGCGCCGAAGGCCGGGCCGACGACCTGCACGAGCAAGGCCTGAAGGACCTGTTCAAGCGGCATGGCCGCAGCGACCCGATGGCCTATCTGATCGGCAGCGAGATCTACGGCCAGCTGGAGAAGGTGGTCGACCGCTTCGAGGACGTTGCCAACGAAATCAGCGGCATCGTCATCGAGAACGTATAGTGGAAGCCGCGATAGCCTTTCCCGTGCTGGTCGGCCTTGTCGTCGTCGCGCTGTTCTTCGATTTCCTCAACGGCCTGCACGATGCCGCCAACTCCATCGCCACGATCGTCTCCACCCGGGTGCTGCGGCCGCATTATGCGGTGTTCTGGGCGGCCTTCTTCAATTTCATCGCCTTCATGTTCTTCGGTCTCCACGTGGCGGAGACGCTCGGAACCGGCATCATCGACGCCAGCATCGTCACGCCGGCAGTGATCTTCGCAGCACTTGTCGGCGCCATCGTCTGGAACATCGTCACCTGGCTCGTCGGCATCCCGTCCAGCAGTTCGCACGCGCTGATCGGCGGTTTGGTCGGCGCCGGCGTCGCCAAGGCAGGCACCGGCGCCATCGTCTGGGCCGGGTTGGGCAAGACCACGGCGGCGATCGTGCTATCGCCGGCGGCAGGCTTTCTGCTGGCGCTCGTCCTGATCCTCGCGGTCTCCTGGCTGTTCCTGCGGCAGACACCGTTTGCCGTCGACAGCACCTTCCGCGTCATGCAGTTCTTTTCCGCCTCGCTCTATTCGCTCGGCCATGGCGGCAACGACGCGCAGAAGACCATGGGCATCATCGCCGTGCTCCTCTATTCGCAAGGCATGCTCGGCGCGAATTTTTACGTGCCGCTGTGGGTCGTCATCACCTGTCAGTCGGCGCTGGCGCTGGGCACATTGTTCGGCGGCTGGCGCATCGTCCACACCATGGGCTCTAAGATCACCCGGCTGAACCCGATGCAGGGTTTCTGCGCCGAGACCGGCGGTGCGATTACCCTGTTCGCCGCCACCTGGCTCGGTATTCCTGTATCGACCACGCACACGATCACCGGCGCCATCATCGGCGTCGGCGCCGCCCGCCGCGTCTCCGCCGTTCGCTGGGGCATTGCCGGCAACATCGTGGTGGCATGGATCGTCACCTTGCCGGCAACCGCGGCCATCGCGGCTCTCACCTACCTCGCGGTCGGCCTGGCAAAGTGATGCGAACGGGCCAGCGCCTGGAGCCGCCTCTGGCGCGGCGACTACCTGTCCACAAGGTTCAGGATGTTGCCGTCCGGATCCTTGAACCACGCGACCTTCATGCCCTGGCCGACATGGACATCGCCCTCCAGCGCCAGGCCGGGCATATCGTAGTGCTCGAAGGCGACGCCCTTCGATTTCAACGCCTTGACGATTTTGCCGAGTTCGTCGCCGACCGTCCAGGTCACAGCCGTGGCCTTGTTGGTCCCAGCGAAGTTCGAACGGTAGACGTTGATGGCGGTATCGCCGCTTTCATAGACGATCAGTTCCCCACCCTCATTGTGCACCTCTTTCAGGCCGAGCGTTCCTTCGTAAAAAGCCCTGGCCTTGGCCAGGTCCTTCACAGCGAGATTGGCCGTTGCGTTGCTGTTTGCGAGCATGATTCGTCTCCTTCCCTGGCGGTCATTCCATGTCCACTGAAATAGGTTGCGTTGACGATTTGGCGACGGCCACTCCCGCTGGAAATGCTGTCGTATGGTCGCTTCCTCCCCCAATACGCCGCTGCAACTGTTGGTCCATCGCTTGGTTCTGTTCCGGAACTGCATTATCTGGAGCGGAAAAGTAGAGGAAAAACTCATGCCCGCCGCCCATGAAAACGTGACCAAGGAAATGGTTATCGAGCGCCTGAAGACGGTCAATGGGCCGGATTTCACCGGCAATATCGTCGATCTCGGCATGGTTTCCGAGATTTTCATTGCCGATGCCAAGGTGTTCTTCTCGATCACCGTTCCCGCTGCCCGTGCCCAGGAGATGGAGCCGCTGCGTGCGGCGGCCGAACGTGTCGTCAAGGCGATCCCCGGTGTCGCCGGCGCCGTGGTCGCGCTGACGGCGGAAAAGAAGGGCGGCGGCATGGAGGCGCCGGTTCCGCAAAGACCGGCTCAGAGGCCCGCTCCACCAGCCGCACCTGCCCGTCCCGCCCCACAGGCGCCTGCCTCGCACAGCCAGGGCAAGCGCGGCGTACCCGGCATCGAGGCCATCATCGCCGTCGCTTCCGGCAAGGGCGGCGTCGGCAAGTCGACCACCGCGGTCAATATCGCCCTTGGGCTTGCCGCCAACGGGCTGCGGGTCGGCGTGCTCGATGCCGATATTTATGGCCCTTCCATGCCGCGTCTGCTCAACATTCGTGGCAGGCCGCAGACCGTCGACGGCAAGATCCTGAAACCGATGCAGAATTATGGCCTCAAGGTCATGTCGATGGGCTTTCTCGTCGATGAGGAGACGCCGATGATCTGGCGCGGGCCGATGGTGATGTCGGCATTGACGCAGATGCTGCGCGAGGTCGAATGGGGACCGCTCGATGTGCTCGTCGTCGACATGCCGCCCGGCACCGGCGACGCCCAGCTGACCATGGCCCAACAGGTGCCGCTGGCCGGCGCCGTCATCGTCTCGACGCCACAGGACCTGGCCCTGATCGATGCGCGCAAAGGCCTCAACATGTTTAGAAAGGTCGACGTGCCCCTATTGGGTATCGTCGAAAATATGAGCTATTTTCTCGCCCCCGATACGGGAAAACGCTACGACATCTTCGGCCATGGCGGCGCGCGCCGCGAGGCCGAGCGTCTCGGGGTCACCTTCCTTGGCGAGGTGCCGCTCGAGATGGGCATCCGCGAAAGCTCGGATGCTGGCACGCCGGTGGTGGTCTCGAAACCCGATGGCGCCGAGGCGAAAATCTACCGCGACATCGCCGCCAAGGTTTGGGACCGCGTCAATGAAGAGCGCGGCGCGGCCGAGGCTGCAGTGCCGAGCATCGTGTTCGAGTGATGCGGATGTCCTCCCCCAAGGGGACCTTGAGGGGAGGGCGGCCGGAACGGCCGGGTAGGTCCGCGGCGACACGTTCCAGCTTTTCCGGGATAGCGGGCTGACAAACCACGATCCCGACTAGCGCGGAGGCAGATGTGTGTCTATCGCACCAAAGTGCGGATTCGGATGGCGCGTGCCCCTTGCCTGCTCCCGCGCGTTGTCATATCGATTTGTCATACAAATACGGAGACCACGATGGCAGGCGCCCCCACCAGCAAGAAAAAATTTCGCTCGCAGGAGTGGTTCGACAATCCCGACAATCCGGGCATGACGGCACTCTATCTGGAACGTTACCTGAATTACGGGCTGACGCGGGCCGAACTGATGTCCGGCAAGCCGCTGATCGGCATCGCGCAGACCGGCTCGGACCTGTCGCCCTGCAACCGCCACCACATCGAACTGGCCAAGCGCGTGCGCGAAGGCATTGTCTCGATGGGTGGCATCCCTTTCGAGTTCCCTTGCCACCCGATCCAGGAGACCGGCAAACGGCCGACTGCTGCACTTGATCGCAACCTTGCCTATCTCAGCCTGGTGGAGGTGCTCTACGGCTATCCGCTCGACGGTGTGGTGCTCACCATCGGCTGCGACAAGACGACGCCGGCCATGCTGATGGCCGCGGCCACCGTCAACATCCCGGCTATCGCGCTTTCGGTCGGGCCGATGCTCAACGGCTGGCACAAGGGCAAGCGCACCGGCTCCGGCACTATCGTCTGGGAATCGCGCCAGCGCCTGTCGGCCGGCGAGATTGGCTATGACGAGTTCATGGATATCGTTGCCTCCTCGGCGCCGTCGACCGGCTATTGCAACACGATGGGCACCGCCGCCACGATGAATTCGCTGGCCGAGGCGCTCGGCATGCAATTGCCGGGCTCGGCCGCTATCCCCGCCCCCTATCGCGAACGCGGCCAGATCGCCTACGAGACCGGAAAGCGCATCGTCGACATGGTGCATGAGGATCTGAAGCCCTCCGACATCATGACCCGTAAGGCCTTCGAGAACGCCATCGTCGTCAACTCGGCGATCGGCGGCTCGACCAATGCGCCGATCCACCTCAACGCCATCGCCCGCCATCTCGGCGTGCCGCTCGACAATGACGATTGGCAGAAGGTCGGCCTCAACATACCGCTCATCGTCAATCTGCAGCCGACGGGCGAATATCTCGGAGAGGACTATCACCATGCCGGCGGCGTGCCGGCCGTGATCGCCGAACTGATGAAGGGCGGTCTGCTGCCCTATCCGGAAGCCACGACCGCTAACGGCAAGACCATCGGCGACAATTGCCGCGGCGCCGTTAACGAGAACCTCGACGTCATCCGCACGGTTGCCGAGCCGCTGAAAGCCAATGCCGGCTTCATCAATCTCAAGGGCAATCTGTTCGATTCGGCGATCATGAAGACCAGCGGCATCTCGCCCGAGTTCCGCGAGCGCTATCTGTCGAACCCGAAGGACCCCGAAGCCTTCGAGGGCAACGCCATGGTCTTCGACGGCCCCGAGGACTATCACGCCCGCATCGACGACCCGGCACAGGGCATCGACGAGCACACCATCCTGTTCATGCGCGGCGCCGGTCCGATCGGCTATCCCGGCGGCGCCGAAGTCGTCAACATGCAGCCGCCTGCCTATCTGATCAAAAAGGGCATCCACGCGCTGGCCTGTATCGGCGACGGTCGTCAGTCGGGCACGTCGGGCTCGCCGTCGATCCTCAACGCCTCGCCGGAAGCCGCCATCGGCGGCGGCCTGGCGCTGCTGAAGACCGGCGACCGCGTCCGCATCGACCTGCGCAAGGGCACCGCCGACATCCTCGTCAGCGACGACGAGATCGCGCGGCGCCGCGCCGAGCTGCAGAACAATGGCGGCTATCACTATCCGAAGCACCAGACGCCCTGGCAGGAAATCCAGCGCGGCATGGTCGACCAGTTTTCCGAAGGCATGGTGCTGAAGCCGGCGGTGAAATACCAGGATGTGGCTCATACAAGCGGCGTGCCGAGGGACAATCACTGACCAGGGTCCATCGCACGGGCCAGCCGTCAGGTCGCCGGTGTTGCGGTCTCCTCATTTCTCCCCGTTAACAGCCCGCTAACGGGGAGAAATGCCCGGCACAGAGTTGGACGCGATCGTTTGTCAAAAACGATTGTCCTGCGATAGCAGGGACAAATGCTTGACAAGCGAGCGTGACAAATCCACGATCATCGCAAGGGGTGCATCGCGACGACCCCGTGAGGCGTCAGCCCAACGTTCGCGTCCAAGCTTCTCTTTCAAGGAGGTGGACGCCATGCCGTCAACAACCGCTATCACTGTATCGCAACTGTCCCGTCTGATTGGGCTGCCGGGTGCACCCGCAATCATCGACGTCCGCATCGATGATGACTACAACGCCGATCCGCGCCTGCTGCCGGGGTCGGATTGGCGTGATTTCAGGACTGTCTCGAACTGGGCTGCCGACTTCGCCGGCAGGCAAGTGACAGTCGTCTGCCAGCAGGGGAAAAAGCTCTCGCAAGGCGTGGCCGCATGGCTGCGCCACGAGGGCATAGCCGCCGAATCGCTCGACGGCGGGTTTGAAGCATGGCGCGATGCCAAGGGCCTTCTCGTTCACGCCGACAAGATACCGCCCGCCGACGCCAAGGGCCGCACCGTTTGGGTGACGCGTACGCGCCCGAAGGTCGACCGCATCGCCTGCCCCTGGCTGATCCGGCGCTTCATCGATCCTCACGCGGTCTTTCTCTTCGTCGAGCCGGCTGAAGTGTCGGCCGTCGCCGATCGCTTTCAGGCCGTGCCTTTCGACATCGAGAACGTGTTCTGGAGCCACCGCGGCGAACGCTGCACCTTCGACACCATGATCGAGGAGTTCGGGCTTAAATCCCAAGCGCTCGATCGCCTGGCCACGATCATACGCGCTGCCGATACTGCGAGCCTCGATCTTGTTCCACAGGCGGCCGGGTTCCTGGCCGCCTCGCTTGGCCTGTCACGGATGTTTCGCGACGATCTGGAGCAGCTCGAGGCCGGCATGCTGCTCTACGATGCGTTCTTCCGCTGGTGCCGCGATGCCACCGAGGAGACGCATAACTGGCCGGCCGCCGGCGCAGTCAGTCTCGGCAAGGGCAAACCATCGTGAGCGCCGTCCTTTCGAAAAAGCCGGCGGAGATCCGGGAGCCGGTTGTGCCGAGCTTCCGGCAGGCCGTGAAGGTCTGGGCGAAAATCGGGGTGCTCAGCTTTGGCGGCCCGGCCGGGCAGATCGCGCTCATGCACAAGGAACTGGTCGAGGAACGGCGCTGGATCGGCGAACAGCGCTTCCTGCATGCGTTGAACTACTGCATGCTGCTGCCTGGCCCCGAGGCCCAGCAGCTTGCCATCTATATCGGATGGTTGCTGCACGAAACGGTCGGCGGCCTTGTTGCCGGCATTCTCTTCGTCGTGCCGGGCGCGCTTGTAATGCTCGTCCTGAGCAGCCTCTATGCGCTCTATGGCGATGTACCACTCGTCGCGGCGCTGTTTTTCGGGGTCAAGGCAACCGTGCTCGCCATTGTCATCGAGGCGGTGATCCGGATCGGCAGACGCGCGCTGAAAAACCCGGTCATGGTGTCGATCGCACTCGCCGCCTTCATCGCCATCTACGCATTGAACGTGCCGTTTCCGCTGATCGTGCTGCTTGCCGGCCTGGCAGGCTGGATCGGCAACCGTAGTGCGCCGGCATTTTTTTCCGGCGCACCACAGGGCAAGGGCGATGTTCCCGACATCAAGGGCGCGGTCGATCTGATGTTCGAGCGCGGCGAACTGACCCACGTCAGGCCGACGCGATGGCATGCGCCGCGCACTTTGGCGATCTGGCTGCCGATCTGGCTCGGGCCTGTTCTGCTCGTCTGGGCTGTCACCGGCCCTGCCAGCGTTTGGACGCAAATCGGTGGCTTCTTCAGTGTCATGGCGGTCGTCACCTTTGGTGGGGCCTACGCCGTGCTTGCCTATGTCGCGCAGGCAGCGGTCGAGTCCTTCGGCTGGCTGGCACCCGGTGAAATGGTCGACGGCCTTGGGCTTGCCGAAACCACGCCCGGCCCGTTGATCCTGGTCTTGCAGTTTGTCGGCTTCGTCGCCGCCTTCCGCCACTCCGGCGCGCTCGCGCCGCTTCTTGCCGGATTGTTTGGAGCGCTGCTTACGCTGTGGGCGACGTTTACCCCATGTTTCCTGTGGATATTCCTTGGCGCGCCTTACATCGAAGCGCTGCGCGGCAACAAGGCACTGTCGGCGGCGCTCGGTGCGATCACCGCCGCCGTCGTCGGCGTCATCATGAACCTCGCTCTATGGTTCGGCTTGCACGTCATCTTCGGCGAAGTGCGCAATGTCGGGCTTGGAATGGACGTGCCGGTGCTTTCATCGATAGACTGGCGCGCGGCGCTGCTTTCCTGTGCCTCGATGATCGCCATCCTGAAGCTGAAGATCGGCATGCTGCCGACGCTTGCCGGATCGGCGCTGGCCGGTGTGTTGTTGCTGGCGGCGAGCGGGTAACGCTCAGCCGCCCATTCTGTCGCGCGGCAGCTTGATCATATCGCCGAAGCGGGCGCGCAATTTGTCGTCGACCGGTTTTGGCACATGGCGCGGGAAGCGTTCGGCAAGCACGCGTTTCTTCTCGATGATCGCCCGTTGCAGGATATCGGGCCTGCCTTTCTCATTCCATTCCTTCGGCGAAAAGCGGTCGCCGACGGCCGGATAGAAATATTCGGTCTGCATCAGCCGCAGCGTCTGCTCGTTGCCCAGATAATGGCCCGGCCCTTTCAGGCAGACATCGGCAATGGTGTCGATCGACAGCGACTCGTCCGTCACTTCGATGCCGCGCACGCAGCGCAGGCAGTGGCCGAGCATGTCATTGTCGATGATCAGGCTCTCCAGGCAGAAGCCGAGCAGCGAGGCATGCATGCCGGCCGACTCATAGACCAGGTTGAGGCCGGCGAGACCGGCCATCACGTCGGTTATGCCCTTTTCGTAGCCGGACTGAATGTCAGGCAGTTTCGAATCTGTCATGCCGGCGGCCGAACCGCCCGGCAGGTCGTAGAATTGCGCCATCTGCGCGCAGGCCGCGGTCAGCACCGCCTGCTCGGCCGAACCCCCCGACATGGCGCCGGTCCTGAGATCCGAGACAAACGGCCAGGTGCCGAAGATCGCCGGATGGCCGGGCTTGATCGCGTTGACATAGATAAGGCCGACGAGCACTTCGGCGACTGCCTGCACCACGGCGCCCGCAATCGCCGCCGGTGCCGTCGCACCCGCCTGTCCTGCCGACAGCAGCAGGATCGGAATGCCGCCCTCGACGCAGGCTTCGAGAACGCCCCAGGCGTCCTCGGCAAACTTCATTGGGGGCACGACGAAGCAGTTCGAATTGGAGACGAAAGGCCGGGCGCGAAAATTCGCTTCGCCGCCCGCGATCGCATAGAGCATATCGAGCGCCGGCTTGACGTTCTCGCGCACGGTAAACGAGGTGCCGACATGCTTCGACGTACCCAAGACGCAGGCGTAGAGCGTGTTGAAATCCATATCGAGCGGGTCGGGAATGTCGCGCGGCACCATCGGCCGCTGGAAGAAATGGATGTTGTCGAGCCCTTCGACCAGGCGCGCGGCATCGTAAATGTCCTGCAGCAGCGACTCGCGATACTCACGCTTTTCGACATCGACCAGATGCACCGCAGCACCAGCCGTGCCGTAATGCACACGCTTGCCCTGGATCACCATGTCGTGCTTCGGATACTGGCCGTGCAGGGTGAAATGCCGCGCCGCTTTCTTGATGGTGTCGAGCACAAGGCCGCGAGGAAAGCGCAGGCGGCCGTCCTCACCGAGGGTCGCACCCGCCTTGGTCAGTGCCTCGATGCAGGAGGGGATGGCATTAGCGAAGCCGACCGTCTCCAGAAGGGTAAGCACGGCCTCGTGGATACGTTCGCAATCATTGCCGCTGAGCGGGCTGTAGCTCCCGCCTTCGAGGCCGGCGCGCACCGGCTTGACGTCGTCGGCAAGCGGTGCCGCCCGCATGGCGCGGCGCGCCTCGCGCCCGCCGGACCGCCGCGAACGCTGGTCTGCGGACACGTCCTGCTTCTCATGGGCCATTGGCATGAAGGCACTCCAACTTTAGCTGCGGAGCGGGCGCGGCGGTTGGTCCACCATCTGCCTGCTTCGTCCCCTATACTCCGACTATGCCGCCGGCATTGGCACAGCCTATGTGCCAGCCGATCCCGTCGCATATGCCAAGGTGCTAAAGAACCGGAGCCGCGCCACATGCGCCGGCTCCGGTCGGGGAAGGGTGATCAAGCCGCTGCCGGCCTGCGTCCAGCTGCCGTCGCCAGTTCGCGGATGCCGGGTTCGATGTGCTGCAGCGCGATCGATGAAATGCCCAAGCGCATGAAACGCGAAGGCTTTTCGGTGCGGTCGAAGAAGCGGTCGCCGGGCTCGATGATGACGCTGCGCGAGGCCGCGGCCTCCGCCAGTCCGCGCGAATCGGTGCCGCGCGGCCCCTCGAGCCAGAGCGACGTACCGCCGGCCGAATCGGTCGAGCGCCACTCAGGCAGGAAGGCGGAAATCGCATGGACCAGACGCTTGCGCCGCTCGTCGAAGGCGCTCGACAGCCGTCGCACCAGCGCCTCGTGATGGCCGAGCGACAGGAAGAGCGCCACGGCACGCTGGTTGTTGGCCGGCGGATGGCGCAGCATGAAGCGGCGTAGCGCCCGAAGCTCGGAGATCAGCCCGGCCGAGGCGACGATGTAGCCGAGCCTGAGGCCGGGAGCCAGCGTCTTCGACATCGAGCCGACGTAGACGACGCGGCCGGACCGATCGAGGCTCTTCAGCGCCTGCTGCGGCGCCTCGTCCAGGAGCTGGCTGTCATAGCCGTCCTCGATGATGATCTGGTTGTGCCGGTTGGCGCGCGCCAGAAGATCCTGCCGCCGCTCCGCCGACAGCGGCACCATGGTCGGGCAATGGTGGCTGGGCGTGACGAAGACGAAGCCGGAATCAGTGGGAATAGCAGAGGTTACGATGCCGGAGTGGTCGACTGGAACCGGCTGAATATCGGCGCCGGCCAGCCGGAAGATCGAGCGTGCATCGGGATAGCCGGGGTCTTCCATCGCCACCTTGGAGCCCTTGGTCATCAACAGCGTGGCCAGCATGTAAAGCGCGTTCTGCGCGCCCAGCGTCACGATGATCTCGTCCGGATTGGCGAAGATGCCGCGCCGCGGCAGCAGCCGGGCCTGGATCTGCTCGATCAGGAGCGGATCGTCGCGGTCGACCATGTCGGATGCCCAGTTGCGGATTTCGAGCACCGCCAGCGCCATGCGGTTGCACTCGCGCCATTCGGCGGTCGGGAACAGCGCCGGGTCGAACTGGCCGTAGACGAAGGGGTAGGACGACTTGATCCAGTTGTCGTGCTTGGCCGGCGGTGGCATGTCGCTCGCTGCGATCTGCCGGCGCGCCTTCCAGTCGATCTCGTTGGCCTGGTCGGGCGCCTTCTGGTGCGGCTTGGCCGGCGTCGCCAGCACCTCGGGATTGACAAAATGGCCGCGGCGCTCGCGCGCCACCAGAAAGCCCTGGTCGACCAGCTGCTGGAACGCCAGCACCACGGTGCCGCGCGCTACGCCGAGTTTTTCCGCAAGAATCCGGCAGGACGGAAGCGGCATCGAAGCCGCGATCTGCCGGTCGAGGATGGCGGCGACGATCGCCTGGCGGATCTGCGCCTGCAGGGTCTGACCGGAGTCCGCCGAAATCCGGAACAGGCCGGACCATATGGCCGTGTCGTTTCGCTGTGGCATGGGAGATGTTCCTCGATGGCCAGCTTTTTTCACTTGGCTGGACCAGTCGAATGTACCGGTGGCACAAGGTGTTGCGCCAATCAATTTTTCTGATCGCTGGGATTTATGCCAGTGATCCTTTGCGCCGGCCCGCGCTGCGCTGCGGCATCGCTGCGCATTGAAACAGATGGAATTCGACCCGATAGTTTGCCGCGACGACACGCGCCGGAAACATCCGGCCTGATAAGATGCACCTCAAGAACCGGAGCGAGGCAGTGGATCAACCGTCCTTTCAAAAGCAGCTCGGCGCGTTGCGCGATCATCGTGCGGCCAAATCGGGCTCGATGCGCGAGGCTTTCGCCGCCGATCCGCAGCGCTTCGAGAAATTCTCCGCCAGCGACGGCGACGTGCTGCTCGACTGGTCGAAATGTGCGGTCGATGCGCGGACGATGGAGTTGCTGGAGAAGCTGGCCGAGGCCGCCGACCTCGAAGGCCGGCGCGACGCGATGTTTGCCGGCAAGAAGATCAATGTCACCGAAGGCCGCGCCGTGCTGCACACGGCACTACGCAACCTGACCGGCAAGGGCATCGTGCTCGACGGCCAGGACGTGAAGGCGGAAGTCCTTGCCGTACTCGACGCGATGGGTGCCTTCGCCGACGCGGTGCGTTCCGGCAAGGCGGCCGGCGCGACCGGCAAGAAGATCACCGACATCGTCAACATCGGCATCGGCGGCTCCGATCTCGGCCCTGCCATGACGACGCTGGCGCTGGCGCCCTATCATGACGGGCCGCGCGCGCATTACGTATCCAATATCGACGGTGCGCATATCCACGACACGCTGAAGGGACTTTCCGCCGAAACCACCCTGTTCATCATCGCCTCCAAGACCTTCACCACGGTCGAGACTATGACCAATGCCGAGACCGCGCGCGGATGGGTCGAGAAGGCGCTCGGCAAGGAAGCGGTCGGCAAGCACTTCGCCGCCGTCTCGACGGCGCTCGACCTGGTCGCCAAGTTCGGCATCGCGCCCGATCGCGTCTTCGGCTTCTGGGACTGGGTCGGCGGCCGCTATTCCGTCTGGGGTGCGATCGGCCTGCCGGTGATGATCGCCATCGGCCCGAAGGATTTTCGCGCCTTTCTCGAAGGCGCCCATGAAATGGACGAGCACTTCCGCACCGCGCCGCTGGCGAGGAACCTGCCGGCGCTGATGGGGCTGATCGGCTGGTGGCACCGCGTGATCTGCAAATACCCCGCTCGCGCCGTCATCCCTTACGATCAGCGTCTGTCCAGGCTCCCGGCCTATCTGCAGCAGCTCGACATGGAATCGAACGGCAAGAGCGTCACCCTGGACGGCGGCGCTGTGACGACGCCGACCGGCCCGCTGGTCTGGGGTGAGCCCGGCACCAATGGCCAGCACGCCTTCTTCCAGCTTCTGCATCAGGGCACCGATTTCATTCCGGTCGAATTCCTCGCCGCTGCCGTAGGCCACGAGCCGGAACTGAAGCATCACCACGACCTTCTGCTTGCCAATTGCCTGGCGCAGTCGGAAGCCTTCATGAAGGGCCGCACGCTGGAGGAAGCCCGCGCACAGATGCTGGCGAAAGGCATGAAGCCGGCTGATGTCGACAGGATTGCTCCGCACCGCGTCTTCTCCGGCGACCGCCCCTCGGTGACGATCCTCTACAGAAAGCTCGACCCCCACACGTTCGGACGGCTGATTGCGCTCTACGAGCACCGCGTCTTCGTCGAAGGCACGCTGTTCAACATCAACTCCTTCGACCAATGGGGCGTCGAACTCGGCAAGGAACTGGCGACCGGGCTGCTGCCCGTCGTTGAAGGCAAGGAGAACGCCGCAAAGCGGGACGCCTCGACTGCCGGACTGGTGGAATACATCCACCGCTTGCGCGGCCTGGAGTGAAAAGCTTGGCGGACATCAAGGGAATATTGTTCGACAAGGACGGCACGCTCGTAGATTTCAACGCGACATGGCTGGGCATCGCCGACTTCATGGCGATGGATGCGGCCGAAGGCGATCGCTGGAAAGCAGACAGGCTGCTTGCGGCGGCGGGCTTCGACTTCGCCAGCAAGCGCTTCAAGCCGGATTCGATTTTTGCCTCGGGGACCAACATGGACGTCGTCGAGCTGTGGTTTCCACGGCTGTCCGACGAGGACCAGATGCTTGCCGTCGCCCGCTTCAACGCCATCACTTCGGCGCAGGGATCGGCAATGGCAGTGGCGCTACCGGGCGTGGTCGAGACGCTTGGCCTGCTTCACAGAAAATCCTACCGGCTTGGCGTCGCCACCAACGACTCGACCAGCGGCGCGGAAAAGACCTTGGTCACTCTGGGCGTCGCGCAGCTTTTCGACGCCGCCTATGGTTACGATGCGGTGGCCAATCCAAAACCGGCGCCGGATACGATCCTTGCCTTCTCGGATCTGACAGGGCTCAGGCCGGCGACGATCGCAATGGTCGGCGACAATCGCCACGATCTGGAGATGGCGCGGGCCGGCGGCTGTGGCCTGGCGATCGGCGTGCTGTCCGGCACCGGCACACGGGAATCGCTGTCGCAGATCGCCGACGTCATCCTCGATTCAGTTGCCGATCTGCCCGATTTTCTTGCGGCCCGAGTCAGCGAGACGGTCTAGACTCGCAGCTAAACTGTCCGAACGAGAACACGCCACTCGGTTTCATCGCCGCATTCCTGCCTTCGCCGACATCCGGCACCTCGTATTCGGCCAGCAGGCGAAGCCGCGAGCGGGGCAGATAGGCGCGGCCCGGATCGCCGACCAGCACCTCGATGCCGGCAGCGAGGCAGCGGTCGAGGAAGGGAACGACCCGGCCGGCAAGATCATGGGCGTAAAACAGGTCGCCGACCACCACGACATCCACCGGTGGCGGCGGACCGCTGGTTATGTCCCCGCCGATCGTCGCAATCACAACGCCGTTCGCCATCGCATTGAGGCCGATCGCGGCAACGCCGTTGCGGTCGATCTCGGCCGCGATCACCGCGCTTGCGCCGGCTTTTGCCGCTGCGATGCCGACGAGGCCCGAGCCGGCGCCGAGGTCGAGCACGCGACGGCCGGTCACGGTCTCCGGCCGGTCGAAAATATGGCGGGCGAGCACCGCGCCGCCGGCCCAGACATAGGCCCAATACGGTGGCTCCGGTTCAGGTCCGTCTTCTTCGGTAGCGTGTTGGTTCCACTCGACAAGCCGCCTGAGCCCGCTTTCCGGATGGGCGGTGTAAAGCCGAATTTCGGGAATCGCAGGTACTGCCGCGACCCGCATGTTCGCCCGGATGAACTCTGCCGGGTCTGGGCGCGAACCTATGCCCACCACGTTGGCGCCGGCGATGCAATCGCTCAAGCTGCGCCTTAGCCCCGCAACGCCCGTCGCAGGATCTTGCCGACCGGTGTCTTGGGCAGCTCGGTGCGGAACTCGATATGCCTGGGGCGTTTGTAGCCGGTCAGGTTCTCTTTGCAATAAGCCGCCAGCACTTCGGCGGTCAGCCCAGGGTCCTTCTTGACGACGAACAGCTTCGGCACTTCACCCGAATGCTCGTCCGGCACGCCGATCGCCGCCACTTCGAGTACGCCCGGATGCTGCGCCACCACTTCCTCGAGTTCGTTCGGATAGACGTTGAAGCCGGAAACCAGGATCATGTCCTTCTTGCGGTCGACGATCTTGGTATAGCCAAGCTCGTCCATGAAGCCCATGTCGCCCGACTTGAAGAAGCCGTCCTCGGTCATCACCTTGGCGGTCTCGTCCGGCCGGTTCCAGTAGCCGGCCATCACTTGCGGTCCGCGGATGCAGATTTCGCCGACTTCGCCGAGCGGCAAATTGTTGCCGTCGTCGTCGCGGATGGCGATCTCGGTCGAGGGCAGCGGCAGGCCGATCGTGCCGGTGTAAACGCCGTCGCTGAATTTGTTGATGGTTGTCCCCGGTGAGGTTTCGGTAAGCCCGTAGGCCTCGCTGATCGGGCAG
Source organism: Mesorhizobium sp. M0208 (assembly GCF_040322015.1). Lineage (NCBI taxonomy): Bacteria > Pseudomonadati > Pseudomonadota > Alphaproteobacteria > Hyphomicrobiales > Phyllobacteriaceae > Mesorhizobium > Mesorhizobium sp. M0208. Next base: position 220,315 of record NZ_JAMYSP010000002.1, on the reverse strand, counting down.
CCGGTCAGCGCCTTCCAGCGTTCGGCGATGGCCCTCTGCACCGGCATGCCGCCACCCAGCGTCAGGATCAGCGGCTTGAAATCGAGCTTGCGAAAATCCTCATTGTTGAGCAGCGCATTGAACAGCGTGTTGAGGCCCGGAAAGATGTGGATCGGGTATTTCTGCAGCTCTTTGACGAAGCCGGGAATGTCGCGCGGATTGGGGATGAGGACATTCTGTGCGCCTTGCTGCATGCCTACCAGCACGTTCGCCGTCAGCGCAAAAATGTGATAGAGCGGCAGCGCGCAGAGGAAGTTCAGATGCGCCGGCTTAGGCTTGACGGTAAAGGCGTCTTCGGCCCACAGCGCGTTCTGCGCGACATTCGCCAAAATGTTGCTGTGCAAAAGCATCGCGCCCTTGGAGATGCCGGTCGTGCCGCCTGTGTATTGCAGGAAGGCGATGTCGTCGGCCGCGACCTTTGCGGGCCTGAAGGCCATGCCGGCGCCTGCCTTCAGCGCGGCGCTGAATTTGACATGGCCGGGCAGCGACCATGCCGGCACCATCTTCTTGACGCGGCGTACAACGAAGTTGACGATTGGTCCCTTGATCCCACCGAGCATGTCGCCCATCGAGGCGACCACGATATGCTTGACCGCGGTCCTGGCGATCACCGCCTGCAGGGTGCAAGCGAAATTTTCGAGGATGACAATGGCTTGAGCGCCGGAATCCTTGAGCTGGTGCTCCAGCTCGCGCGGCGTGTAGAGCGGATTGATGTTGACCACGACATAGCCGGCGCGAAGCACTGCCATGATCGCCACCGGATATTGCAGCACATTCGGCATCATCAGTGCGACGCGCGCGCCCTTCTGCAGCCCCGTTGATTGCAGATAGGCGCCGAAGGCGGCCGACTGTCGCTCGAGGTCGGCATAGGTGATCGATTTGCCCATGCAGACGAAGGCCGGCCGATTCGCAAACTGCTTGCACACGGTGACGAGAAAGTCGCCGATCGAGCTGGAGGGCAGAGCGCCGATCTCGGCCGGCACGATCTTTGGATAACTCTTGAGCCACGGTTTTTCCGGCAGGCCGGCGGCCAGCGACATGATCGCCTTTGGTAATCTCTTGGCCGGACCTGCCGACGGTCGGGGCGCTGTCGGCACTGCCTTCGCCGCCGGCTTGGCGGCAGACTTTGCAGCAGGCGCCATCTTGCGGGTTGCCGGTTTAGCAGCCGTTCCAGCCGTGGTCTTCGCCGCCGGCTTCGCGCTTGCCTTCGCGGTAGCCGCCGGCTTGGCGTCGGCCGCTTTTGACTTGACTGCTTTCGATGTTGCCTCGGCCTTTGCTTTCGCCGCGCTGGTTGTCTTTGCCGGTTTTGCCACCTGTCGCTCCCTCAATCGTTTCTTATTGTTTCGGCATGCTTGCGCGCCACCACCGCCCTGATCAACAAAGATATCCCAACGCTTGCCGCGATGCCCGAAACCCGGGAAAATCCGGCACGCTGCCCATCTATCTATGTATTGCCACAAGCGGCGGCCATGCAAGCCTTCGCCACCAGGAGTGCGGTAAGACTTGCCGTCAAACCTCTAGGCCGCGACCGGTTTTCGGACGCGGGTCTCTTGAACCGAAAGGCTCGATTCCCACAATTGGCGGCATCGCCGATCAACAAAAAATTGAAGTCGCTAATAATGTCGTGATCTGCGGATTCGGCTCGTTTTTTCCACAATTTGCCGCGTGCCGGAATTTTTTTCTGCTTCCCGTGGGTTAGGCAAACAAGCAGTTCCAAAGCTAGAAAAACGGTGCTTATATGCGGCCTTCGCGAGCCTGATAGAGGGGCTTGGAAGAACATCAGGGAGTGCTCAATGAAAAAGAAACTGACTTTTGCAGCCGCGTTGCTGGCTGCAAGCGTCCTCGGCGGCATGGCCAATGCAAAACAACTGGTCTATTGCTCGGAGGCTTCGCCGGCCGGCTTCGACCCGTCGCCATGGAGCGGCGGCAACGACTTCGACGCCTCATCGCGCACCATCTATTCGCGCCTGGTCGAGTTCGAGCATGGCAAGACCACCATCTCGCCCGGCCTGGCAGAGAGCTGGACGGTTTCCGACGACGGTCTCGAATACACCTTCAAGCTTCGCCCGGGTGTGAAATTCCAGACGACCGATTATTTCACACCGACGCGCGACCTCAACGCCGACGACGTGATCTTTTCCTTCGAACGCCAGTGGAAGAAAGAAAGCCCGTGGTACAGCTATCTGGAAGGCACCGGCTGGGAATATTTCACCGGCATGGGCTTCCCCGATCTCCTGAAGGAAATCGTCAAGGTCGACGACCTGACGGTGAAATTCGTGCTGAACAAGCCTGAAGTAGCGTTCCTGCCGGACCTCGGCATGGATTTCGCCTCGATCGTTTCCAAGGAATATGCCGACCAGCTCGACAAGGCCGGCACCAGGCAGCAGTTCACCCAGAAGCCGGTCGGCACCGGTCCGTTCCAGTTCGTCGACTACCAGGTCGACGCGGTCATCCGCTACGCGGCATGGGACGGCTACTATGGCGGCCGCCAGAAGATCGACGATCTGATCTTCGCCATCACGCCCGATCCCGCCGTGCGCGCGCAGAAGCTGAAGGCGGGCGAATGCGATATCATGTCGTACCCGGCGCCAGCCGACATTGCCGGACTGCAGGCCGACACGAACCTCAAGGTCGATGAGCAAGAAGGCCTGAATATCGGCTACATGGCCTATAACACAACGCAGCCGCCCTTCGATAAGGTCGAGGTCCGCAAGGCCCTCAACATGGCGGTGAACAAGAAGGCAATCATCGACGCGGTCTATCAGGGTGCCGGCACGCCGGCCATCAACCCGATCCCGCCGACCATGTGGTCCTATAACAAGGACATCAAGGACGATCCCTATGATCCAGAGGCGGCCAAGAAAATGCTGGCCGACGCCGGCGTCAAGGATCTGTCGATGAAGATCTGGGCTATGCCAGTCAGCCGCCCCTACAACCCGAACGCCCAGCGCGTTGCCGAGTTGATCCAGGCCGACTATGCCGCCGTCGGCGTCAAGGCGGAGATCGTCAGCTACGAATGGACCGAGTATCGCCAGCGCGGCAAGGCCAAGGATCGCGATGGCGCCTTCCAACTGGGCTGGACCGGTGACAATGGCGATCCGGACAACTTCTTTTTCCTGCTCGGTTGCGATGCCATCGGCCAGTCCAATTATGCGATCTGGTGCAACCAGGAATTTGAAGCCTTGCTGAAAAAAGGCAAGGCAACGACGGACGTCGCCGAGCGCACCAAGATCTACGAGGAAGCTCAGGTGGTATTCAAGCGTGAGGCTCCGTGGCTGACCATCGCCCACTCCAAGGTCTTCATGCCGATGAACAAGAAGGTGTCGGGCTTCGTTATGGACCCGCTCGGCATTCATCGGTTTGACGGCGTCGACGTCACCGAATAAGTCCTGAGAAATTGAACGGCGGCGCTGGACTTCCCGCGCCGCCGTTCTATGAAGCAAGATGCTCCGTTATCTCCTCCACAAGCTCGCTTTGATCATCCCGACCGTGTTCGGCATATCGCTGGCGGCGTTCGCTTTCGTCCGGCTTCTGCCCGGCGATCCCATCCTGGCCCTGGCCGGCGAGCGCGGCGTCAGCCCCGAACGCTACGCCCAGCTCATCGAGCAGTTTGGCTACAACCGGCCCTATGTCATCCAGTACCTGGAATATATCGGCAGGGTCCTCACCGGCGATTTCGGCATATCCATTGCCACCAAGCGGCCAGTGCTCGGCGAATTCCAGGCGCTGTTTCCGGCCACGCTGGAACTGGCGACGGTGGCGTTGCTCATCGCCATCCTGCTTGGCATCCCCGCCGGCATTTTCGCCGCGGTCAAGCGCGGCTCCTGGTTCGACCAGGCGACGATGGGTGTCGCGCTGACCGGCTATTCGATGCCGATCTTCTGGTGGGGGCTGCTGCTCATTATCTTCTTCTCCGGCTATCTCGGCTGGACGCCGGTTTCCGGCCGTATCGGCCTGCAGTATTTCTTCAGGCCCACGACCGGGTTCATGCTCATCGACAGCCTGATCTCCGGCAGGAGCGGCGCCTTCAAATCCGCCGTCAGCCATCTGATCCTGCCATCGATCGTACTGGCGACGATCCCGCTCGCCGTCATAGCGCGCCAGACGCGCTCGGCGATGCTTGAGGTGCTGGGCGAGGACTATGTCCGCACCGCGCGTGCCAAGGGCCTGGCGCCGCGCCGTGTCATCGGGCTGCATGCTTTTCGCAACGCGCTGATCCCGGTGGTCACCACCATTGGACTGCAGGTCGGCACGTTGATGGCAGGCGCCATTCTGACCGAAACCATTTTTTCCTGGCCAGGCATCGGCAAATGGATGATCGACGCCATCGGCAAGCGCGACTATGTCGTCGTGCAGAGCGGATTGCTGATCATCGCGCTGATCGTCATGGCGGTGAACCTGATCGTCGACGTGCTCTACGCGGTCATCAATCCGCGCATCCGGGTGCAGTGAGATGACCGACGAATCCGCCGCCGAAGCCACCGCTGCCTCCATCCCGACAGGCGGCAGGCAAAGGGCGTTTGCCGAGTTCTGGCATTACTTCTCGATGAACACCGGGGCCGTCATCGGTCTTGTCGTGTTTTCGGCGCTGGTGCTGGTCGCGATCTTTGCGCCGTTCGTCGCCCCGCATTCGCCCGACGAGCAGTTTCGCGATGCACTGCTGGCGCCTCCTGCCTGGCAGGAAGGCGGCAAATCGATGTTCCTGCTCGGCACCGATGCCGTCGGCCGCGACATGCTTTCGCGGTTGATCTTCGGGGCACGTTTTTCTCTTTTCATCGGCCTGGTGGTCGTCGTCTTCTCACTCACCAGCGGCATCGTGCTTGGCGTGCTCGCAGGCTATTTCCGCGGCTGGGTCGACACGCTGATCATGCGCATCATGGATATCATCCTGGCCTTCCCGTCGCTGCTTCTGGCGCTGGTGCTGGTGGCGATCCTCGGCCCGGGCCTGTTCAATGCCATGTTGGCGATCGCACTGGTGCTGCAGCCGCATTTCGCACGCCTCACCCGCGCCGCCGTGATGGCCGAAAAGAACCGCGAATATGTGATCTCCGCCAAGGTGGCCGGCGCCGGTCATCTTCGCTTGATGGTGAGGACGATCTTGCCGAACTGCCTGGCACCGCTGATCGTGCAGGCCACGCTGTCCTTCTCCAACGCTATTCTTGAGGCTGCGGCGCTCGGCTTCCTCGGTGTCGGTGCGCAGCCGCCGACGCCGGAATGGGGCACGATGCTCGCTTCGGCGCGCGAATTCATCCTGCGCGCGCCTTGGGTGGTGACCTTCCCCGGCCTTGCCATCCTGATCACTGTGCTTGCAATCAATCTGATCGGCGACGGCCTGCGCGATGCCTTCGACCCCAAGCTGAAGAGGTCATGATCCAATGCCTCTTCTCGAGATCAAGAACCTGACCGTTTCCTTCGACACCGCCGCCGGACCATTCATGGCGGTACAAGGCATCGACCTGTCGGTCGAACCGCGCGAGGTGCTGGCGATCGTCGGCGAATCCGGTTCCGGAAAATCGGTGGCGATGCTGGCGGTGATGGGGCTCTTGCCCAACACGGCGACGGTGAGGGCCGACCGCATGGCCTTCGACGGCATCGACCTGCTAAAGCTCGGCCCATCCGAGCGGCGCAAGATCGTCGGCAAGGACATTTCGATGATCTTCCAGGAACCGGTCGCCAGCCTCAACCCATGCTTCACCGTCGGCTTCCAGATCGAGGAGGTGCTGCGCTTTCATATGGGCATGGACCGTGCTCAGCGCCGGGCGCGCGCCATTGAACTGATGAAGCTCGTTGGCATCGCCGACCCCGAGGAACGGCTGGGCTCGTTCCCGCATCAGATGTCGGGCGGCCAGTGCCAGCGCGTCATGATTGCCATCGCCATCGCCTGTAATCCGAAGCTTTTGATAGCCGACGAGCCAACCACGGCACTCGACGTCACCATCCAGAAGCAGATCCTCGATCTGCTGGTCGGCCTGCAGGCCAAATACGGCATGGGCCTGATCATGATCACCCACAATATGGGGGTGGTTGCCGAGACCGCCGACCGTGTCATCGTCCAGTACAAGGGCCGCAAGATGGAAGAGGCCGACGTGCTGTCGCTGTTCGAATCCCCCAGGAGCAATTACACGCGCGCGCTCCTGTCGGCGCTGCCGGAAAACGCCGTCGGCGACCGGTTGCCGACTGTTTCCGACATGCTGTTCGAGCCGGCCCCATCTGTAGTCGCAGCCCGATCCGCAGGAGGAACCGCCTCATGAGCGTGACGGTAGTCGAAGGCAAGAACATCGTGCGCGACTATCATGTCGGCGGCGGGCTTTTCCGCCCTTCCCGTACGGTTCATGCGGTCAAGGGTGTTTCGTTCAGCGTCGACAAGGGCAAGACGCTGGCCATCGTCGGCGAGAGCGGCTGCGGCAAGTCAACACTCGCCCGCATCATCACCCTGATCGACCCGGCGACCTCCGGCGAGCTTTTCATCGACGGCAAGAACGTCGACATCGCGAGGGATGGTCTGTCGAAGGAAATGCGCCGCAAGGTGCAGATCGTCTTCCAGAACCCCTATGGTTCGCTCAATCCACGCCAGAAGATCGGCGACGTGCTTGGCGAGCCGCTGCTCATCAACACCGACAGCACGGCCGACGAACGGCGCGATCTCGCCATGAAGATGCTGAAGAAGGTCGGTCTTGGCCCCGAGCACTATAATCGCTACCCGCATATGTTTTCGGGCGGCCAGCGCCAGCGGATCGCCATTGCCCGCGCGCTGATGCTCAACCCCAGCCTTCTGGTGCTGGACGAGCCCGTCTCGGCACTTGATCTTTCGGTGCAGGCGCAGGTGCTGAACCTGCTCGCCGACCTGCAGGATGAGTTTCAGCTGACCTATGTTTTCATCAGCCACGACCTGTCGGTGGTACGCTATATCGCCGACGACGTGATGGTGATGTATTTCGGCGAGGCGGTCGAATACGGCTCGCGCGACGAGGTCTTCGCCGACCCCAAGCACAGCTACACCAGGACGCTGTTCGCGGCGACGCCGCGTGCCGACGTCGCCAGCATCAAGGCAAGGTTGGCGAAAAAGAAGGCCGCCTGATCCGGCGAGGTTTGCCGGCCGGCTACGGCTTCTCGATCCCCGGAATGCTGGAGATCTGCTCGACGAGAAAGTCGACCAGCAGCCGCACCCGGGCAATGCCGGCGCGTTCCGGGACGATCAGCATGCTCAGCGGGACGGGGGGCGGAAAACAGCCCGGCAGGACCACTTCCAGCCGGCCGGCCGTCAGGAGATCGTCGACAAGCCAATGGTGGGCGGGTGCGATGCCGCGTCCGGCGACAAGGGCTTCGCGCGCGGCAAGCCCATGGTCGACTCGAAATCGACCGCCAAAGGGCACCGCAAAGGTCTCGCCGCCTGGCCCCTGCAAGGTGAGTGTGTCGCTTCCCGCGATGTTCGACATCCGGATGCCTTCATGGCCAGGCAGACCCTGCGGGACAGCCGGTCTGCCCCGCGCCGCCAGATAGGCCGGCGCCGCCACCAGCAGACGCCGGGATTGCCCGAGCGCCCGCAGTTTCATCGAGCTGTCGGTGAGCGGACCCAGGCGAAGCGCAATGTCGACGCCCTCCCGCACAAGGTCGATGCGCTCGTCGGTGAGGCTAAGATCGATGCCGATATCGGGATAGCGGTCCTGAAAGGCGAAGATCAACCGGCTGACGTGCAAGACCCCGAGCGCCGCCGTGCAGGATATCCGGATCGTGCCGGCCGACGCGCCGCGCGTGCCCCGCGCCTCATCGCCGGCCTGCTCAACGAGGCGCAGGATCTGGACGCTGTCGGCATAGTAACGGCTGCCTTCATCGGTCATCGTCACACGCCGGGTGGTCCTGCTGAGCAAGGGCACGCCGACGGCCTCCTCGAGTTCTCGCAAATGCCGTGTGACCGTCGACTGCCCAACTCCGAGCTCGCGCGCCACCGCCGAGAGGCTGCCGCGCTCGGCGACGCGAACGAAGGTGCGCATGCGCTCGAGAGTGACGTCCGATCTATCCATTATTCGGCATAATCTTATACATTTCCTACATATAGTGGATCCGCCCGCGGCTGGCTATCTTTGGTGTCTATCGTCCTTCTTCGGAGTAGACCCATGAAAGTCCTGCTTGTTTTTGCTCATCCTGAGCCGCGTTCGCTCAACGGCGCGCTGCGTGACGTCGCCATCAGGGAACTCCAGGCCCAGGGCCACGAGGTGCGGGTGTCCGACCTCTATGCCGATGGCTGGAAATCCGAGGTGGACCGTGCCGACTTTCCGTCGTGGCCGCCGGAAGCACGTTTCCTGCCGGCCGGCGCCTCCAAAAAAGCTTTTGCGAGCGGCACTCTGACCGATGACGTCAAAGCCGAGATCGACAAGCTGCTATGGGCCGACACCCTGATCCTCCAGTTCCCGCTGTGGTGGTACGCCATGCCGGCGATCCTCAAGGGCTGGGTCGATCGCGTGTACGCCTACGGCTTCGCCTATGGCGTTGGCGAGCACAGCGACAAGCGGTGGGGTGACCGCTTTGGTGAGGGAACGCTCGCCGGCAAGCGCGCAATGCTGATCGTGACCACCGGCGGCTGGGAGGAGCATTATTCTGCCCGCGGCGTCAACGGCCCGATCGACGACGTGCTGTTCCCGATCAATCACGGAATTCTCTATTATCCGGGCTACGACGTGCTTCCGCCGTTCGTGGTTTACAGGGTGGACCGTTTTGGGGAAGCCGATTTCGAGCCTGTCGCGGAGCGGCTGCGCGAGAGGATGCGGACGCTCGAGACAATCCGGCCCATTCCTTATCGGCAGCAGAATGGCGGCGATTACCTGATCCCAAGCATGCAGTTGCGCCCCGGCCTGGAGAGCCCGGGTGCAACCGCTTTCGCGCTCCACCAGAACGGCGCAAGCGCAGCCGGACAGCCCGATCAGGACAGCCGGGCGATGACGGTACGCAGCGCCTCGCCGAAACGCCGAACTTCCTCAATCGTATTGTAATGCACCAGCGAGGCGCGGACGGCGCCGCTGTCCATGCTTAAGTTGAGCCGCTTCATCAGGCGCGGCGCATACATATGGCCGTCGCGAATGCCGATCTGCATCTCGGCCATTTCCTCGACGATCCTCTGCGGCGACAGCGTGCCGATGTTGAAACAGAAAGTCGGCACGCGCTCGCTGAGGCGTGCTTCGTCGGCGACACCATAGATCGTCGCGCCGCAACCCTTGAGCACCGCCAGCATTTCGCGCGCCAGCACCTGCTCGTAATCGCGGATGGCATTCATGCCGGCGACGATGTTGTCGCGACGCGACCGGTTATTCTCGGACAAGAAATTGCGGCCGATCGACTCGAGATAGCGCACCGCGGCATCCATGCCGGAGACGTTCTCGTAAATGAAGGTACCGGCCTCGATCTTGTAAGGCGGCTCGTCGGGGATGAAATCCTCGCGGAAGGTCGGCAAGCGCTTCAGTGTTTCGAAGCGGCCCCACAGGAAGCCCATATGCGGCGAGAAATTCTTGTAGCCGGAGCAGACCAGATAATCGCAATCCCAGGCCTGCACATCGATCAACCCGTGCGGGCCGTAATGCACGCAGTCTAGGAACACTTCGGCGCCTGCCGCATGCGCAATCCTAGCCACGGAAGCAACGTCGACAATCGAGCCGATCGAATGCGCCGTCACCGTGCAGGCGACGAGCCGGGTGCGCTCTGAGACCAGCGGGCGCAAATCGTCGACATGCAGATTGCCGTCCTCGCGCATCCGCCACCATTTGAACTTGGCGCCGGCGGGCGCCAGCGCCAGCCACGTCGCGATATTAGCGTCGTGATCCATGTCGGTGATGACGATCTCGTCACGCTCCCCGTTTGGGCGCTCGGAAAGCATCTGGCCGATGCCGAGGCTGACCAGGCGGATGAACGAAGTGGCGTTCATGCCGAAGCAGATCTCCGCCGGGTTGGTAGCGTTGATCAGCAAGGCCACGCTTTCGCGCGCGCCGGCCACTGCTTGATCGACGGTGACGCTGCGGCCATAGCGGCCGCCGCGCTGCACATTATGCGCGACCAAATGGTTGGTGACCGCATCGAGCACGCTTTGCGGGATCTGCGCGCCGGCGGCATTGTCCATGAAGACGAAGTCTCCGGCTTGCTGCAAGGCGGGAAACATGGCGCGGATCGTCTCGACCGGGAAAGCTGCGGCATCGCCGGTTTTCGAAATCTGATGCTGGTTCAAGCTCGTCTCCTGCGAAGTGCCTAACGGAAGTTGATATTCGGGGAATTGGCGGACGGAAATCGTTGGCGACCTCAGCGGGTCTTTTCGGTCTGGAAGCGGCGTTCCAGGAGGCTGACGAGTCGGACCATCGGCCAGAGAAAGATCAGATAGACCAGCGCCGCGCCGATCAGCGGTGAGGGATTGGCATAGAGCGATTGCGCGTTGGTCGCTTCCTTCAGCAGTTCAGGCAATGCTACCGTGGAGGCGAGCGAGGTGTCCTTGAACATCGACACGCAATTGCTGGTCATTGGCGGAATGACGACGCGGATCGCCTGCGGCAGCACTACCTTGCGCAAGGTCAGCAAGAACGGCAGGCCGAGCGCCTGCGCCGCCTCGAACTGGCCGCGCGGAATGCTCTCTATGCCGGAGCGGAACACCTCGGCCGAATAGGCCGCCATGATGATGGCGAAGGCCATCACCGCGGAAGTCCACGATGACAGGCGAATGCCGAGGAACGGCAGCGCATAGTAGATCAGGATCAGCACCACCAGCACCGGCATCGCCCGGAAAATGTCGATGTAGCCGACAGCCAGCAGCCGAAGCGGCTTTGGCGCATAGAGCCGCACTAGGCTGATCGCGAGGCCGACGGGAATACCGATGCCGATGCTCATGATTCCAAGCAGCAGGGTGTTCAGGAAACCGCGCAGCAGCGCCGGCAGGCTGGAGACCATGACGTCGGCGTTGAAGAAGGTGTCCAGCAGCGACATCGCAGCATTCCCGAAACGTTTGGCGTCCCGCGACGCTCGAGCCCGAGCCCGAAATCCGAAATCGTGCCGGCACGAAAGCCGGCACGACATTTAAGCGCGAACTGCCGCTCAGGCCTTCGGCATAGGCATGTCCTTGACGGTCGAGGAATCGGCCGGTGCGTCGCTGCCGAACCACTTCTTGTGGATCGCGGCCAGCGTGCCGTCCTTCTTCATCGCGGTCAGCGCGTCGTTCAGCTTGCCGAGCAGCGGGTGGTCCTTGGTCATCATCAGACCGTACTGCTCGCCGGTCTTGATGCGCTCTTTTACGGCGAGATCCTTCATCCTGGTGAAAGAATATTCCAGGCCCGGAATATCGCTGACCGCCGCATCGACGCGGCCGGAGCTGAGGTCGAGCAGCAAATTCTGCTGCGTGTCGTAGCCTTTGACGTCACTGAACCCGTCCGCTTCCTGGTGGGCCTTGACCCAGGCTTCGCCGGTCGAGCCGGACAGCACGCCGACGATCTTGCCCTTGAGGTCGGCCTCGGCTTTGATTGGGCTGTCGGCCTTCGCGGCGATGCCCATGTCGGAATCATAGTAGGGCTGCGTGAACGACTGCGACTTCAGCCGCTCCGGCGTGATGGTGATCGACGAGATGGCGACGTCGATGCGCTTCGAGGTGGTGGCGGCGAACAGCGCCTGGAAACCGAGGTCGGCGATATCAGTGGTCATGCCGATACGCTTTGCCGCCTCATTGATGATGTCGACTTCGAAACCCTCGAACGTGCCGCTCTCGTTCTTGTATTCAAAAGGCGGATTGGTCGGATAGGCGCCGACATTCAGCGTGCCTTCGGCATAGGCCGGGCCGCCGGCGATGCCGATGGCGGCAGCAAGAAGCAGCAGGTTGCGACGGGTGAAGTTCATTTTCGTTCCCTCTGGTTGTGATCGGACGGGTTGGCCCCGCACGGCTTTGATACGCCAAGTGGCCGGACTGCCGGAAAGCCCTCCCGGCACGGCAGTCGTAAGATCGGATGCTATCCAAAGTACCGCGCTTTTCAAGGCGAAAGTTTTAAGCTTAAAAAATTTGCCGCGTGTTGCCGTCACTCCGGAATAACCGCCGTGGCCTGGATCTCAACCTTGGCGCGGTCCTCGACAAGCGCCATCACCTGGATAGCGGCCATCGCCGGAAAATGCCGGCCGATCACCTCGCGATAGGCCTCGCCGATCCCCTTGAGATTGGCCAGATATTCCGCCTTGTCGGTAAAGTACCAGGTCATCGAGGTGATATGCTCAGGCGTGGCGCCGGCCTCGGCGAGCACGGCGACAATATTGGCCAGCGTCTGCCGCACCTGGCCGACAAGATCATCCGTCTCGAAGCGGCCCTGTCCGTTCCAGCCGACCTGCCCGCCGACGAAGACAAGCTGTCCACGCGCGGCGACGCCATTGGCGTAGCCGACGGGTTTCGCCCAGCCTTCCGGCTGCAGGATGGTGTGCATGTCAAAACCTCCCAATGCTCAAATCCGGTCGCTTAAAACTCAAAGACAATCAATTCTTCCACACAACTCCGTCTCAGGCCGCCCCCATCACCTGCCGTGCAATCACCACCTTCTGCACGTCGGACGCTCCCTCGTAGATGCGCAGTGCCCGGATCTCGCGATACAGTCTTTCGACGATATGGCCCTTGCGGACGCCGTCGCCGCCATGCAGCTGTACAGCCTTGTCGATCACCTCCTGCGCTTTGTCGGTAGCGAACAGCTTGGCCATGGCGGCTTCGCGGGTAACCCGGGCCGCGCCCATGTCCTTGGTCCAGGCGGCGCGGTAGACCAGCAAGGCGGCGGCATCGACATCCAGCGCCATGTCGGCGATATGGCCCTGCACCATCTGCAGCTCGGCCATCGGTGCACCGAACAGCTTGCGCTCGGCCACTCTTGTGATGCTTTCGTCCAGCGCGCGCCGGGCAAGGCCGAGCGCCGCTGCGCCGACGGTCGAACGGAACACGTCGAGCACGGACATGGCGATGCGAAAACCGTCACCGGGTTTGCCGATCAGCGCCGAGGCTGGAATGCGTGCATTGTCGAAGGACAGCCGGGCGAGCGGGTGCGGCGCGATCACCTCCAGCCGCTCGGCAACGATCAGCCCCTCGGTGTCGGAAGGCACGACAAAGGCGGAAAGCCCCTTGGCGCCGGGCGCTTCGCCGGTGCGGGCAAAGACAGCATAAAAGTCAGCGATACCGCCGTTGGAGATCCAGGTCTTTTCGCCGGATAGGAGATAGCTGTCGCCGTCACGCATGGCCGTCATTTCCATATTGGCGACGTCCGAGCCCGAGCGCGGCTCCGACAGCGCGAAAGCCGAAATCGCCTTGCCGGCCCGTGTCTTCGCCAGCCAGCTCTGCTGGTCGGGCGAGCCGAACAGGCTGAGCGCGCCAGTGCCGAGCCCTTGCATGGCGAAGGCGAAATCGGCCAGCCCATCATGCCGGGCCAGCGTCTCGCGCGTGAGGCAGAGCGTGCGCACGTCGAGCGGCGAGGGGTTTTCGGTGTCGAGCGCCGTCGGCTTCAGCCAGCCGTCCCGGCCGAGCTTGGCCACCAGCTCGCGGCAAGCGGCGTCGACATCGTCATGGGCGACCGGCAGGGTCTTGGAGCACCATGCGTCCAGCCGCTCGGCCAGTTCACGATGGCGGTCCTCGAAGAACGGCCAGTTGAGGAAAGAGCGGTCAGGCATTTCTGCCTCCGCTATGCTTCGGGCCTCGCGCTCTACGGCGCCCCCCTCTGGCCTGCCGGCCGTCTCCCCCTCTAGGGGGGAGATTGGCAGCTCCGGCGTCCGCCCGCATCTTGCGGCGGTTGCGATTGGCTAAGGTGGGAACCAAAGTCGATCTCCCCCCTTGAGGGGGAGATGTCCGGCAGGACAGAGGGGGGCGCTGTCCCGCGAACCTGTCGGTCTTTATCGAAGAAAACATCCTCAATTCCCCTCGAACACCGGCTTTTCCTTGGCGACGAAAGCCTCGTACGCCCGTTCGAAATCGCGTGTCTGCATGCAGATCGCCTGCGCCTGCGCTTCCGATTCGATAGCCTGGTCAAGCCCCATCGACCATTCCTGATTCAGCTGCGTCTTGGTCATGCCGTGGGCGAAGGTCGGGCCGGAAACGACGCGCGCGGCCATGTCGAGCGCGTCGGCCTCAAGCGTTGCGGTATCGACCAGCCGGTTGTAGAAGCCCCAGCGCTCGCCTTCCTCGGCACTCATCGTGCGGCCGGTATAGAGCAGCTCGGCGGCGCGGCCCTGGCCAATGATGCGCGGCAGGATCGCGCAGGCCCCCATGTCGCAGCCGGCAAGGCCGACGCGGGTGAACAGGAATGCTGTCTTGGCCTGGGGCGTGGCGATGCGAATATCGGAGGCCATGGCGATAATCGCGCCGGCGCCGACCGCCACGCCATCGACCGCCGCAATAATCGGCTTGCCGCAATTCAGCATCGCCTTGACGAAATCGCCGGTCATGCGGGTGAAGGCGAGCAGCGCCTTCATGTCCATCTTGACCAGTGGGCCGATGATTTCGTGGACATCGCCGCCCGAGCAGAAATTGCCGCCATTGGGCAGGAACACCACAGCATCGACATCATCGGCGTAGACAAGGTCGCGAAATATGTCGCGCAATTCGGCATAGCCGTCGAAGGTCAGCGGGTTCTTGCGCTCCGGTCGATCGAGCCGGATCTTTGCGATCTTGCCTTCGACCTGCCAGAGGAAATGCTTCGGCTTGCGGCCGGCCAGCTTCGTCATTCCCGTCCCTCCCAATTGCTGCGGAAGGAGGTCAGCATGCCGGTCAGCCGGCGCGCCTCGTCCTCGCTCACATTGCCCAGCAACTCGCCGACCCATTTTTCATGCGCGGCGGCGATCACGGCGAAAGTCTTCGATCCCTCTTCCGTCAGCCGCACCATCGAAGTGCGGCGGTCGCCATTGCGTCGGGCCCGCATCACCAGCCCTTCCGAGACCAGCCGGTCGATGATGCCGGTGACATTGCCGTTGGACACCAGCAGGAAGCGCGAAAGATCGCTCATCAGCATGCCCTCCGGCGCGCGGTAGAGCGCGGCCATCACGTCGAAGCGTGGCAGCGTTGTGTTGAACTCTTGCCGCAGTCGTTCGCGCAGTTCGGCCTCGATGGTGCGCGAGGCGCGCAGCAGGCGAATCCACAGCCGCAGGCGGTCCTTGCCGGGTCCGGACGGGGCGGGTAGGGGACCGGCTACCATGTCTCACCTCCGGAGATCGAAATCGTCTGCCCGGTAATCGACCGGGCGGCGTCGCCACACAGATAAAGTACCGCGGCCGCAATTTCCTCCGGCTGGATGAAGCGGTCTTGCGGGTTGGTCGCGGCTAGGCTTGTCCGTGCCTGCTCGGACGAGCGGCCGGTCGTTTGGACGATGCGCTGGACGGTGCTCTCCAGCATCTCGGTTTCGACAAACCCTGGGCACACGGCATTCACTGTTATGCCGGACTTGGCGGTCTCGACGGCGAGTGCCCGCATCAGGCCGACGACGCCATGCTTGGCGGCAACGTAAGCTGCGACATAGGGATAGCCTTTCAGTCCGGCGGTGGAAGCGACGAAGATGATACGGCCAGTCTTGCGCACTGCCATGCCGGCCAGCGCCGGCTTCACCGTCAGGAACGCACCGGTCAAGTTGACGTCGAGCGTGCGCTGCCAGTCTGCCAGCGAGGTCCGCTGCGCCGGAGCACTGCCGGACATTCCGGCATTGGCAACGACGATGTCGAACGCTCCGTGTGCCGCTTCCGCGGCCTCGTAGAGTGCCGTCATCGATGCCTCGTCGGTGACGTCGGCGGCAACTGCGAAGATGCGCTTGTTCTCGGCGGCAACCTCGGCAAGCGGCTCCACGCGCCGGCCGCAGATGGTCACGTTAATGCCCGCGCCGGCCAGCGCCAGCGCGATCGCGCGGCCGACGCCGGAGCCGCCGCCGGTGACCAGCGCATGACGTCCCGAAATCATCGCCACGGCACTCATACTTTCAACCCCGCTGCCGCTTCGCGCTCGGCCAGCCGGTAGAGCTGGTCGCGGCCGGGCAGATAGGGATCCGGCCATTTGACGCCGCGGTCGCCAAGCGTGACGGCCGCGTGCAGTGTCCAGTACGGATCGGCAAGATGCGGCCTAGCCAGTGCGACGAGATCGGCGCGGCCCGCCATCAGGATCGAGTTGACGTGGTCCGGCTCATAGATATTGCCGACCGCCATCGTCGCCATGCCGACCTCGTTGCGGATGCGATCGGAAAACGGCGTCTGGAACATGCGGCCATAGACCGGTCTTGCCACGGCCGAAGTCTGGCCGGCCGATACGTCGCAGATGTCTACGCCGGCCTCATGCAGCAGCCGCGCGATCTCTACGGCGTCGGCCGGCGTCACGCCTTCGATACCCAGCCAGTCATTGGCGGATATGCGCATCGAGATCGGCTTCTCGGCCGGCCATGCGGCGCGCACCGCATGAAAGATTTCCAAGGGATAGCGCATGCGGTTTTCCAGCGAGCCGCCATAGGAGTCGGTGCGCCGGTTGGTCAAGGGCGTGATGAAGGAGGACAGGAGATAGCCGTGCGCGGCGTGGATTTCGAGCATGTCGAAGCCGCACCGCGCCGCCATCTCGGCCGAAGCGACAAACTGGTCGCGCACCATATCCATGTCGGCGCGGTCCATCGCCTTCGGCACCTGGTTTTCCGGCGACCACGGCACGGAAGAGGCTGCCATGACCGGCCAATTGCCTGAGGGCAGCGGCACGTCGGTTCCCTGCCAGCCGAGCCTGGTCGACCCTTTGGCACCGGAATGGCCGATCTGGGCGCAGATCTTGGCCTCGGTTTCGGCATGGACGAACTCGACCAGCCGCTTCCAGGCGACCTCATGCTCGGGCGCATAGAAACCGGGGCAGCCAGGCGTGATGCGGCCCTCCGCGCTGACGCAGGTCATCTCGATGTAGAGGAGACCGGCGCCGCCCTTGGCCCGTTCGGCGTAATGGGCGAAATGCCAGTCAGTCGGACAGCCGTCGACCGCTTTGTACTGCGCCATCGGCGAGACGACGACGCGGTTCTGCAGCGCCATGCCGCGCAGCCGGAACGGCGCGAACATCGGCGCGCGACGCAGATTGTTGCCGCCGGCGCCGGCCTGACGCTGGAACCATTCCTCGGCGCCGGCCAGCCATTCGGCATCGCGCAGCCGCAAATTCTCGTGACTGATGCGCTGCGAACGCGTCAAAAGCGAATAGTTGAACTGCACCGGATCGAGGCCGAGATAGCGCTCGACCTCTTCGAACCATTCGAGCGAATTGCGCGCCGCCGACTGCAGCTTCAGCACTTCGGTGCGGCGGGCGTCCTCATATTTGCGGAAGGCTGCTTCGAGGTCCGGTTCGGACTCGACATAGTCGGCCAGCGCCACCGCGCTTTCCAGCGCCAGCTTGGTGCCGGAACCGATCGAGAAATGCGCGCTCGCCGCCGCGTCGCCCATCAGCGCCAGGTTCTTGTAGGACCAGCGTTCGCACAAGACGCGCGGGAAATTGATCCACGCCGAGCCGCGGATATGATTGGCGTTGGTCATCAGCGCGTGGCCGCCGAGATGACGGGCAAAGATGCGCTCGCAGACGGCGATTGATTCCTGCTGCGACATCGCGCCGAAGCCGAAGCGCTGCCAGGTCTGCTCGCTGCATTCTACGATGAAGGTCGCGGTATCGCTGTCGAACTGGTAGGCATGCGCCCACACCCAACCATGCTCGGTTTTCTCGAAGATGAACGTGAAGGCGTCGTCGAATTTCTGGTGGGTGCCGAGCCAAACGAACTTGCATTTACGGATGTCGATATCGGGCTTGAACACGTCGACGAAGGTGCCCCGCGCTTTCGAGTTCAGCCCGTCGGCGGCGACAACCAGGTCGTGCGTCTCCATAAACGGCTTTGGATCGGCGATGTCGGTTTCGAAGACCAGCTTGACGCCGAGCTCGCGCGCCCGCCGTTGCAGCAGGGTGAGCAGCCGCTTGCGGCCGATGCCGCAAAAGCCATGACCGGTCGAGACCGTTCGCACGCGGTCATGGATGACGGCGATGTCGTCCCAATAGGCGAAATGCTTGCGGATCCAGACGGCGCTGACCGGGTCGTTTTTGGTCAGGTTCTCCAGCGTTTCGGCCGACAGCACGACGCCCCAGCCGAACGTATCATCGGCACGGTTGCGCTCGAATACCGTGACCTCATGCGCGGCATCCCTGAGCTTCAGCGAGATTGCAAAGTAGAGCCCGGCTGGTCCGCCACCGAGAACCGCAACTTTCATCGTGCGATCTCCTCTTCGCTTCTGTTTGTCGAGTTTACGCCTGAAGCAGATTAATTCAACCTTGAAGTTTCAGGATTGAAACAATCCGCCTCAGAAACCAAGCTTGCCGGCAGTCGGCTTGCGCTGGCCAGGGAAGCTCCGGGCTATTTCTCCGGGTTCTTCGGGCTCCACAGCACCGTCTCCGCATCTTTTTCATAGGCCATGCCATTGGGATAGCTGATCGCTTCCAACTGCAAGCCCCAGGGCGCCTGGAAGTAGAGGATGGTCTGGCCGGCGGCCGGGCCTTCGGTAACCGGCAGCGGCCCCATCCGCGTCTTGACGCCTTTGCCGTCAAGATAGGCTTTTGCGGCGGCGATATCGTCGACATAGAAGGCGATGTGGAAGCCGCCTATGTCGCTGTTGCGAGGCGTCAGGTCCTTCTGGTCCGGCGCGGTGTATTTGAACAGCTCGATGTTCGACCCGTGTCCGCAGCGGACCAGGGTGATCTCCTCGATCACTGCCCTAGGATCGACGCCCAGCAGATCCTGCATGAACGTGCCCTTGTCGTCGGCGAACGGGCCGAACGACATCGCCTTCTTGCAGCCGACCACCTTGATAAAAAACTCGACGGCCTGCTGCATGTCGGGGACGGTGACGCCGGTGTGGTCGTGGCCATGCATGCCGGGTATCGAATCAGCCGAGGCTGCTCCCATCGAGCCGGCCAGAGCGGCCGCAAGCATCGTGTTTCTGATTGCGTATTTCATTCCAGTTCTCCTCCGTTTCGCGAGCTGACTTGTCGGCGCACGTCGGGGGCCCGCTCTTCGGCGTGCGAGTAGGAATGTGTTCATGCCGGCGCCTTTGCGGCGGGAAGCAGCCAGGCGTCATCGATCTCGGGCAGCGGAATGGCGGCGAGGAGGTCGCGCGTGTAAGCCTGCTGCGGCTTCTCGAACAAAGTATCCGTCGCACTGGCTTCGACGATCGCGCCTTCGCGCATGACGATCACTTGCCGGCAGAGCCGCCGGATCACTGACAGGTCATGGCTGATGAACGCAACGGTCAGGCCCATCTCGGCGGCGAGTTTTTCCAGCAGCGTCAGGATCTGTGCCTGCGTCGACACGTCGAGGCCTGAGACGATTTCGTCGGCCAGCACGAATTTCGGCGACAGCGCCAGCGCGCGGGCCATGCCGACGCGCTGGCGCTGGCCGCCCGACAATTCATGACGATAGCGGCTGGCGAAGCCTTGAGGCAGGCCGACGCGCTGAAGCGCTTCAGCAACTCGGGCTTTCAGATTGTCGCCGAGGCCATTCTGTTTGAGTGGTGCGGCGATGATGCTGGCGATGGTGCGGCGTGGGTTAAGCGACGACATCGGGTCCTGGAAGATCATCTGCAGATCGCGGCGGACGGGCCGTAGCTCCGCCTCAGGCAGATGCGTGATGTCGCGGCCGTCGAAGCTGACGCTGCCGGCGCTGGGCTCCAGCAGACGCACCAGCGCGCGGCCGAGCGTCGATTTCCCCGACCCGGATTCGCCGACGATGCCGGTCACCGATCCCCTGGGCAGATCGAAGTCCAGGCCTTTCAGGATCTCGGCCAGCGGAGCGCGGCCAAACAACGGCTTGCGCGTCATGTCGGGTAAGGCAACCTTCAGCCCACGCACGGAAAACAGCGGCTCAGCCATGCGGGTGCCTCCAGGCCTGATCGGCGGCGGCGATCTCCGCGGCTAGCCCGGCCAGTACCGCCTCGTCCACGGGTTTCAGCGAAGCGAGGGGATCGGTGTAGCGCGGCGTCGCGGCCATCAGCGCCCGCGTATAGGGGTGCTGCGGGGCAGCGAAGAGAGCAGCCGTCTCGGCCTCCTCCACCACCTTGCCGGCGTAGAGCACTGAAACTTTCTGGCTTATCTTGGCGACGACGCCGAGATCGTGGGTAACGAACAGGATCGCCGTACCATGCTCGCGCTGCAATTGCGCGATCAGCCGCAAGATCTGCTTCTGCACGGTCACGTCGAGCGCCGTGGTCGGCTCGTCGGCGACGATCAGCCTTGGTTCGGCTGCGAACGCCGCGGCGATCAGCACGCGCTGGCGCATGCCGCCGGACAGCTCGTGCGGATAGCATTTGAGGACACGCTCGGGGTCGCGGATCTGCACCTCGTCCAGCAATTGGCGGATGCGTGTATCGGCCTTCTCACCGCTCCAGCCGAGGATGCGCACCAGCCGGTCGGTCATCTGTGGGCCGATTCGCCGTGACGGATTGAGCGCGGTCAGCGGGTCCTGCGGGATCAGCGCGGTGCGCGCGCCGATCAACGGGCGCCTTGCCTTCGGCTGAAGCTTGCCGAGGTCCTCGCCCTCGAGCAGCATGTCGCCTTCGACAATGCGCACGCTGGGTGGCAGCACGCCGAGCACCGCCTTGCCGATCATCGTCTTGCCGGCGCCGCTCTCGCCGACCAGCGCGCGGACCTCGCCGGGTTGAACGGAAAGCGATACCGAGCGCAACACGCGCAAGCCATTAGGCAGCACCGCGCTAAGGTCGCGTATGTCGAGGCAGGATTTCGCCAGCGCGTTCATCGCAGCACCGGATCGAAACGTGCCCTGAGACCTTCGCCGAACTGGCTGAACGACAGCACCGTAAGGATCAGGGTGACCAGCGGGAACACCAGCACCCACCAGGCCTGATGGACCGACAAGCGACCCTCTGCGATGATGCCGCCCCAGGTCGGGTCGTCGGTCGAGATCGACAGATTGACGAAGGACAGGATCGCCTCAACGATGACGGCAATGCCCATCTCCAGCGACAGCAGCGCCACGATCGACGGCACCACATTGGGCAGCACTTCGCGCAGCATGATGCCGATGCGGCCGTAACCGGCGATGCGGGCGTTCTCGACATAGTCCATGCGCGACTGGCCCATCGTCTCGGCGCGGATCACCCGGCAGAAGCGCGTCCAGTCGATGACGGCAATGGCAATGATAACCGAGCTCAAGCCGGTGCCGAGCACTGCGACCAGAAGGATGGCAAACAGCACCGGGGGAAACGCCATCCAGACATCGACGATACGCGAGATGATGCGGTCGGCCCAGCCGCCGAAATAGCCGGCGATCAGCCCCAGCGTCGAGCCGACCAGGCAGGCGGCAAGGGCTGCCGCGAAGGCGACGATGAAGGCGATGCGGGCACCGAAGATCAGCCGTGACAGAAGATCGCGGCCGAGGCTGTCGGTGCCGAGCCAGTAGCCGGGCTCAGCATCGCTCAGCCAGAACGGCGGCAGCCGCTCCAGCATCAAATCCTGCGCCAGTGGGTCCTGCGGCGCGACCAACGGCGCAAAAATCGCGGCCAGCAGCGCAATCAGCAGCCAACCGCCGGCCAGCCACAGGCGTGCCCGCGAGCCATGTCTTGAAATGCGGGCCTCATCCACGGCGCAGCCTCGGATTAAGCAGCGCATATATCATGTCCACGCTGAGGTTGATCAGCACGAACAACAGCGCGAACACCAGCACGATGCCCTGGATCAGCGGCAGGTCGCGGTTGATGACGGCATCGATCGCCATGTTGCCGAGACCCTCATAGGAAAATAGCCGCTCGACGATGACCGTGCCGCCGATCAGGAAGGTGAACTGCACGCCGACCAGAGTGAGCGTCGGCAGGGCGGCGTTCTTCAACGCCTCGCGCAGGATGACCTGCGTTTCCGAAAAGCCCTTTACCCGCGCCAACACGACATAGTCGAGGTCGAGCACTTCCTTCAACGACTGTTTCAGCAGCTGCGAGATGATTGCGGCGAGTGGCAGCGCCAAAGCCACGGCCGGCATCAGCATATGCGCCAGCAGGTCCTTGGTCAGGTCGAAGCGCAGCCGCACGATGCTCTCGAACAAATAGAACTGCGTGACGAAGGGCAGATCGAGCTGCGGCGACACCCGGCCGGAAATGTCGAAAACCGGCACCAGCACGCCGAACAGAAGGATCAGCACCAAACCCCACAGGAAATCGGGAATCGAGAGCGCCGCACCGCTGGCGATGTCGATGCCAGCCTCGACTGCGGTGCCGCGTTCGCGCGCGCCGAGGATCGCCGTCGTGCCGCCGATTGCCAGCGCCATCAAGAGCGCGACGATCGCGAGTTCCAGCGTCGCCGGCAGGCGGTTGAGGACCAGGCCCAGAACATCCTGCCGGAGCGAAATCGAGGTGCCGAAATCGCCCCTGACGACACCTGCCAGCCAGATGAAAAATTGCTGGACGATGGTCTTGTCCAGCCCGTAAAGCGCGCGCAGACGCGCGATGTCGGCATCGGTTGCACCGGGCGGCAGCATCATCGCGATCGGATCGCCTGGCGCGACACGGATGACGACGAAGACGACGACGGCCACGCCGAACAGCGTGATCGCCATCGTCAGAAGACGGATCAGGAATCTTTGCAGCAGCATGGTCGCCCGTGACAGAAAATGCGCGCCGTCATTCCGGACGGCGCGCGGCAAGCCGAAGACTGTCTCAGGCCGGGCTCATCAGCGCCGGCAACAGCGCGCCCGACACATGCTGCACGACATTGACGCCCTTGGCATGCACGATCGGCTGCGCATACTGGATCAGCGGCAGGACATAGGCCTGCTCGGCAATGTACTTGTCGACGGCCTTCCAGCCGGCAATGCGCTTGGCCTCGTCCTTCTCGCCCCACAGCGGGTTGATCATGTCGATCAGATCCTGACTGTCCCACACCGAATGCGGGCTCGGGCCATACATGGCAAAGCCGGTCGAGGTGGTCGGGTCGCCGATGGCGTTGCCCCAATTGTAGAAGGCGGCCGGCGCCAGCTTGTCGGCGGCGCGCAACTCATAGTGCTTGGCGATCTCGTAGACCTCGATCGTCGCCTCGATGCCGACCTTGCGCCACATGCCTACGATCGCCTGGATCATCTCGTAGTCCTTGGGCTTGAAGCCCTTGGTCGTCTGTATCGTGAACTTGACCGGCTTTTCCGGCGAATAGCCGGAGGCGGCCAGCAATTCCTTGGCCTTTTCCGGGTTATGCTCGGCTTTGATCGACGCATCGTAGGCGGCGTATTCCGGCGTCTCCAGCGTATCGATGGGCTGGCCGTAACCGCGCAGCAGCCGGTCGACCAAAAGCTTTTTATCGACCGCCATCACCGCTGCCTGGCGCACGTTCTTGTCCAGCATCACGTCGATGTCGTTGAAGAAGATCATGCCGATGTCGGAAACATTCTTGCATGAGCCGGTAAGTCCGTCCTTGGCGATCAGGCGGTCATATTCCTCATAGGGGATTTCGAGAGTCACCTGCGAGGAGCCGGACTCGATCTCGGCGACGCGGCTCGCCGCATCGGTGACGAACTTGATGGTTACGTTTTCGAAGGCCGGCTTGCCGCCCCAGTAGTTCGGGTTGGCCTTGAGCCGCAGGAAGGCGTTGCGCTCGAATTTGTCGACCATATAGGGCCCGGTGCCGATCGGGGCTTTCTCAAAACCCTCGGCGCCGACCTTTTCGTAATAGGCCTTCGGCATGATGTAGCCGGTGAGGAACGACATCCATTTGAAATACACCGGGTCGAATTGCACGACGTCGCCGGTGATCTTGTTGCCGTCGATCTTGAAGTTGTTGACGTTCTTCCAGACGAACTGGATCGGGTTGCCGGTCTTTTCATCGCCCGCCCGCTGCAGCGACCAGACCACGTCTTCGGCCGTGAATGGCGAACCGTCATGCCAGGTGACGCCCTCGCGCACCGTCATCATGATCTTGCTGCGATCCTCGTTCCAGCCCCATTCGGTGAGCAGGCCGGGCGCGAAAGAAAGGTCCGGCTTCTGCGGGATGAACTGGTCGAACACCGATTGGTAGAGACCCTGGATGGTCGGGTTGACCGCCGAAGGCCCGGTGGTCGGGTCCCAGGACGGTAGGTTGACGTTGTAGGCGATAGTCAGTTCGCCGGCAGCCTTGGCGATTCGCGGCAGGCCGAGCGCCGTGGCGCCAAGTGCGGCCGCGCCGTATCCGAGCAATTCTCGTCTGTTGATTGTCATGGTCGTTCCCCTGTTGCTTTTATGCGCGGTGTCGTTGTCAATCGGTGGGTTCAGGCTTCCTTGGGCAACCGCGCCTTGTCCTCCTTCACCCTGGATGAAAAATGGAGCCTACCTCCCGCCAAGTTGTTGTGCGAGCATGAAGCCCGACGCCGCCCCGGTGCCGGCGCCCGGCCATGTTGCCGCCCCGGTCAGGTGCAGATTGCCGATCGGCGTGTTCCAGCCGGCGTAACCGCGCGCCGGCCGGAACAGGAAATTCTGCACCAGATGATGGCTGCCGCAGACCTGGTCGCCCCCGACCAGGTTGGGATTCTCGCGTTCGAGGTCGATGGGCGAGAACACGGCGCGGCCGAGGATCTTCCGGCGAAGGCCGGGCGCATAGCGCTCGATAATGTCGAGGACGCGCTCGGCGTAGTGCTCCCTACCCTCGTCCCAGTGGGCCGGCGCGATCATGCCCGCCGCATCGCCCACAATCTCGGCCGGCAGCATGCGCACCTGCACCCAGAGCACATGCTTGCCGTCCGGCGCGCGCGACGGATCGATCGCCGTCGGCTGGCCGACGACCAGCACCGGCTCGTCTGGCAGCATGCCTGCCATCGCCTGCTGATAGGTTCGCGACATGGCGTCGAGCGACGGCGAGAGATGCACATAGGCGAACTGCCGAAGCTCGGCGCCGGCGCGCCAGTCCGGCAAATCGTCGAGTGCCAGATGGATCATCATCGTGCCCGGCGCGTGGCGGAATTTTTTCATGGCCGTGTCGAAGCCGGCGTCGCCCGATCCATTGGGCAGAAGTTTCCCGGTCAGCGCCTTGGGCGCGACACCGGCGATGACGGCCCTGGTGGCGGTGTGAGTCTCGCCGGAAGCGAGCCGCACGCCGATCGCCTTGCCGGCCGAAACCGTGATCTCGGCGACATCAGCCCCAGTGACGATCTTGCCGCCGGCGGCCGTGAGCATGCCCGACAAAGCGTGGATGATCGTGTCGGCGCCGCCTCTGCCGAGCAGCATGCCGAAGCACTGGTTGGCCATGGATTCGAGGTAAGGAAATACCGCGCCGCCAGCGATGTCTGGCGCGAAATCGAGATGCATGCCCCAGGTGGCCAGCGTCGCCCTGACATGCGGTGACTCGAAAGTCTGCTCGAGCCACGCGCGGGGTGAGGAAAGCAGTAATCGGCCGGTATCGAGCGCGCCGCCAATACCCTTCTTGCGCCAGAGCTTCCAGGCCGTGCCGGCGAGCGCACGCCCACTCATCGGCGAGCCCAGCAGCCGGAACAGATGCTCGGCCTCCGCCGGGAATGCCGCAACCAGACGGCCCCATGTGGCTGCGTCGGTCGCGGAGAAGGCGGCCATCCGTCCAGTGGTCTTCTCCAGGTCGCTGCTGACGCCGAACCAGCGACCGTCGGGGAAGACGCTGGCAAAACAGTCGGCCACCGGCACGAATTCCAGCCCGTGGGTTTTCAATTCATTTGCATATTTCTTGTGAAAGGCCGAGCCGGCGAACAGGCTCAGATTCATTGCGCCGAAATCGTGCCGGAAGCCTGGAAGCGTGAATTCACGCGTCTGGACGGCGCCGCCGATCGTTGGATTGCGGTCGAAAACCGCTGTTTTCCAGCCTTTGAGCGCCAGATGCGCGGCGCATGCCAGACTGTTGTGGCCTGCCCCGACAAATATGGCGTCGAACTCGCTCACGCCCCGTCCCATTTCCTTTATGCTTAAAGATAATTGCAGATGCATATGTTTTCGTCTAGTAGGATATTAAGGGCCGCGAGAGCCTTCAGAACCATCGAGAAAGAGGGAACAGAGACCATGGACACACAACAACTCCTCGGCGACGTCGCCGGCCAGCTTCTTTCAGGCGCCATCCAGGTGGTCGACCTGACGGCGCCGCTCGGGCCCAACACGCCGCTGATTAAGCTGCCGCCGGAGCTGGCGGTGGACACGCCGAAGGTCGAGATCCACGCCATCTCCCACTATGACAAGAACGGTCCGTGGTGGGCCTGGAACTGGCTGAAGCTCGGCGAACACTCGGGCACGCATTTCGACGCGCCGCAGCACTGGATCACCGGCAAGGATTATCCGGACGGTGCCACCGACACCATTCCGGTTCAGAATTTCGTCGGCCCGGTCAATGTCATCGACTGCTCGAAGCAAGCCGCCGCCGATCACGACTTCCTGCTCACCGTCGACCACATCAAGGCCTGGGAAGCCAAACATGGCGCTATCAACGCGGGCGAATGGGTGGTGATGCGCACCGACTGGTACAAGCGCAACGGCTCGGAAGCCGAGTTCCTCAACGCCAATGAGACCGGACCGCACACGCCCGGACCGACGGCCGAGGCCATCCAGTATCTGATCAGCAAGGACATCAAGGGCTGGGGCAGCGAGACGATCGGCACGGATGCTGGCAAAGCAGGGGGAATGGAGCCGCCATTCCCGGCGCACAGCCTGATGCACAAGGCCAACCGCTATGGGCTCGCCAGCCTGTGCAACCTCGACCGGCTGCCGCCGAAGGGCGCGATCCTGATCGCCGCACCGCTCAAGATCGAGCACGGCACCGGCAGCCCGATCCGCGCACTGGCGCTCGTGCCGAGACAATAGGGCAACTGGCGGTCTTCGGGAGAAGATCATGCTTGCAGGCAATGCTGTGGTGACGGGTTGGGAGCGGCAGTCTTGCAAGGCTGCGGCTCTACGGCGCCCTCCCCTGTCCTGCCGGACATCTCCCTCACTTGGGGGGAGATTGGCAGTTTCGGCGCCTCGCTCATTCCTGCGACGTAGGAGAGTGTCGAAGGCCGCGGTGACAGCCGTTCTCCCGCCAAGTGAGGGAGATGTCCGGCAGGACAGAGGGGGGCGCGAGGGAACGGCAATTCACGCAAATGAATTCCACCTTCCGCTCACCCGGAGCAACCCTCGATGAGCGATATCGATCACATCATCGTCGGCAGCGGCATCAACGCGCTGGTCTGCGCGGCGATGCTTGGCGGCAAGGAGGCGAAGGTGCTGGTGCTCGAGCGCAACAACCGCATCGGCGGCTGCATGCGCACCGAAGAAATCACCGCGCCCGGCTTCATCCACGACGTGATGGCGACGACCTTTGTCCTGTTCATCACCTCGCCGGCCTATGCGGCGCTGGGCAAGGATCTGGCGCGGCACGGCCTGGAGTTTTGCAACACCTCCACGCCGACCGGCGTGCTGCGCCCGGACGGCAGCCACGCCATCCTGCGCACCGATCGTATCGCCAATGTCACGGCGGCCAATGCGCTTGCCGCGGGCGACGGCGACCGGCACGCAAATGATGTCGGCGAGATCGAGCGCAATGCTGGCCTGCTGTTCGGTCTGCTCGGCGGAAGCCTGTGGTCTTACCCGACGGCAAAGCTGCTGGCGGGCGAAGCCTGGCGGCGCGGCCCGCGCGGCCTTGCCGCCTTTCTCGGCAGCGCGCTGGTGCCGGCGCGCGGTTGGTTGGAAAGCACCTACCAGTCGGAAACCATGCGCGCGCTGTGGGCGCCCTGGGTGCTGCATGCCGGCCTCGGGCCTGAGGACGCGTTCTCCGGCCAGATCGCCAAGGTAATCGCCTTCGCGCTTGAAGCGGCCGGCGCGCCGATCGTCAAGGGCGGCGCCAGGAATCTGCTGTCTGCCTTCGAAGCCCTGATCAGGGAACGTGGCGGCGAAATCCGCACCGGCGCCGACGTCGCGGCCATCGTCCAAAGCGGCGGCCGCGCCGCCGGCGTGCGGCTGGCTTCGGGCGAAACGATCAGCGTGAACAAGAGCGTCATCTGCTCGGTCACGCCGACCCAGCTCTACGAGCGGCTGCTCGGCGACGCGGCGCCGAAAGCCGACGTCGAGGCAGCGCAAAAATACCGCTATGGCAAGGGCGATTTCCAGATCCACTACGCCTTGGACAAGCCGCCGGCATGGCGCGGCGAGGGCCTGGACAAGGTCGCGCTGCTGCATCTGACACCGGGGCTCGACGGCGTCTCGAAGGCCTGCAACGAAGCCGTGCGCGGCATGCTGCCGGAGGTGCCGACCATCTGCGTCGGCCAGCCGCACGCGCTCGACCCATCGCGCTGCCCGGACGGCAAGGCGATCCTGTGGCTGCAACTGCCCGAGGCGCCACGCCATATCAAGGGCGATGCCGCCGGCAAACTGCAAACACCGGCAGACGGTCGCTGGACCGAGGCGCTGCGCGAAGCCTACGCCGACCGTGCCGAAGCGATCCTCGCCAGCCATATCGATGGGTTCAAGAACAGCGTCATCGCGCGCCGCGCCTGTTCGCCGGCTGACCTGGAAGCGATGAACATCAATCTGGTCGGCGGCGACCCCTATGGCGGTTCCTCGACCATCGACCAGTCGTTTCTGTGGCGGCCGCTCAAGACGAGCCGCAATCACGAAACCGGGGTCAGGGGTCTCTACCACATCGGGGCCTCGACCCATCCGGGTGCTGGCTTGGGCGGCGGCTCCGGCTTTCTCGTGGCGGGGAGGCTGTGATGGAACAGAAGGTTGAAAAACGCCAGCGCATCTCGACTTTGGGCCAGATCGGCCTGCAGCAGTTCGCGCCCTATCTGATGAACCGCATCATGGGCCGCTACAACGCCACGCTGCGCGACAATTTCCGCAAGCAAGGCCTGACCATTCCGCAGGTGCGCACGCTCGCCGTGTTGTCGGTCACCGATGGCGTCACCGTCAACGATCTCTCGGTCTATACCGTCATCGAGCAGTCGACCTTGAGCCGCACGCTCGACACGCTGGAGGGGCAAGGGTTTGTTCGGCGCGAGCAGGGGGTCACCGACAGCCGTATCCGCCATGTGTTCCTGACCGACGATGGCCGCGCCGAGTTCGCGCGCGCCTGGCCGGCCATGCACGATGCTTTCGAGGCAATGTTCGACGATGTCGACGATGCCGAATACGCGGCGCTGATCGCGACATTGCAGAAGATGCTGAAGAACATTCGCAAGCACGACATCTAAGCTTACGCGCCGCCGGATCCCGGCGGCAACGGAAGGAGTCCAAAATGGCCGAACGGTCTTTTGCCAAGGAAGTCGAAAAGCTCAGGCTCGGCGCCGGCGAGGAGTTTTCCGGCGAAGGCATTCTCGCCCTCACCAAGGCGCTGCTGCAATGCGGCGTCGGCTATGTCGGCGGCTATCAGGGTGCACCGATCAGCCATTTGATGGACGTGCTGGCCGACGCGCAGGATATTCTGGGCGAGCTCGGCGTGCATTTCGAGGCGAGCGCCTCGGAAGCCACCGCCACCGCCATGCTGGCGGCATCGGTGCACTATCCGATCCGTGGCGCGGCCACCTTCAAGTCTACGGTCGGCACCAATGTCGCCTCCGACGCGCTCGCCAATCTCGCTTCCGGCGGCGTCACCGGCGGTGCATTGATCATCGTCGGCGAGGATTACGGCGAAGGCTCCTCGATCATGCAGGAGCGCAGCCACGCCTTCGCCATGAAGAGTCAGGTCTGGCTGCTCGACCCGCGCCCGAACCTGCCGTCGATCGTCAAGACGGTGGAGGACGGCTTCGAGCTGTCCGAGGTTTCCAACACGCCGGTCATGCTGCAGGTCCGCATTCGCTGCTGCCATGTCCACGGCCATTTCATCGCCAAGGACAACAAGCGCCCGGCGATGACGGTGGCCGATGCGCTCGAGGCGCCGCGCCGCGACACCGGCCGCATCGTGCTGCCGCCCGCGTCCTTCCTGCACGAGAAAGAAAAGGTGCAGAAACGCTGGCCGGCGGCGGTCGATTTCATCCGTACCAATAAGATCAACGAGTTTTTCGGCCCGGAGCACGGCTCGGTCGGCATCGTCATGCAGGGCGGCATGTACAATTCGGTCATCCGGGCGCTGCAGCGGCTCGGCCTCGCCGACACCTATGGCGACACCGACGTGCCGCTCTATGTGCTGAACGCCGTCTACCCGCTGGTCGATGACGAATTCCTGTCCTTCTGCGAAGGCAAGGACGCCGTGCTCGTCGTCGAGGAAGGCCAGCCCAACTACATCGAACAGGCCTTTGCCGCGATGCTGCACAAGGCCGGCCGCGGCACCAAGCTCGTTGGCAAGGAACATCTGCCTATGGCCGGCGAATATACCGGCCAGGTGATGCTCGACGGCATCGGATCGTTCCTGCGTGCCACCATCCCGCATCTGCTGCCAAGCGAGGTCCGCGCGCCCAACAAGATCGGCGACGGGCTCGACACCGCCGACCTGATCAACGTCGTCCCGGGCCGGCCGCCCGGCTTCTGCGTCGGCTGCCCGGAGCGGCCGATCTTCGCCGCCACCAAGCTGGTCGAGCAGGAGCTGGGCAAGCACCACATCGCCTCCGACATCGGCTGTCATTTGTTCTCGATCATGCCGCCTTTCGAGCTCGGTGCCACCACCATGGGCTACGGGCTGGGGCCGGCCTCGGCCTCGGCGTTCAACTCGCCCGATGCCAAGCGCCGCTCGATCTCCTTCGTCGGCGACGGCGGCTTCTGGCACAACGGCCTGACGTCCTCGATCGGCAATGCCGTGTTCAACAAGAACGATGGCGTCATCGTCATCGTCGATAATTTCTATTCGGCGGCGACGGGAGGGCAGGATATCCTTTCCTCCCGCGCCGGCAACAAGACGAAGTCGACCAAGCATCCGATCACCGAGGCGGTGAAAGGCATGGGCGTCAAATGGCTGCGCCACATCGACCGCACCTATGATGTGACCAGGATGCAGGACACGCTGCGCGAGGCGCTGACGACGGACGAGAAGGGCCCGAAAGTCATCGTCGCCTCGTCCGAATGCATGCTCAACCGCCAGCGTCGCGAGAAGCCTTTGGTCGACAAGGCGATCAAGGGCGGTGAGCGGGTCGTCAAGCCGAAATTCGGCGTCGACGAGGACATCTGCACCGGCGACCATGCCTGCATGCGGCTCTCCGGCTGTCCGTCGCTGTCGGTGAAGTCGCTCGATGACCCGCTGCGCGATGATCCGGTGGCGCATATCGATCAGAGCTGCGTCGGCTGCGGCAATTGCGGCGAGGTTGCCGATGCGGCGGTGCTGTGCCCATCCTTCTACCGCGCCGACGTGGTGCATAATCCAAGCCGCTGGGACCGTTTGCTTGAAACCGCGCGGCGCGCCACGATCCGCCTCTTGCAGCGCCGCCGCGAAAGCCGGCGGCTGATATTTGCCGATGCTTGACGCTGTCCCATCAACCCGTTCCAAGGCCGGCGCGCTGGACGATGAGCGCGTCATAAAGCTTGCCGTGCTGGCGGTCGGCGGCCAGGGCGGCGGCGTGCTGGCCGACTGGATCACCGACGTCGCCGAGCGCAACGGCTACGTCGCCCAATCGACCTCGGTTGCCGGCGTCGCCCAGCGCACCGGCGCCACCATCTATTATGTCGAAATGTGCCGCGACACCGGCCGGCTGCCGGTCTTCGCGCTGTCGCCGTCGCAGGGCGACGTCGATATATTGATCGCCGCCGAACTGATGGAAGCCGGCCGCGCCATCATCCGCGGGTTCGTCACGCCGGAGCGCACCACGCTGATCGCCTCGTCGCACCGCATCGCAGCGGTCTCCGAGAAGATCGAACCCGGCGACGGCCGCGCATCGTCCTCGAAGGTGCACGCCACGGCTGAAGCCGCGGCCAAGCGCTTCATCGCCTTCGACATGGAGAAGATCGCCGTCGATAACGGCTCGATGATCTCGGCCAGCCTGCTCGGCGCGCTGGCCGGGTCCGATGCCTTGCCGTTCACACGCGAGAGCTATGAGCAGGCCATCGGCGCCGGCGGCCGCGGCGTCAAGGCAAGCCTCGCCGCCTTCGCCGCCGCCTACGATCGGGCGCGCGCCATCGCGAGTGCGCCTTCGGGCGACAAGACTGCACAGCCGGCGGCCGCTGAAACCCGCTCGGCCGCGGCGACAAATGTCAGCGGCCCGGAAAGCCTGTTGAAGGGCTGGCAACAACTGGCGGCGCGCGTCGCTGCTTTGCCTTTACCCGTGCACGACATGGCGCTTCGCGGCCTGAAAAAAGTCGTCGACTACCAGGACGTCGCCTATGGCGGCGAGTATCTCGACCGGCTCGACCGGGCGGTCGTCCTGGACAATGCCGACCACGACTACGTGCTGTCGATCGCCGCGGCCAAGCATCTGGCCAACGCCATGTGCTACGACGACATGATCCGCGTCGCCGATCTGAAGACACGCTCGACGCGCGACCAGCGCGTACGCCGCGAAGTCGGTGTCAAGCAAGGCTCAGTCCTGCAGGTGACCGAATATTTCCATCCACGCATCGAGGAATTCTGCGGCACGCTGCCGGCCGGGCTCGGCAGCTACATCGAGGACCGGCCGAAGCTCGCCGCCTTTCTCGACCGCCGCATCAATCGCGGCCGCCACATCCGCACCGACAGTTTCGCCGGCTTTGCCGCTTTGTGGTTCATCGGCGGCCTGCGCCGCTGGCGCCGCCGCCTGTTGCGCCACAAGGTCGAGACCGCGCATCTCGATCGCTGGTATGCGCTGGCGCTGGGCCAAGTCGGCCAGGACTACGCGCTTGGTACGGAGATCCTCAACTGCCGCCGGCTGATCAAGGGTTACAGCGACACCCACGCCCGCGCGCAGTCGAAATTCGACCGGGTGCTGTCGGCGCTCGACCTGGTCAAGGGCCGCCCGGACGCCGCCGACTGGATCCGGCGCCTGCGCGAAGCGGCGCTGAAGGACGAGAAGGGCGACATGCTCGACGGCGCGCTGAAGACCGTGGCGTCGCTGGGCGACAATCCGGTGAGGTGAGGCGCTCCTTCGACCCGGCTGCAACTCAGTCTGTCGTCCATGTCGCCTTCGACGCGGCAGTCTACGAAGGGCACCCTGGAAATCCGGACTGCCCGACGTGTCGGTTACGGACATGGATTTCGCTTATTTGGGCTTGCGTCCAAATAACTTTCTAACAGACAGGCTAAATTTGCCGGCAATTCCAAGGATAACTGGTGCCGCTTGCGTGACTCGAACACGCGACCCCATCATTACGAATGATGTGCTCTACCAACTGAGCTAAAGCGGCCCGGGAAGCCGTGCTTCCAAGATGGGCTGGGTGATAGACGCAACCGGCCGCGAATTCAAGATGGCTGCGCGAATTCAGGACGAGCAATTCGTCTCCGTCCCAGGCCGGGCGCAAGGGCAGCCGCCGCGCCGATGCGATGCCGTATCGGCAGGCCGCCCCGTCCGTCACGTCGGGGCCGTGACGGAAAAATCAGCGAAAAAGGTTGATTTCTTTACCGAAAACCGCCGAAATGAGCTTTGTATCCCTCGGCAAGGCAGAATGCAGCCGCTCGCTTGTTGATTGATTGGTCGCCTGCGGCTAACGATCATGACAATGTGAGTGGAATTGCAGAGGGAATTCGTTTGGACGCGATCGAAAAAGCGATCCGCAACGCCTTTGAGAAAGGCAATGCCGACGACCGGGCGTTTCGCGAGCGGGTCTACCGATCGGCTTTCGCGGCACTCGACCGTGCCCTGCAGGCCAATCCAAACGTCACCGTGGAAGTCGCCATCAAGCGCCGCAAGGCGGTCCAGGCGAAGATCACCGAAATCGAATCGGAATTCCTGCCGGCGGTTACCGACGTCGCCGCGCCGACCGACAGTTTGGAGGCAGCACCGGAGGTGGAGCCTCCGGCCGAAGCCGAGCCCGCGCCGTCGCCCGATGTCGTCGTTGACGGTCCGCCGCAGCCGCCCGAATCCGATGCGCCCCGGTCGCGCGTCCTGCCGGTCGTCCCGGACATAATGCCCGATGCGCCTGTTCCCGAGGCGCCGGTGATCGACATGGGGGCCTCGGCTCCGACCGAAGCCGAAACCGACGACGCGGAAGTGACGCCCGACCGCGACGACCGGCGGGCGAGGCGGCGGCGCCTGCCTTTGACCGCGATCTTCTTCGGCGTGACGCTGCTCGCAGCCGCCGGCATCGGCCTTTATTTCGCCAACCAGACCGGCGTCTTCAAATCGGCGACCGAACTCGACACGGCGCCGCCGGAAGCGCCGCCAACGGTCGACGGCGATGATTTCACGCCGGACAACACCGCTTCGCCGCCAAAGCAGGGCGAGGCGGACCAGGCGCGCGACTGGATCAACGTGTTTTCGCCGGGTGACCCGACGCAGGTCAATGCACCGTCGGACGCCAAGGCCGACGTTATCCAGGACGAAAGCGGTTCCTTCCTGCGCATCCGCTCGGGTGCATCCGGTTCGGCCATCAGCTTCGACGTCGGGCAAGGCGTGCTGGAAAAACTCGCCGGCAAGCATGCCACATTCGACATCATCGCGCGCTCCGAGGAGGGCCAGGAGACGCAGATTTCCGTCGATTGCAATTTCGGCGAACTCGGCGACTGCGGCCGCAAGCGCTATGCCGTCGGTCGCGAGCGCAATGAATATCTGTTCGACGTGCGCTTTCCCGACAAGCATCCGGGTGCTGCCGGCACCATCGCCATCAATTCCGACTTCGACAAGCAGGGCAAGTCGGTCGACATCTACGAGATTCGCGTCTCGGTCGTTCCGTAAAGCACGTCGCGTTCGGACGGGCCTCATGCGACGCAGTTTAGGTTCTTGTTTTGATGCATGTCGTTACCGCAAAACCGCTGCACGCTTTTGCGCGACATGCATTAACTATCGAGCAGCGCCTGCAGCGTCTCGATGCGGTCGGCTTCCGCCGCCGGCTTGTCCCAGCGCAGCCGCGAAATGCGCGGAAAGCGCATGGCGACGCCGGATTTGTGCCGCGTCGAACGGTTGAGCCCTTCGAACGCCACCTCCAGCACCAGGCCCTGTCTGCGATCGGCCCGTACCGAGCGCACCGGGCCAAAGCGCTCAATCGTATTGTCGCGGACATATTTGTCGATTTGCCTCAGTTCCTCGTCGGTGAAGCCGAAATAGGCTTTTCCCACCGGCACCAGCTCCTCCGATCCTTCCGGCCCGGACCAGACGCCGAATGTGTAGTCGGAATAGAAGCTCGAGCGTTTGCCGTGGCCGCGCTGGGCGTACATCAGCACGGCGTCGACCGTGTGCGGATCGCGCTTCCATTTGAACCACGGGCCCTTCGGCCGCCCGGCCACATAGGGCGAATCCCAGCGCTTCAGCATGACGCCTTCGATGACCGGATGCAGCGGCTTGCGGCGCAATTCCTCCAGCGCCTGCCAGGTGGTGAATTCGACCAGCGGCGACAGATCGAAGCGACTCGGATCGAGTGTCCTCACGAAGGCCTCGAGCCGGCCGCGTCGTTGGCGGAAGGGCAATCCCCGCACATCCTCGTCACCAATCTGCAGCGCATCGTAGCAGCGCATGAAGGCGGGGTATTGCTGCTGGATCTTGGGTGACACGCTCTTGCGGTTCAGCCGCTGCTGCAGGTCCGAGAACGTGCCCGTCGCCTGCCTGGGGTCACCGACCAGAAGCTCGCCGTCGAGGGCGCCTGAAAAATCCATCGCCTCGGCAAGATCCGGAAAGGCGCCGGAGACATCGTCACCGGTGCGCGAATAGAGCCGGCGAATGCCGCCTTCACACACCGCCTGGACGCGGATGCCGTCCCATTTCCATTCGGCCGCGTAGTCGGCCGGGTCCTGCTTTTCGAGGTCGCCGTCGCCGACGGCGTTCGACAGCATCACTGGTCTGAACAGCGCCAGCGCCGTCTTCCTGGGTTTTTCCGCCTTGCCCTCCAGCCAGGCGAACAGAGCCGTATAAGGCGGCGTCAGCCCGTGCCAGAGTTCCTCGATCTCGGCGATATCGACCTTGCCGAAGTCGGCCAGCGCCTGCTTGGCGAGCCGCGCCGAGACACCGATGCGCAGGCCGCCGGTGACCAGCTTTATGATAGCAAAGCGCGCAGACGTGCTGGCGCTGTCGAGCAGCCGGGCCAGCACCTGCGGCCCGTCGGAACGGCTTGCCGCCTGCAGCTTGGCCACCACCTCGGCCAGCGTCGGCGCGTGGTTCGCAATATCGAGAGGCGCTTGCGGCCAGACCAGCGACACGGTCTCGGCCAGGTCGCCGACATAGTCGTAGGAATAGCCGAACAGCACGGGATCCATGCGCTCGACGACCAGCGTGCGCAGCATTGCCGGCTTGACCGCGGCGATGGAAAGATCGCCGGTAATGGCCGCCAGCGCCAGCCCGCGATCCGGATCCTCGACGCTGCGGAAATAGTCGGTCAAAAGCGTCAGCTTGCCGTTGCGCGACGGCGTCAGCACCAGCCGGTCAAGAAGCTCGGCGAAGCGGTTCATGAGCGGAGCGCCAAGGGGGGAAGTTTGCGATCCTTCGCGCCCCCCTCTGTCCTGCCGGACATCTCCCCCACGAGGGGGGAGATCGGATGTCGCGACTGGTTTCGCCAATCTCGAACGTCGCAGGAATGAGCGCGGCGGCGAAGAAGCCAATCTCCCCCCTTGCGGGGGAGATGGCCGGCAGGCCAGAGGGGGGGTTGAAGGATCGCGGCGCCCGCGATTGGTGGTTCAACAATTGCCATCAATCGCCCTCGTCCTCATAGCCAACCAGATGCAGCGGCCTGGCGGCGATGCCTTCGAGTTCGCACCAGCGCACCAGCGCCTCCTCGCGGCCATGCGTCACCCAGATTTCTTCCGCGCCGGTCTCCTTGATCGTTGTTGTCAGCTCGTCCCAGTCGGAGTGATCGGAGATCATCAGCGGCAGCTCGACGCCGCCCTGCTTGGCGCGCTGGCGGATGCGCATCCAGCCTGAGGCGAAGCACGACATCGGATCGGGAAAACGCCGCGCCCAGCGATCGGCGAAGGCGGATGGCGGGCCGACGACGATTGCACCGGCAAAGTCGCTTTTCGCGCCGGTCTCGACGGTTGCCGGTTCCAATGTTCCGAGATCGATATTCTCGCCCTGGTAATACTCGCTGAGCTTGGCCAGCGCGCCATGGATGTAGATCGGCTTTTCGTAGCCGGCATCGCGCAGCAGACGCATGACGCGCTGCGCCTTGCCGAGTGCATAGGCGCCGACCAGGTGCGTGCGCTCGGGAAACTGCTCGGTCGATTTCAGCAGCCGCGCGATCTCTTCTGTATCGGGCGGATGCCGGAACACCGGCAGGCCGAACGTCGCCTCGGTGATGAAGACGTCGCATTTGAGCGGCTCGAACGGCTCGCAGGTCGCGTCCTTCTGGCGCTTATAGTCGCCGGACGCGACGATGCATGTGCCCTGATGCGCGACCTTGATCTGCGCCGAGCCCAGCACATGGCCGGCCGGGTGAAAGCTGACGGCCACACCGCCAAGCGCAATCGTCTCGCCGAGCACGGCGGCTTGCGTCGTTCCGGCAAAACCTTCGCCGTAACGCAGCCCCATAATATCGAGCGTCTGCTGCGTCGCCATTACCGAGCGGTGGCCGGAGCGGGCATGGTCGGAATGGCCATGCGTGATCAGCGCCCGGTTGACCGGCCGCACCGGGTCGATGAAGAAATCGCCGGGCGGGCAATACAGCCCTTCCGGCCGGGGATGAAGCAGGTCGCTGGCGCGCATGGCCCCAAGATAGGCGCTAATTCCGGCGCGGGAAGCCTGTTGTAAGTCACTGCTGACTCCAGCATAGAGCGCAAGCCGGCTGCAAACACCCGGCGGAACTCGATCACGATGAAACCGCTCCAGACCTCGTCCGGCGATTTGAACGCCGACCGCCGCGCCGACTATGCCGAAATGCTCTATGCATCCGGCGATCATGCTGCAGCCGCGGAATTGCTGCTCGGCGCGCTCGAACTGGCGCCGCAATGGCCAGCCGGCTGGTTCCGCCTCGGCGAGATGCAGGAAGCGGCGGGCGCGCCCGATCGTGCCGCGCAGGCCTGGACGACAGCACTGCGGCTCGACCCGGCGGACAGGCTCGGCGCGGTGCTCAAGCTGCAATTGATCGGCAGGGCAGCGGCTGCCCAGGCGCCGCCCAGCGCCTTTGTCGAGACGCTTTACGACCACTATGCCGAAAGCTTCGAGGGTGAGCTGGTCGACAGGCTCGGCTACCGTCTGCCCGAATGCCTCGACCGCGCCATTCGGGCAGCACGGCCGGGCCGGTTTTCGCTGGCACTCGATCTCGGCTGCGGCACCGGCCTCATGGGCCAGAAGCTGCGGCCGATCGCCGATCGGCTGGAGGGTTACGACATCTCGGCCGGCATGCTGCGGCAGGCGCGCGCCAAAGGCCTCTACGATCTGCTCGTCAAGACGGACCTGCAGGATTTTTGCTATTCTGGCCCGAAAGCCGATCTGGTGACGGCGGCCGATGTGTTCATCTATGTCGGCGCACTCGGCAGGGTGGTAAACAAGATTGCCGGAATGCTTGCCGGCGGCGGTCTGTTTGCGTTCTCCGTCGAGACGCTCCCGGGCGGAGAATCGTCTGACAGCGCCGGCTTCGCTCTGCAGCCGTCGCGCCGCTACGCGCATTCGCGAGGCTATGTAGAGCGGGTTCTGGATGCCGACGGCTTTTCGATCCTGTCGCTACAGGCAACGATCATCCGGCAGGATCGCCGCGAACCGGTCGAAGGGCTGGCCGTAGTGGCAAGCTTGCTTTCCGGCAGCGTAAAATCTGGCTAAGACTTCTGCCGCTGCGCATGAGAACCTGCAGCTGCGAAGGACAAGGAGCACGTTCATGCGCTGGAACATGACGGTCTTGGCATCTTGCCTGGCGATGGCCGGCTGCGTCGGCAATTCGATGTCGGAACGGCAGGACGAAAACGTCCAGTCCTCGCTGCTATATGACAAGGTGCCTTGCGATCAATTGCTGGCGCAACGAAACGGCCTGGCGCAGCAATATCATCTGCCGGTGGACGCCAAGCCGTCCTTCTCCAACCCGGCGACGGGCTTTGGCCCGTTCACGCCGGATATGCGCTCAAAAGCCAAGCGCGACGCCGACCAGGCAAGCGGCAAGATCGACGCCATGAACCGGTCGATTGCCCGCCGCGAATGCGGCAAGCCGGCCAAAAAGAACAAGCTCGGCCTGACCTGACCGGATCCTAATCCGCCACCTTCCACTGCTCGCGCGAGGCGCTGGCGGGATAGACGCCGAGAATGCGCATTTCGCGCGAGAAAAAGCGCAACTCGTCGAGTGCCAGCTTCACCAGCGGATCGTCGGGATGGCCCTCTATGTCGGCGTAGAATAGCGTCGCTGTAAACGCGCCGAGCTGGTAGCTTTCCAGCTTGGTCATGTTGATGCCGTTAGTGGCAAACCCGCCCATCGCCTTGTAGAGCGCCGCCGGCACGTTGCGGACGCGGAAGATGAAGGTCGTCATCATCTTGGCGTCGGCCGAGGGACGTTCGGCCCATTGCTTGTTCTTGGTCAGCACCACGAAGCGGGTGACGTTGCTGTCGGTGTCCTCGACATTCTCCTCGATGATGTCGAGCCCGTACAGGGTCGAGGCCAGCGCCGGCGCCAGCGCGGCCATGGTGCGGTCCTTCATCGCGGCGACCATCTTGGCGGCGCCCGCGGTGTCGCCGGCAACCGCCGCCTTCCAACCGTTCTTGCGGATGTATTTGCGGCATTGGCCGAGCGCGTGGATGTGGCTGTGCACGGTCCTGATCTCGTCGCGCCTGACGCCCGGCAGCACCATCAGCTGGAAGTGGATCGGCAGAAAGTATTCGCCGATGATGTGCAGCTTCGATTCCGGCAAGAGGTGATGGATGTCGGCGACGCGGCCGGCAATGGTGTTCTCGATCGGGATCATGGCCAGATCGGCCTTGCCGGTCTCGACGGCGTTGAAGGCGTCCTCGAAGGTCGGGCACGGCAACGGCTCCATCGACGGGAACATGTTGCGGCAGGCGGTGTCGGAATTGGCGCCCGGCTCGCCCTGGAAGGATATTTTGTTGGTCTTTTCAGGCATGCGCGGAGTCTCGGGAATTGGGGGAAGAATTTCTTAGTTGGAAAGGAGCGCCCTGGCGCGTTCGAGATCGTCCGGCGTATCGACGCCAAGCGGCACCGACTGCACGATCTCCGCATCGATGCGCATGCCAGCCTCCAGCGCCCGCAACTGCTCCAGCCGCTCGCGGCGCTCCAGAGGCGACGGCCTTAGCGCAACGAAGCGTTCAAGTGCGGCGCGGCGATAGGCATAGAGGCCGATATGATGGTAGAGCGGGCCTTCGCCCCAAGGGGCGGTGGCGCGGGTGAAATAGAGCGCCCTGAGCCGCGTCGTCGAGAGTGGCGAGCCGACCAGCTTGACGACGTTCGGATTGGTCTTTTCCTCATCGCGGACGATCTCGACGCAGAGCGTGGCGATATCCACCGCTGCGTTCTCGAAAGGCTTCCGCGCGGCTCCGATAACAAGGGGGTCGATGGTCGGCAGATCGCCCTGCACATTGACGATCGTCTCGACCGTCTTGCCGGGGTCGAGAATGGTCAGGGCTTCGAAGATGCGGTCGGAACCGGTTTCGTGGTCCGCCCGCGTCATCACCGCCTCGAAGCCATGCGCGCGCACCGCCTCCGCAACGCCTTGCGTATCGGTGGCGACGACCACCCGGCCGAGCCCCGCCTCGGCAGCACGGCGGGCGACGTGGACGATCATCGGAGTGCCGGCAATATCGGCCAGCGGCTTGCCCGGCAGGCGGGTCGAGGCCATGCGGGCCGGGATCAGGATGAGCGTGGACATGAGGCGGGCAGGGGCTCGAAAAAGAGGGGGACAAAAGTGGCAAAAGGTCTCACTGGCAGCGCCCTTATAGGTGTTGCAACGCCGGAGCAAAAGACCTAGTTTCCGCGCGATTTGACCGCCTCGCAGGGTGGTTCACGATACCGACGGACGGAGTGGACGGATCGGTCCGCCGGAAAAGGGAGCCTGGGGCGTATGGATTCCAACGAAGTCAACAAGCTGCTCGCCGGTTTCCTCGGCACGGTGTTCATCGTCTTTTCCGTTGGCATCGTATCCGACGCGCTGTTTGCCTCGCCGACGCCGGAAAAGCCCGGCTTCGCCATCGAGGCGACCGAGCCCGCCGAAGGCGGCCCGGCCGCTCCCGCCGCGGAGGCCAAGCCGATCGCCGAGCTGCTGGCCACCGCCAACGCCGAAGCGGGTGCCGCCATCTTCAAGAAATGCCAGGCCTGCCACTCCGGCGAAAAAGGTGGCCCCAACAAGGTTGGCCCCGATCTGTGGGACATCATCGACCGTCCGGTCGCCGAGCATGAGGGCTTTGCCTATTCGGCCGGCATGAAGGAGTTCTCCAAGGGCGGCAGCGAGAAGTGGACCTACGACAATCTCAACCACTTCATCACCTCGCCGAAGAAGTTCGTGAAGGGCACGGCGATGGGCTTCGCCGGCCTGCCGAAGGATGAGGACCGCGCCAACGTCATCGCCTATCTGCGCACGCTGTCGGACAATCCGAAGCCACTGCCGGCCCCCGGCGCCTCGGCCGAGAACGCGCCCGCCAAGCCGGCCGAAGGTGCAGCCCCTGCCAAGCCGGCAGAAGGCGCCGCTCCGGCCGCTCCGGCCGCACCCGCAAAATAACAAAACTGTAATGACATAATCCTTGAAAAAGCCGGGTTCAGCCCGGCTTTTTCGTTTGGGAAAATGCATATGCGACGACAAAGCCACTCGGTTGCGGTTTTCAGCGCCGCCAAATGATCTAGATTGGGCCCAGACGCTATGGTGACGGCGCTATATCGCGAAGAGGAGAACGCATGACGGTTGGCCGAGCGCGGACGCTTCTGAAATCAGTGCTGATGCTGGCTGCTTTTGCCGGCGGCCTGCAGGCGGCCTTCGCGGACGAATGGCGCACGACCTCGTCGCTGATCGGCGAATCCAAATACGGCGACAATTTCCAGCATTACGATTACGTCAATCCGGATGCACCGAAGGGCGGCACGGTGAATTCGGTGGTGCTGGGCACGTTCGACAGCTTCAATCCCTACATCGTGCAGGGTTCGCCGGCCGCCGGCTTCGCGCAGTTCGGCGGCGGCCTGCTTTACGACACGCTGATGGAGCAGGCGACCGACGAAGGCAGCACCAGCCATCCGCTGATCGCCGACGCCTACAAATATCCGGCCGACTATTCCTCGGCGACCTACCGGCTCGATCCGCGGGCCAAGTGGCATGACGGCCAGCCGATCACCACCGACGACGTGATCTGGTCGTTTCAGGTGCTGAAGGCCAACAGTCCGCAATACAGCCGCTATTTCGAAAACGTCACCGACGCGGTCGCCATATCCGACCGCGAGGTCGAGTTCCATTTCAATCAGAAGGGCAACCGGGAGCTACCGAAGATCATCGGCGATCTCGTCGTGCTGCCCAAGCACTGGTGGGAAGGCACCGATGCCAGCGGCAAGAAGCGCGACGTCACCAAACCGACGCAGGAGCCGCCGCTGGGATCGGCCGCCTACAAGATCGCCAGCTTCAAGCCGGGGTCCGAAATCATCTGGCAGCGCGTACCCGATTACTGGGCGGCCAAGCTGCCCGTAAAAATCGGCCGCGAGAATTTCGACAGGCAGCGTTTCAGCTATTTTCTGGACGACAACGCCGCCTGGCAGGCCTTTACCAAGGGCGGCTTGGACGACATCAAGCCGGAGAACAGTTCGAGGCGCTGGAACACATTCTATGATTTTCCGGCAGTCAAGGCCGGTGACGTCATCAAGAAGGAATTCAAGACCGCGTCGCCCGAACCGATGCAGGCCTTCATGCTCAACACCAGGCGCCCGCTGTTCCAAGATCGCCTGGTGCGCGCCGCGCTGATGTACCCGTTCGACTTCGAGACGATGAACCGGACCCTGTTCTTCGGTTCCAACACCCGCACCAGCAGCTATTTCCAGGGCACGGAA
Organism: Mesorhizobium sp. M0208; assembly: GCF_040322015.1. Lineage (NCBI taxonomy): Bacteria > Pseudomonadati > Pseudomonadota > Alphaproteobacteria > Hyphomicrobiales > Phyllobacteriaceae > Mesorhizobium > Mesorhizobium sp. M0208. Next base: position 177,385 of record NZ_JAMYSP010000002.1, on the reverse strand, counting down.
CTGGCGTCGAGCGGCCTGCCGCAAGGCAAGGAACTGGAGATCCTGGAGCAGTACCGCGACAAGCTGCCGCCCGAAGTCTTCACCCAGGAATTCAAGCTGCCGGTCTACGACACGCCGCAGGCGGAGCGCAAATACCTGAAGACCGCGGTCGATCTGTTCGCCAAGGCCGGCTGGGTGATCAAGGGCGGCAAGATGGTCAACGCCAAGACCGGCGAACCGTTCAAATTCGAGATCCTCGGTTGGAACGACACCGACCAGGTCATCGCCAGCCCATATATCGCCAATCTGCGCAAGATCGGCGTCGACGCGACGCTGCGCCTGATCGACCAGACCCAGTATATCAACCGCGTCAAGCATTTCGATTACGACGTCATCATATGGCAACTCGGCCAGTCGGACTCTCCCGGCAACGAACAGCGCGACTTCTGGAGCTCCAAGGCCGCCGATTCGCCGGGATCGCGCAATTACGCCGGCATCAAGAATCCGGTCGTCGATGCGCTGGTCGATCGGATCATTTATGCCACCGACCGCGACGATCTCGTTGCCGCCACCCATGCGCTCGACCGGGTGCTGTTGTGGAATTTCTACGTCGTGCCGCAATATTACCGCGCCGTGGTCTGGCTCGCCTACTGGAACAAGTTCGGTATGCCGGAAAAGCAGCCCGCCTATAGCGGCGTCGACCAGAATTCCTGGTGGATCGACCCGGCCAAGGAAAAGGCGCTGGCGGCCAAATACAAGAGCGGCAATTGATGGCGGCGCTGCCCCGTCGCGACTTCCTCGCCCTGGGCGGTGCCGCCGCGGCCGCAGCGCTGCTGCCCGGCCGGGCTTTCGCGGCCATTCCAACCGGCGTGAAACTGCACGGGTTGTCGGCTTTTGGCGATCTCAAATACGGGCCGGATTTCACGCATTTCGACTGTGTCAATCCGGACGCTCCCAAGGGCGGCCGGATGAATTTCGCCCCGCCGAACTCCACCCTCAATCAGAGCTTCCTGACTTTCAACACACTGAACTCACTGGTGTTGAAGGGGGATTCGCCGCCGCGCACCGAGCTCTGCTTCGATTCGCTGATGGCAAGGGCAGTCGACGAACCGGATGCGGTCTACGGCCTGCTTGCCGAATCCGTTACCTTGTCGCAGGATCGCAATGGCTACCGCTTCAGCCTGCGGCCACAAGCGCGCTTCCATGACGGGTCGCCGCTGACCGCCGACGACATTGCCTTCGCCTTGAACCTCTACAAAGACCGGGGACATCCGAACCTTTCCCAAGCGCTGCGGCACATGACAGAAGCGGTCGCAATCGATCCGCTTACAGTCAACCTTACCTTCAACGGCCAACAGTCCGCGCAGAATATCCTCGCGATCGTCGTAATGCCGATCGTGTCGAAAGCGTTCTACACCGCCAATGATTTCGACGCCTCGACGATGACGCCACCGCTCAGCTCCGGACCATACAGGGTTGGACGGGTGGTGGCCGGGCAGACTGTCGAATATGAACGCGTCGCCGACTATTGGGGCCGCGATCTGGCCGTGAACCGCGGCAGTTATAATTTCGACCGCATCCGTATCGATTTCTACCTTGATCGCCAGGCAGCCTTTGAAGCATTCAAGAAAGGGGATACGCATTTTCGCGAGGAGTTCACCTCGCGGGTATGGGCGACCGGCTACGACTTTCCAGCACTGAAGGATGGCAGGGTCGTCAAACGCGAATTTCCTGGCGAGAAAACGCCATCCATGCAGGCTGTCGCGCTGAACCAGCGCCGTCCGCAGTTCCGCGACATTCGCGTGAGACGGGCAATCGCCTATTGCTTCGACTTCGAATGGACCAGGCGGGTTCTGTTTTTCGACTCCTACGAGCGTTCGCAATCGAACTTCGAGCGATCGGATTACAAGGCCAAGGGCCTGCCCTCACCCAAGGAGTTGGCCCTGCTGGAGCCGTTTCGAGCCGAGTTGCCGCCGGAGACCTTCGGCGAACCGGTGATGCAACCCGTCTCCGACGGTTCCGGGCACGACCGTAAGCTGCTGCGCGAGGCTTCGAGGCTGCTTGCCGAAGGCGGCTGGAAGCGAGCGGGCAATTTCGTCCTCAACGACAAAGGCGAGCGCCTGCGCGTGGAAATGCTTGCCGAGGACGAGGGTCTCGTTCGTATTTTCGCGCCATGGTCCGAGAATATGAAGGCGATCGGCATCGACGCTTCGATCCGGCAGGTCGACTCGACGCAATTTGAAGCGCGGCAGAGCAATTTCGACTTCGACTTCAACATGCTCGCATGGTCGATCGGAGCGACGCCCACCGCCGACGGTTTGGAGATTCTCTACGCTTCCCAAATGGCGAAAACGCCGGGGATGCGCAACTATCCGGGTACGGAAAGCAAAGCCATCGACGCGCTGATCGAGGCAGCCGGCAAGGCGCAGAGCCGGATCGAACTCGTAACCGCGCTCAACGCGCTCGATCGGGTCTTGCGCGCGCGGCTAGACTGGATTCCAACATATCATCTGGCGAATCACCGAGCAGCCTTCTGGGACATGTTCGGCTTTCCCGCTCAAAAGCCGGATTACGACTTTCCGGTCGAGACGTCGTGGTGGTTCGACAAAGACAAGGCGGCAAAGATTGGCAAAGGCTGAGATTTTCGCACAAGCGAGGCAGGGAACCTGATGGGCGCCTATATACTGCGCCGCATCCTGTTGATGATCCCGACCCTGTTCGGCATCATGGCGGTATCCTTCGCCGTCATCCAGTTCGCGCCGGGCGGGCCGGTCGAGCAGGTCATCGCCAGGCTGACCAACCAGGGCGGCAGCGATCGCCTAGGCGGCGGCGGCGGTGATGCCGGCGGCGCCAATTTCGATGTCGCCGGCGACGTCGGCTCGAAATACCGCGGCGCGCAAGGGCTCGACCCGGAATTCATCAAGAAGCTGGAGAAGCAGTTCGGTTTCGACAAGCCGCCGCTCGAGCGCTTCGGCATGATGCTGTGGAACTATCTCCGCTTCGATTTCGGCGACAGCTATTTCCGCGACATCTCGGTGCTCGACCTGATCCTGGAAAAGATGCCGGTGTCGATCTCGATCGGACTGTGGATCACACTCTTGTCCTATCTGATCTCGATCCCGCTCGGCATCCGCAAGGCAGTCAAGGACGGCTCCACCTTCGACGTCTGGACCAGCGGCGTCGTCATTGTCGGTTACGCCATTCCGGGCTTCCTGTTCGGCATATTGCTGATGGTGCTGTTTGCCGGCGGCTCGTTCTGGGACTGGTTTCCGCTGCGCGGCCTCACCTCCGACAATTGGGACCAGCTGTCGTGGCCGCAGCGGATCGTCGACTATTTCTGGCACATGACCCTGCCGCTGACGGCGCTGGTGCTGTCGGCCTTCGCCACGACGACGTTGCTCACCAAGAATTCCTTCCTTGAGGAGATACGCAAGCAATATGTGGTCACAGCCCGCGCCAAGGGCCTGTCGGAGCGGCAGGTGCTTTATGGCCACGTCTTCCGCAACGCCATGCTGATCGTCATCGCGGGTTTCCCCGGTGCCTTCATCTCGGCATTCTTCACCGGGTCGCTGCTGATCGAGAACATCTTTTCGCTCGATGGCCTCGGCCTGCTTGGTTTCAACTCGGTGGTGCAGCGCGACTATCCGGTGGTCTTCGCCAATCTCTACATCTTCTCGCTGCTTGGCCTGTTCGTCGGGCTGCTGTCCGACCTGATCTATACCTGGGTCGATCCGCGCATCGACTTCGAGCGGAGAGACGTCTGATGGAGCAGGCGACAGCCGAAACGGCGCCGCCTCGGATCGCGCGGCCCTTTCTGTCGCCGCTCAACCAGCGGCGCCTGCAGAACTTCAAGTCCAACAGGCGCGGCTACTGGTCGTTGTGGATTTTCCTGTTCCTGTTCGTGCTGTCGCTGGTTTCCGAACTGATCGCCAACGACAAGCCGATCATCGCCTCCTACAAGGGCGAGATCCTGTTTCCGGTCCTGGTCGCCTATCCCGAGGAGAAGTTCGGCGGCTTCTATGCGGTCACCGACTACCGCGACCCGGTCATCCAGGACGAGATCAATGCCAATGGCTGGATGGTCTGGCCGCCGGTGCGCTACTCCTACCAGACCGTCAACAACGCCATTCCCGAAGCAGCACCGACCAAGCCGTCCTGGCTCTACGACAAGAAGACGCGATGCAACCAGTATCCGAAAGGCGAAGCGGACCCCAATTGCAACGTCGGCAACTGGAACTGGCTGGGCACCGACGACCAGGCCCGCGACGTGCTGGCGCGCGTCATCTACGGCTTCAGGATATCGGTGCTGTTCGGCCTGATCCTGACCGCCGGCTCGGCGCTGATCGGCGTGGCGGCCGGCGCCTTGCAGGGCTATTTCGGCGGCTGGACCGACCTTCTTTTCCAGCGCTTCATCGAGATCTGGTCGGCGATCCCAGTGCTGTACCTGCTCTTGATCGTCGCCGCCATCCTGCCGCCCGGCTTCTTCATCCTGCTCGGATTGATGCTGCTGTTCTCCTGGGTGGCGCTGGTCGGCGTGGTGCGGGCCGAGTTCCTGCGCGCCCGCAATTTCGAATATGTCAATGCGGCGCGCGCGCTCGGCGTGCCCAACATCACCATCATGTTCCGGCATCTGCTTCCCAATGCCATGGTGGCGACGCTGACCTTCCTGCCCTTCCTGCTCAGCGGCTCGATCTCGACGCTGACCTCGCTCGACTATCTCGGCTTCGGCCTGCCGCCCGGCTCCGCCTCGCTGGGCGAACTGTTGAAGCAGGCGCAGCGCAACCTCAACGCCCCCTGGCTCGGCATTTCCGGCTTCGTCGTCATCTCGCTGATGCTGTCGCTGCTGGTCTTCGTCGGCGAGGCCACCCGCGACGCCTTCGATCCGCGCAAGACGTTCAGATGAGGGCGATGCAGGCTGGCATTCGGCATGTTATATTCCGGAAATGGCAATCCGGACAAAAGCGGACGTACCCTCAAGTGACCGGCGGCTTTGATCGGTGAAACACCAGTGGCAGCCATCGCTCGATCACTGGAGAGCAAATTGGCCGATATGAGCGAACCCGGAGCCATGACGGTGTGTTGGCGTCCGTGCAGTCCGTCAATCCGCACGTTGGGGAAGGAAGGGTTATGAATAGGATCATCCTTGAACACTACCCGGCATCGAAGCTCCCGGATGAACTGCGAAAAGGCATAGCGCCGAGCGCCTCGGTCAGAGTGACAGTGGAGGAGGAGGCCAACAGGCCCCTTGGCCGCGAACAATTGCTTGAACTCATGCGGGATGCTCAGGCCAACGCGCCGGGAACAAGCCTCGACGAGGCTGTCGCGCGTGTTCGTGCCCTCCGCGATGAGTGGGAGGATTGATGGCTGCAGTCCGGCTTTATGTCGACACCAACATTTTCATCTATGCCTTTGAAAACAATGATGCGCTTGCAAACAAACTGCTTCAGCTCATTTCACTGAACGAGGGCAGAAAGCAGCCTTTCCTGGCGACGAGTGAGATCGTGCTCGCGGAGTTGATGGTCGATCCCTTGAGAAAGAACAATGAGCGACTGATCGAGCTCTACGACAATATTTCAATCGGCAATGCCTTCATCTCAATTGGGACGATAACTCGCGACGTTCTCTGGCACGCAGCACAGTTACGTTCGGAATTCCTTTCGTTGAGATTACCAGACGCGATCCATCTTTCCACAGCGATGCACTTCGGCTGCACCCAATTTCTGACCGCGGACACGAGGTTGAAAGAGACCTATTCTATCGCACCAAATCGTCTCGTCCCCCCTCAAATGGCAGCCAAAATTTCGATCATACGACCGGAAATTTCCGCCTTGGACAGGGTTGTCGCGGAAGTTGAGCTATGACCCCCCCTCTCCTCTCGGTCCAGGATCTCAGCGTCGCCTTCACGCAAGGCGGCAGCCAGTCGGTCGCCGTCGACCATATCTCCTTCGACCTCGCCAAGGGCGAGACGGTGGCGCTGGTCGGCGAATCCGGCTCCGGCAAGTCGGTCACCGCGCTGTCGGTGCTGAAGCTGCTGCCCTATCCGACCGCCAGCCACCCGTCGGGAAAGATCCTGGTCCTCGGCGCCGACCTGCTTGCCGCGGACGAGAGAGACTTGCGCCGCGTGCGCGGCAACAAGATCACCATGATCTTCCAGGAGCCGATGACCTCGCTCAACCCGCTGCACACGATCGAGCAGCAGATCGTCGAGGTGCTGAAGCTGCACCAGGGCCTGGGCGATCGCAACGCCAAGGCGCGCACGCTGGAACTTCTGCACGAGGTCGGCATCCGCGAACCGGAAAAACGGCTCGACGCCTATCCGCACCAGCTTTCCGGCGGCCAGCGCCAGCGCGTCATGATCGCCATGGCGCTCGCCAACGAGCCTGAACTGTTGATCGCCGACGAGCCGACGACCGCGCTCGACGTCACCGTCCAGGCGCAGATCCTCGAATTGCTGGCCGGCCTGAAAAGCCGCAAGAACATGTCGATGCTGTTCATCACCCACGATCTCGGCATCGTCAGGAAGATCGCCGACCGGGTCTGCGTGATGACCAAGGGCAAGATCGTCGAGACCGGCCCGACCAAGGAGATATTCGCCAATCCGCAGCACGCCTACACGCGGCATCTGCTTGCCGCCGAGCCGAAAGGCAAGCCGCCGGCGGCCAACCAGGCCGCCAAGCCGGTGATGGTCGGCAAGGACGTCAAGGTCTGGTTTCCGATCAAGAAGGGCTTCTTCCGGCGCACCGTCGACAATGTGAAGGCGGTCGACGGCATCGACGTCACCGTGCGGGCCGGCCAGACGCTTGGCGTCGTCGGCGAATCCGGCTCAGGCAAGACGACGCTCGGCCTGGCGCTGGCCAGGATGATCTCGTCGACGGGGACCATCCAGTTCAACGGACGCGGCATCGATCAGCTGTCCTTCAGCGAAATGCGGCCGTTGCGACGCGAGTTGCAGATCGTCTTCCAGGATCCGTTCGGTTCGCTCAGTCCGCGCATGTCGGTCGCCGAGATCATCGAGGAAGGGTTGAAGATCCACGAGCCGAAACTGTCTCCTGATGCGCGCGACGAGCGTGTCGTCGACGTCCTGAAGGAAGTCGGCCTCGATCCGGCGACGCGCAACCGCTATCCGCACGAATTCTCCGGCGGCCAGCGCCAGCGCGTCGCCATCGCGCGCGCCATGGTGCTCAACCCGCGTTTCGTCATGCTGGACGAGCCGACCTCGGCGCTCGACATGAGCGTGCAGGCGCAGGTCGTCGACCTCTTGCGCAGCCTGCAGGCCAAGCACGATCTCGCCTACCTCTTCATCAGCCACGATCTGAGGGTCATCCGCGCGCTCGCCAACGAAGTCATCGTCATGCGTAATGGCAGGATCGTCGAGGCCGGTCCTTCCGAACAGATTTTCGGCAACCCGCGGACCGACTATACAAAGGCGTTGATCTCGGCCGCCTTCAAGATCGAAACGGCGCCGGTCGGTATCGTCAGCGAGTAGATTTTCGCCAGAGATCATGCACTAAATCAAAACGCTGCCGCGCCCCTGCGAGTCCGGACGCGAACGCTGTTGGTAAAAGGGAAAAACAATCCGCAATGGAAAAAGGCCGCATCCTGCTTGCCCTCACCGGTATTCATCCGCTGCGCTGGCGCGAACTGCTGTCGGCGGAGCGCGAAGTGGTGCTCGAGCCGAATGGCGCCGGCGATCCCTCGATCACCTATGCTGTGGTGTGGAAACAGAGGCCGAACCTGTTGTCGTCGCTGCCCAATCTGCGGGCTATCTTCTCGATCGGCGCCGGCGTCGACCACATTTTCGCCGATCCCACCTTGCCCGACGTACCGGTCGTCAAAGTGGTCGCCGACAACCTTACCCAGTACATGACCGAATACGTTGTCTGGCGGGTGCTCGACCACCATCGCCAGGGCATGCTCTACCGCGCCCAGCAGCAGAAGAAGATCTGGCACGAGCCGCAGCAGCGGCCGGCCGGCGACATCTCGGTCGGCATTATGGGGCTCGGCACGCTTGGCCGGGCGGCGGCATCGGTACTGTTGTCGCTCGGCTTTCCCGTTAATGGCTGGTCGCGCAGCGATCGGCCGATGGAAGGTGTCTCGACTTACGCGGGCGAGGCCGGCCTGATCCCGTTCCTCAACGCCACCGATATCCTGGTGGTGCTGTTGCCGCTGACGCCACAGACGCACGGCATCATCAACCACGGCGTGCTGAAGGAGCTGCGCAAGCCCAATGGCCTCGGCGGCTCGGTGCTGATCAATGCCGGGCGCGGCAGGCTGCAGAAGGACGCCGACATTCTGCGCGCGCTGGACGACGGCACGCTGAAGGAAGCCAGCCTCGACGTGTTCGAGGTCGAGCCGCTGCCGAAGACCAGCCCGCTATGGAGCCACCCGAAAGTGTTCGTGACGCCGCACGCGGCGGCAACTTCCGATCCGGTCCACCTGGCGCCGATCATGCTGCGTCAGATGGACGCCTTCGAGCGCGGCGAAGCGCTGGAAAATGTGGTGGATCGCGACGCGGGGTATTGATTTTTTAGAGCGTCGCTTTTCAGTCTCAGCCCCAGCCGAGCGGCACGTAGTCGATCTCCATAAACGCCTCGACCTCCGGGATCCAGCGGTCGCGGACGAAGGCGACGTGGTCGGGATGGTCGTTGTAGCCGGAGTAAGCCCGCTGATCGGCGAACTCCATCGAGAAGCCGAAACGGTAGTCGTTCTTGGGGCTGACCTGCCGCAACTGCTCGAAATGCGTGACGCCCTTTATCGCCGTGAGGATCGTCTTGGCGTCGGCGAGGAACCTTTTTTCCTCGAGCGAATGCGGCGGGTGCTTTAGCGTGAACACGACGGTGTGACGGATCATTTTTTGCTCCTGCGATGTCTTCGTATCACGCGCTGTCGGCCCAGGCGCGGATGAGATTATAGGCGATCGCCCCCTTCGGCGGTGTCACCAGGCCGCCCGGATGCTCGCGGGCCAGCATCGAGAGCACCTCGTCGCGAAAGAACCAGCGGCAATCTTCCAGCTCGTTGAAGTCGGGGTGGATATCGTCGTTGAGCGGTTCGCCGAAGCAGCCGATCATCAGCGAATAGGGAAACGGCCAGGGCTGGCTGGCGTGGTAGACGACGCGGCCTAGCCGGATGCCGGCTTCCTCCAGCGTTTCGCGGCGCACCGCCGCCTCGATCGTCTCGCCCGGTTCGATGAAACCGGCGAGCGCCGAATACATGCCGGGCCCGAAATGCCGGCCGCGGCCGAGCAGGCATTTTTCGCGCGTCGCCGTCAGCATGATCGCCACCGGGTCGGTGCGCGGAAAGTGCTCCGTGCCGCAGGCCGGGCAATGCCGCTTGTAACCGCCCGCCCGCATCTCGGCTTCGGTGCCGCACTTGCTGCAGAAGCGATGGCTGGCATGCCAGGCAAGCAGCGCCGCCCCTTGCGCCAGCGCGCCGGCGGCCGCTTCGTCGATCAGCCCCTGCATATAGACCGAGCGATAGTCGATGGCCTTGATCGTCTCGGGAAGCTGCTCGGGCTCGACTCCGGCCGGCACCGCCAGCACCGGGCCGCTTTCGGAAAAACCGAGCAGCACGCGGTTTTCGAGCGATGCTTCGAGCGGCCGGCATTCGGCCACGCCGAACCAGGGGTCGAATGCGCCTTGCGCAAGCTTCAGATAGAGCCGGCCGCCACGCATCAGCAAAAGCCGCGCCGAAGGATCGGCGAGCGCCTTTTCAACGGAATCGTCGGCGCGGTTTTCGGACTGCCGGTCGATAATGTTGCCGGCGAAGCCGACGAACTGGCTCGGCTCGCGCAAGGGCGCGTCAAACAGGCGAAAGCTCATGCAGACTCGGGAAGGTTCAAGATGGACACGGGGGAGGCTTATAGCGCTGCCTTGATCTTTTCCGCAAACTTGCGAAGGTCGGAGCGCTGATAGGGCTCGCGCAGGCCGTGCCCCCACACCGGGCCGGGCCAGCCGGGATCGCCTTCCGAGCGCGCAATGACGTGTACATGCAACTGGCGCACGATGTTGCCGAGTGCACCGGTATTGATCTTGGTGCAGCCGGTCACCCGCTTCAGCGCCAGCGCCACCATGTTGGTCTCGAAGGTCAGCATCGCCTGGTCGAGCGGCGTCATATCGTGGATTTCCTCGATGCCCGGCCGCTGCGGCACCAGCAGCAGCCATGGCCAGCGGCGGTCGTTCATGACGCGCAATTCGCACAGGCCGAGCCACATCAGCTGTTCGCTGTCGGCTTCCAGCTGGGCGTCAAGCGTGAATCCGGCCTTGAGGCCCGGCAGCATCGGCGTTTCCCTCACTTTTGGACATTTTTTGAACTCTATCGACGCTAGAGCGGCTTCCGAAGGGCCGCAAGGGGCAGCAAGCAACATTGGCCGTCGCGGCGCTGATTGTGCGCGAAGAAGTGAAGGCCCGGGCAAATTGCATCAGGTTGGCGCTGCCCCGCCGAGGTCGACGATTTTGATCGTGGCCACATTTTGTTCTTGCTTTGTGCCGGCAGCTATGCTACTAATCTCGCTATGGTGATTATTCGCACCAAAAACCCGCCCGCCGAGGCGGGTTTTTGGTTTCAGCTTTCGCCGTCGCTCAAGGCCCCTGTCATCCGCACTTGCATTTCATCGCCGGATTGCCGATATGGATGCTGGGAGGTTGGTGGTGGACGGTCCACTCGCCAACCGGGTCAGGTCCGGAAGGAAGCAGCCCTAACGAGCCCGGAACGGGTCATTGTTCCAGCCTCCCGCCTCTTCGCCTTTTGCCCCGACATTGACGGCGCCAAGCCGTGCGGGCGAAACTATGCGCAGGAATCGGCGGCCTCCAGTGGCAGCCCTTGGAGCTTGACGGGCGAATGAGCGAAGCCGGAAACGAGGCCGGGAAATTGGACAAGCCTGCCGCCTACCGCGTGCTGGCGCGCAAATACCGACCGTCGAATTTCTCCGAGCTGATCGGCCAGGAGCCGATGGTCCGCACGTTGACCAATGCCTTTGCCACCGGCCGCATCGCCCAGGCCTGGATGCTGACCGGCGTGCGCGGCGTCGGCAAGACGACGACCGCGCGCATACTCGCCCGGGCGCTGAACTACAAAACACCGACGGTCGACCAGCCTTCCGTCGACCTTGCCGTGCTCGGCGAGCATTGCCAGGCGATCATGGAAGGCCGGCATGTCGACGTCATCGAGATGGACGCCGCCTCGCATACCGGCATCGACGATATCAGGGACATCATCGAGCGTGTGCGCTACGCCCCGGTGTCGGCGCGCTACAAGGTCTACATCATCGACGAAGTGCACATGCTTTCCAACCAGGCCTTCAACGGCCTGCTGAAGACGCTGGAAGAGCCGCCGCCGCACGTCAAGTTCATCTTCGCCACCACCGAAATCCGCAAGGTGCCGATCACCGTCCTGTCGCGCTGCCAGCGTTTCGACCTCAGGCGCATCGATGCGGCAATGATCAAGGCCGACCTTGCCAGGATAGCCGGTCTGGAGGGCATCGAAGTTGAAGACGACGCGCTGGCGATGATCGCGCGCGCGGCCGAAGGCTCGATGCGCGATGCGCAGTCCATCCTCGACCAGGCGATCGCCCATGGCGGCGGCGCGGTCAGCGCCGAAGCGGTGCGTGCCATGCTCGGCCTTGCCGACCGTGCCCGCATCGTCGATCTGTTCGAGCATGTCATGAAGGGCGACGTCGCGGCCGCGCTTGCCGAATTCCGTGCCCAGTACGATACCGGCGCCGATCCTGCCGCGGTGCTGACCGACCTTGCCGAGTTCAACCATCTGGTCACCCGTCTGCGTTTCGTGCCGGCTGCCATCGACGACGCCTCGCTGTCCGAGGACGAGCGTCGGCGCGGCGCCGATTTCGCCAGCACGCTGTCGGTCAAGGTGCTGTCGCGGACATGGCAGATGCTCTTGAAAGGCATTCCCGAGGTGCAGACTTCCAACCGCCCGGTCAGCGCCGCCGAGATGGTGCTGATCCGGCTGGCGCATGCCGCCGACCTGCCGACGCTGGACGAGGCGCTCAAATCGCTGGAGAACGGCGTTTCGCCGCCGGGCGCCGCGCCGCGCGTGAATGGCGCGCCGGCAAGCCCCGGCCCCGCAAACCATGCGCCTGCAAGCGGTGGTGCCGGTGCCGTGGCGCAGACGCGGATGCCGACGGCCAATGGCGGCGCGCAGACGATGCGCCTGGTCGAGGCCGAGCCCGTGCCGACCAACTTCGTTGCTCCGCCGGAGCCGGTGGTCGAGGCGCCGCTGGTGCCGGTGAAATCGCTGGCCGATATTGTCGCCCTTGCCGACGCCCAGCGCGACATGGCCTTCAAGGTGCTGGTGAAGCGTTGCGTGCGCCTGGTGCGCATCGAGCCCGGCCGTATCGACGTCAGCCTGACCGACGATGCGCCGAAGATGCTGCTCAACGATTTGACCGCCAAGCTGCGCGCCTGGACGGGCCGCAGCTGGCTGGTGTCGCTGTCGAAGGAGGAGGGCGGCCAGACGCTGGCCGAGATGGAATCGACAAAGCGCGAAAACGCCTTCCTCGATGCCAAGAGCGACCCGACGGTCGCCGCCATCCTGGCGCGCTTTCCCGGCGCCAAGATCATCGACGTGCGCATTCCCGACGCGCCGGAAGCCGATGCGGCAGAGGCCGAAGTACCGGTCGAGCCACCGGCCGACGACGACGAAACCTGAACAACCAGCACCAACTGCAAAGGACCGTGCGATGAAAGATCTTCTCGGCCTGATGGGCAAGGCAAAGGAAATGCAGGCCAAGTTCCAGGCCATGCAGGATGAGATTGCCACGCTGGAAGCCACCGGACAGGCCGGCGGCGGCCTGGTCAGTGTGACGCTGACCGGCAAATTCGAGATGAAGTCGCTGAAGATCGACCCGGCGCTGTTCAAGGAGGACGAGGTCGAGATTCTCGAGGACCTGCTCCTCGCTGCCCACAACGACGCCAGGACCAAGGTCGAGCAGATCATGCAGGAGAAGACCAAGGCGCTGACCGCGGGACTGCCGATCCCCCCGGGAATGAAGCTGCCGTTCTAAGGTGTATTGATATTCACGTGATGCCGGCCTGCAAACGGCGGCTTCCTGCGCTTCCGGTGCTCACGTACGAAACGTACGCTCCGCTCCGGTTCTCGGAAGCCGCCATTTTCGGCTCGGCCTGACCTGAATCTCAGCACACCTCGAGCTGTGTTTACAGTTACCGCGTCGACTGAACCAATCTCTCCAGGCTTGGGCAAGCCCTCTTGCGCAGATTGCGGCGCTCCAAGGTCACGGCATGAATCCCTGGAACCATGCGGGCACTTGACCGAAGAGGGCAGCGATCCAACGCTCTTCGCCCGCCAGCTGTGTCTATTGGGCAACGCCCCAAACTTAATAACGCTTTAGCCATCTTTTTGCCTGAAAGTGTCTCATTCTTGCCGCAACCAGGGGCGGGCTGGCAGCAGAATGAGGGGACACCTGTTGATCTCTACCCGATGGAAGACGCCGTTGCGGCTCGGCGTCGTTGTCTCGCCGCTGTTTTTGGCCGCTTGCAGTCAGACCGCCTCGCACGGCATGTCCAGCCTGACCGATGCCATTACGCCGGGTTTCCTGAGCTCGCGCTCTTACAATTCCACGCCGAAGGAGAAGGAATGCCTGGAGCGGGCGATGTTCTTCGAGTCCAACCGGTCGAGCCGTGACGGCATGATTGCGGTCGGCACCGTGGTGATGAACCGGCTGCGGTCGGGCAAGCACGGCAGCACCATCTGCGAAGTGGTTGGCGAGCGCGGCCAGTTCGCGCCGGGCGTCATGACACGGCCGATGAATTCGAAGGCGATGCCCGACGTCGAGGAGGCCGCCGAGGCGGTGCTCAAGGGCGAGCGCAAAGCCAAGCTGAAGAACACCATGTATTTCCACACCGCCGGGCTGCGCTTCCCCTACAAGAACATGCACTACACCATGGTCGCCGGCGGCAATGCCTTTTATGAAAAGCGCGGCCGCAACTGGCAGCCGTTGCCGGACGAACCGGTGGTCGCCATGGCCCAGGCCAAGCCGCAAGCGCCTGCCGCTCAGGCTATACTTGTCGCCTCGGCGGAGCCGGCTCGCGAGGTCAAGCCCACATTCGCCAAGGCAACCTATGTTACCGCCGCCGCATCGCTGCCGGCAAGGCAGACTAGGGTGACTGCAGGAATGGCGACCGCGGCGAGGGCGGCACCGGAGAAGCCAATCCTTGTGGCGCTGCAGGAGCCAATGCAGGAACCGGACGCGGCCCGTTTCGGTGGAACCGTGAACCCCCGGCCGGTCACATCATTCCAGGCGGCGCCGGCAGAGCCGACAATGTCGTTCGAGACGACGCCCGAGAACACCGACGCCATCGGCGCGATGATCGCCGGCCAGACCCGGCCGCTGGAGGAAAACTGAGGCGGCCGGCGTCGGCGCGTTGTACGGGGAGAAATGCCCGGCAGGGCAAGGGGGGCGGCGCAACGCCGGGCGATTGCCTCTTTGCAGGCTGAACAGCGCGCCTCAGCGCTGTTCCAAAACCCGTTGAAAAATCCTAAACCGGAGCGATGTCGAAGCGAATCGCCGGTCCCGAGATCGAACGCCTGATCCAGCTGCTGGCCAAGGTGCCGGGGCTCGGCCCGCGTTCAGCGCGCCGCGCCGCGCTCCACCTCATCAAGAAGAAGGAGCAGCTGCTGGCGCCGCTCGCCGCCGCCATGGGCGAGGCGGTCGACAAGGTGCGCATCTGCTCGACCTGCGGCAATGTCGACACCTCCGATCCATGCATGATCTGCACCGACCCGCGCCGCGACCCCACCACGCTCATCGTTGTCGAGGACGTGGCCGACCTTTGGGCGCTGGAGCGGGCGACCGCCATGAACGTGCGTTATCATGTGCTCGGCGGTACGCTGTCGCCGCTCGACGGCATTGGTCCCGATGAGCTCAACATCCGTTCGCTGGTCGATCGCGTCGCCGGCGGCGAGGTCAAGGAAGTGATCCTCGCCGTCAACGCTACGGTCGAGGGCCAGACTACCGCGCACTACCTCACCGACCAGCTTTCCGGCTTCAACGTCAAGGTGACGCGCCTGGCGCACGGTGTTCCGGTCGGCGGCGAACTCGACTATCTCGACGAAGGCACGCTCGCCGCGGCACTGCGCTCGCGGACGGTGTTTTGAGGGGAGTTGCGGGGAGGATGATGGTTGCTAAGCATTCTTTAAGGCTGGCGATCCGTCCCACCCCCCTCTGTCCTGCCGGACATCTCCCCCGCAAGGGGGGAGATTGGCCGTCGCTTCTGCTTTCGCCAATTTTCAGCGTTGCAAAATTGGCGCCGAGATTGAAGCTGCCGATCTCCCCCCTTGCGGGGGAGATGTCCGGCAGGACAGAGGGGGGTGGGACGGATCGCTGTTTTCGCAAAATAGCCGTCGCGTTTCTTCTTGGAGTCCTCTTTGCCCTCATCCTCGCCACACCCGCCTCCGCGGCAAAGATCGACGACCAGTTCCGCGCCTGGCTTGGCAACGACCTCTGGCCCGAAGCCAAGGCCAAAGGCATCTCCAGGAAAACCTTCGATGCCGCCTTCGACGGCGTCAAGCCGAACCTCAAACTGCCCGACCTGGTAAAGCCTGGCGAGAAGGCGACGACGCCGCGGAAGCAGCATCAGGCCGAGTTCGGTTCGCCCGGCGCCTATTTCGCCGAAAAGATAGTCCGTGCGGTGACCGCCGGCGGCCGCACCCGCGAGGCGACCAACGCTAGGACCCTTGCAGCGATCGAGAAACGCTACGGCGTGCCTGGCGAAGTGCTGCTGGCGATCTGGGGCCGCGAGAGCGGCTTCGGCGCAGCGAAGCTGCCTTATGACGCCTTCGAGGTGCTGGGCACCAAGGCGTTCATGTCGACCAAGAAGGAATTCTTCCGCACCGAGCTCTTGGCGGCGCTGGGGATCGTCGAGCGCGGGCTTGCCCCGGTCGGTGCGATGAAATCGTCCTGGGCCGGCGCGCTCGGCCAGCCGCAGTTCATGCCGACGTCGTTCCTCAAGCATGCCGTCGATTTCGACGGCGACGGCCACACCGACATCTGGAATTCGACGCCCGACATACTGGCATCGATCGCCAATTATCTCGTGCATTATGGCTGGGTCAGGGGCCGCGGCTGGGGCTTCGAGGTGATGGTGCCGGAAAGCGTCTCGTGCTCGCTCGAAGGTCCGGACCAGGGCAGGAAGATTTCCCAATGGGCTGATATGGGCATCAGGCGTGTGTCGGGTAAACCGTTCCCGGCGAGCGAACTGAAAGCCGAGGGCTTTCTTTTGATGCCGGCCGGGCGTAGCGGCCCGGCCTTCATCGTGACCCCCAATTTCTACGTGCTGAAGCAGTATAACACCAGCGATCTCTATGCCCTGTTCATCGGCCATGGCGCCGATCGCATCGCCCATGGCGACAGCAATTTCTCGGGCAATTGGGGCGCGGTCGGCGGGCTCTACCGCTCCGACATCGCCGCCCTGCAGCGGGCGCTGGAAGCCAAGGGCTACGATGTCGGCAGCGCCGACGGCCTGCCTGGCTTCAAGACGCGCCGCTCGATCGGCAAATGGCAGGCCAGCAACGGCCGTTCCGCTACCTGCTTTCCCGACCCCGACCTGGTTACCGCGCTGAAATAGCCGGATTTTCGCACCGCCGGTCTGGCCCAATCGACCGTTCTGCAAATGCTCGTTGCCGCGCTCGAAACCGCCGGATATGGTGAGCTGGAACCGCACAAAAATTGCCAATACGACGGTCCGGGGATCACCGTTCGACGCGGCAAGAAATGCCACAACCCTGAGCCGGGAACTCAGGTCAACAAAAACAGGGAACAGTTGAAATGATGATGGAAAAGTTTGCTCTACGCACCCGCTTCTTGCTCGCGGGCGCCGCCATGTCCGCGCTGCTTCTGGCCGGTGCGCCTGCCTTCGCGGTCACGCCCGCCGACACGCTGGTCGAGGGTTTCGCCATCGACGACATCATCTCCATGGATCCAGGCGAGGCATTCGAACTGTCTACCGCTGAAGTCACCGGCAACACCTACGATCTCCTGGTGCGCCTCGACCTCAGCGACACCTCGAAGGTCAAAGGCGATCTCGCCGAAAGCTGGAGCGTCTCCGACGACGGCCTGACCTACACGTTCAAGCTCAAGCCCGGCCTCAAATTCGCCTCCGGCAATCCGATCACAGCGGCGGACGTCGCCTATTCGTTCGAGCGCGCCATCAAGCTCGACAAGAGCCCGGCCTTCATCATCGGCCAGTTCGGCATCGACGGCGGCAACGTCACCGAGAAGGCCAAGGCTGTTGATGATACGACGTTCCAGTTCACCGTCGACAAGGCCTATGCGCCGAGCTTCGTGCTGAACTGCCTGTCGGCGACGGTCGCCTCGGTCGTCGACGCCAAGCTGGTCAAGGAGCATGTCGCGGCGGTCACGCCGAGCGCCGACTACAAATGGGACAATGATTTCGGCAATGCCTGGCTGAAGACCGGCTATGCCGGCTCCGGTGCCTTCAAGCTGCGCGAATGGCGCGCCAACGAAGTTGTCGTCCTTGAGCGCAACGACAATTACTACGGCGAGAAGGCCAAGCTTGCCCGCGTCATCTACCGCAACATGAAGGAAAGCTCGGGCCAGCGCCTGGCGCTGGAAACCGGTGATATCGACGTCGCCCGCAATCTCGAGCCAAACGATCTCGACGCCATCGCCAAGAACGCCGATCTCACCACCACCAGCGCGCCGAAAGGCACGGTTTTTTACATCAGCCTCAACCAGAAGAACCCGAACCTCGCCAAGCCCGAGGTCCGCCAGGCTTTCAAATATCTGGTCGACTACGACGCGTTGAGCTCAACCATCCTCAAGGGCATCGGCGAGATCCACCAGACCTTCCTGCCCAAGGGCGACCTTGGTGCTCTCGACGAAAACCCGTTCAAGCTCGATGTCGCCAAGGCCAAGGACCTGCTTGCCAAGGCGGGTCTCGCCGACGGCTTCAACGTCACCATGGACGTGCGCACCGGCCAACCGACCACCGGCATGGCGGAATCGATCCAGCAGACGCTGGGACAGGCCGGCATCAAGCTGGAGATCATCCCCGGCGACGGCAAGCAGACGCTGACCAAATACCGCGCCCGCAACCACGACATCTATATCGGCCAGTGGGGCCAGGACTATTTCGATCCGAACTCCAATGCCCAGACCTTTGCCAGCAACCCGGACAATTCGGATGAAGCCAAGACCAAGACCCTGGCCTGGCGCAACGCTTGGGACATTCCGGACTTGACCAAGCAGACGGAAGCGGCCCTGCTCGAGAAGGATTCGGCCAAGCGCGCCGCAATGTACGAGGATCTTCAGAGGAAGATCCTCGATACCAGTCCTTTCGTCATCATCCACCAGCAGCTGGAAGTGGCTGGCCTGCGCAAGAACCTCAAGGGCTTTGCGCTCGGCCCGAGCTTCGACACCAACTTCGTCGGCCCTGTTTCGAAGGAGTGATGTCGGCGGACGCGCCGCATGAGCTTGGCTGAAAGGGAAACAACGGCGGGGCGCGGCAGCGCTCGCGCCGTTGCCGTTGCCTCATCGATCGCCCGGTTCCTGGTCATCGCGATAACGACTTATCTCGGTCTGCTCGCGGTGACCTTCTTCATCGGCCGGGTGATCCCGATCGACCCGGTGCTGGCGGTGCTCGGCGACCGGGCGCCGACCAATGTCGTCGAACGAACGCGCCGCGAGATGGGTCTCGACCTGCCGTTGGTCGAGCAGTTCTACATCTATGTCAAACATGCCTTGAATGGTGATTTCGGCACCTCGGTGCTGACCACCAATCCGGTGATGACGGACATCCGCCGCGCCTTTCCGGCGACGCTGGAACTGGCAACACTGGGGACGCTGATCGGTTCGGTGATCGGCGTGCCGCTTGGTGTGCTGGCGGCCGTGCGGCGCGGCAGCATCATCGACCAGATCGTGCGCATCATCGGTCTTGTCGGCTATTCCGTGCCGATCTTCTGGCTGGGGCTGCTGGCGCTGGTGCTGTTCTACGCCAAGCTGCAATGGGTCGCCTTTCCCGGCCGCCTCGATATCGTCTACGAATACACCTTCACGCCGATTACCGGCTTTTACCTGCTGGATGCACTCTGGCAGCGGCAGTGGGACGTATTTGCCGATGCCTTCCGCCACATCATCCTGCCTGCCTCGCTGCTCGGCTATTTCTCGCTCGCCTACATCAGCCGCATGACGCGCTCCTTCATGCTGAACGAACTCACCCAGGAATACATCGTGGCGGCGCGCGCCAAGGGCCTGTCGGAAACGCGCATCATCTGGGGTCACGCGCTGCGCAACGCCGCGGTGCCGATGGTTACGGTGATCGCTCTGTCCTATGCCGGGCTGCTCGAAGGCTCGGTGCTGACCGAGACGGTGTTTTCGTGGCCGGGCATCGGCCTCTACATCACCAACTCGCTGCAGAACGCCGACATGAATGCCGTGCTTGGCGGCACGATCATCATCGGCTCGGTCTTCATCGGCATCAATCTTTTGTCCGACCTGCTCTACCGGCTGCTCGACCCAAGGACCAAGGCAGGATGAGCGCAGAAGCGATTCAAACCCGCCGTGATTGGCTGCTCAGCGAGCGGCCGGCGTCGCGCGTGCAGGCAAGGCTCGGCCGCGCCTATGTGGCCTGGCGGCGCTTTTCCGCCAACCGGCTGGCATTCATCGGTCTGCTCATCATCATCGCCCTGCTGGTGGTCGCGGCCTTCGCCGACGTGCTGGCGCCCTATTCGCCGACATTCGGCGACCTCAAGGGCTCGCGGCTGCTGGCGCCAAGTGCCGCGCACTGGTTCGGCACCGACGATCTCGGCCGCGATATCTATTCGCGCATCATCTTCGGTTCGCGTTGGACGCTCTATGTCGTCATTCTGGTCGCCATCATCGCCGCGCCCATCGGCTTGCTGGTCGGCACCGTTGCCGGCTATGCCGGCGGCTGGACCGATGCGATTCTGATGCGCATCACCGACATCTTTCTCGCCTTTCCGAAGCTGATCCTGGCGCTGGCCTTTGTCGCCGCGCTCGGCCCCGGCATCGAAAACGCGGTGCTTGCCATCGCCATCACCTCGTGGCCGCCCTATGCCCGCATTGCCCGCGCCGAAACGCTGACGGTGCGCAATTCCGACTATATCAAGGCGGTGCAGTTGATGGGCGCTTCGCCGTTCCGCATCGTGCTTCGCCACATAATGCCGCTCTGCATCTCCTCGCTGATCATCCGGGTGACGCTCGACATGGCCGGCATCATCCTGACCGCCGCCGGCCTCGGCTTCCTCGGCCTCGGCGCGCAGCCGCCGCTGCCGGAATGGGGCGCGATGATCGCGTCGGGCCGACGCTTCGTGCTCGACCAGTGGTGGGTGGCGGGCGCGCCGGGCTTTGCCATCCTCATCGTCAGTCTCGGCTTCAACTTGCTCGGCGACGGCCTGCGCGACGCGCTTGATCCGCGAAGCGGTGACCAATGAGCACGCTTCTCGAAGTCGACGACCTGCGCGTCACCTTCCCGACGCGCACCGGCCTGATCGAGGCAGTGCGCGGCGTTTCCTTCTCGCTCGGCCGCGAACGGCTCGGCATCGTCGGCGAGAGCGGTTCGGGCAAGTCGCAGACCGGCCGCGCCATTATGGGCGTCACCCCGCCGCAGGCCGAGGTGACCGCAAAGACGCTTGCTTTCGACGGCATCGACCTGCTGGCCGCCTCGCCGCGCGAGCGCCGCGCACTGCGCGGCAAGCGTATCGCCATGATCCTGCAGGATCCGAAATATTCGCTCGACCCGGTGATGAGCATCGGCCGCCAGATCGTCGAGACACTGCGCACGCATGAGAAAGTCTCCAAGGCCGAAGCCCGCGACCGCGCGCTTGCCATGCTGGAGGCTGTGCAGATCCGCGATCCGGCCCGTGTCTTCGACCTGCATCCGCACGAGGTTTCCGGCGGCATGGGCCAGCGCGCCATGATCGCCATGATGCTGATCGCCGGGCCGGAGATGATGATCGCCGATGAGCCGACCTCGGCACTCGACGTCACTGTGCAGCTCGACGTGCTCGGCATCCTCGACCGGCTGGTCAGCGAGCGCGGCATGGGACTAATCTTCATCTCGCACGACCTGCGCTTGGTCTCATCTTTCTGCGATCGTGTCATCGTCATGTATGCCGGCAAGGTGGTCGAACAGCTCAAAGCCTCGGAGCTCGGCCGTGCCCAGCATCCCTATACGCGCGGCCTGCTCAACTGCATGCCCAAGATCGGCGCCGACCGTCACCCGCTGCCGGTGCTCGACCGCAAGCCGGAGTGGGCGGCATGACGGCAGCCCTTTCCGTTGACCGGCTGGAGGTGGTCTTCGACCGTTTTCGCGCGCTGAAGGGCGTCAGCCTCGAAGTCGAATCCGGTGAATCCTTCGGCCTGGTCGGCGAGTCCGGCTCCGGCAAGTCGACGTTACTCAGGGCAATCGCCGGCCTGGCCCCGGCCGCTTCGGGCACCATCGCCGTCAACGGCAAACAGCTCGGCGCCCGCCGCGACAAGGCGTTCTACCGCGAGGTGCAGATGGTCTTCCAGGACCCATACGGCTCGCTGCACCCGCGCCAGACCGTCGACCGCCTGCTGCAGGAGCCGCTCGCCATTCACGGCTTTGCTGACGGCGAAAAGCGCATCCAGCGGACGCTGGACGAGGTCGGCCTGGGCACCGGCTTCCGTTTTCGCTATTCGCATCAATTGTCCGGCGGCCAGCGCCAGCGCGTGGCAATCGCCCGTGCCCTGATCCTCGAACCGTCGATCCTGCTGCTCGATGAGCCGACCTCGGCGCTCGACGCTTCGGTGCAGGCGGAGGTGCTGAACCTGCTGGAGGAGATCCGGCGGCGGCGCAAGCTGACCTTCCTGATGGTCAGCCACGACCTCGCCATCATCACCCATATGTGCGAGCGGCTGATGGTGATGCAGAACGGCGAGGCGGTCGAGCACCTCACCGCCGGCGACCTCGTCGAGCGCCGCGTCACCAAGGACTACACGCGCAATCTGCTGAGGGCGAGCGAGGGGTTTGTCAGGACGGCATGAGCGACGGGCCTTCGGTTGCCGACACCGGCATCGACAGGCCCAATCGCCGGGCGACGGTGCCAACTTGAGGAAAACCTGAAATAAGCCCAAAAGAGTCTCAACAGCCATCAAACGAGAGCGGGCGCCGGTCCGGTGAGGGATACGATGACAAATTCAGCCATTTCCGAACGCAAGAACCAGTCGATTTCGCGCGGCGTCGGCATGACCACTCAGATCTATGCCGATCGCGCCGAAAACTCGGAAATCTGGGACGTCGAAGGCGGCCGCTATATCGATTTTTCGTCCGGTATCGCTGTCGTCAACACTGGCCACCGTCACCCTAGGGTGATCGAAGCGGTCAAGGCGCAGCTCGACCGCTTCACCCATACCTGCTACCAGGTCGTGCCCTACGAGAGCTATATCCGGCTGGCCGAACGGCTGAACGGCATGCTGCCCGGCAAGTTCGACAAGAAGACGATTTTTGTCACCACCGGCGCCGAGGCGGTCGAGAACGCTATCAAGATTGCCCGTAACGCCACCGGCCGGCCGGCGGTCATCGCTTTTTCCGGCGGCTTTCACGGCCGCACCTTCATGGGCATGGCACTGACCGGCAAGGTCGTGCCCTACAAGGTCGGCTTCGGCGCCATGCCGGCGGATGTCTTCCATGCGCCGTTCCCGGTGGCGCTGCACGGCGTCTCGGTCGCCGATTCGATGGCGGCGCTCGACCGGCTGTTCAAGGCCGATGTCGATCCGGCCCGCGTCGCCGCCATCATCGTCGAGCCGGTGCAGGGCGAGGGCGGCTTCTACGAGGCGCCGCGCGACTTCATGACCGCATTGCGCAAGATCTGCGACCAGCATGGCATGCTGCTGATCGCCGACGAGGTGCAGACCGGCTTTGCCCGCACCGGCAAGATGTTCGCCATGGACCACCACGAGGTGGCGGCCGACATCACCACCATGGCCAAGAGCCTTGCCGGCGGCTTTCCGCTGGCGGCGGTCACCGGACGTGCCGAGATCATGGATGCGCCGAACCCCGGCGGGCTCGGCGGCACCTATGGCGGCAGTCCGATCGGCGTCGCCGCGGCGCATGCCGTGCTTGACGTCATCGACGAGGAGAAGCTCTGCGACCGCGCCAACACGCTGGGCAACCGTCTGAAGCAGCGCCTGCAATCGATCCGTGACGAAGCGCCGGAGATCGTCGATATCAGGGGCCCCGGCTTTATGAACGCGGTCGAGTTCAACGATGTGACGAAGGGCCTGCCGTCGCCGGAACTCGCCAATGCGGTCCGGCTGAAGGCGCTCGACAAGGGTCTGATCCTGCTGACCTGCGGCGTCTACGGCAACGTCATCCGCTTCCTCGCGCCGATCACCATCCAGGACGGCGTCATGAACGAGGCGCTCGACATCCTGGAAAGTTCGATCCGCGACGCCCGCGCCGCCTAAGCGGCGAGGATATGGCCTGGGATTCAACTGCGGCGAAGGCCGAGATAGGCGGCAAGCCGCCGTTCAACGCCCTATGCGAGCACGAAATTCGGCAGTCGAATTGGTGCGTGGAAACGGTTCGGAAGGCAACTGTACACCGAGAAAGGCACAAAGCGGCTCCCACCCTTCGGAGGCCTGATAAGTGAGAAGGCGTTCAGGTGGCAGCGTTGATTTCACGGAAGCGTTATGTGCTTCATAGACAGCGATTGCGTGATCACGGTTATCAAATCGACCGCCAAAGACAGTGTTTCCAATCACCGCCACACCAAAGGACTGTGGATCATTGGTAGCAGCATCCATCGTGAGCCCTATTGTTTACGCCATGCTGTCATACCAGGCTTCGGGGTCACGAACTGTCAGGATAACCTTCGCATCAGGGTAGTGGTCACTCACTTCGCGCCAAAAATGCGCCGTTGGCCAATCGACCGCGGAAAGATAGCCGGCATATGCCGCATCCCAGGTCGGGAGTTGTCCCTGGCCGGCTGCGCGCCACAGCGTCTTCTGCTCGGGATTGGCGTGGACATCTGCCATGTGATGACACGGCCCGAACCCAAGATGCTCCAACGCGAGCTTCAGCGAATATGTGCCAGTGCGACCCATGCCTGCGCCAATGACATATAGAGCCATGAGCACCCCCCGACGATTTCAATTGGTCAAAATACCGCTGTTTCCTTTACTTCGCTATATGTTTGAAGGTCAGCTCCCGGTCGAACTAGACTAGGTCATTCAGGGTGATTGGGTTTGATCTTATCCCGCAGCGCGGACAGGCTCTTCTTCCTGGAAGGCGGCGAGCGCCGCCTTCAGCCCGTCGGGCCCAGTCGCGACAATCTGCGGCGACGGCGAAAAGCCGGCGCCGAGCATCTTGCGGCCAAGCATGTGGTCGCCGGGCCGGTTGACCGATTCGATGCCGAGCAGCCGGCTTCCGGCATAGTGGTAGATAGAGAATTTGTTCTCGGCCACGTCGCCCAGCACGAGATGGCTGTCGCCGCCCGCAATCAGGCCGACCATCTGCAGCTTCATGTCGCCGATATCGGACCAGAACCACGGCACCGCCGAGTAATTGTCGGTGTGGCCGGCAATGGTGCGAGCGGCGAGCCGCGCCTGGTCGGTGGCGTTCTGCACCGATTCCAGCCGCACGTCGCCGCCTGTGAACCAGTGCCGGTAGGACGCCGCGTCGCCGATGGCGAGGATTTCCGGCACCGACGTGCGCATCTGCTGGTCGACGCGGATGCCGTTGGCGATGGCAATGCCGGCGGCTTCGGCCAATTCGACATTCGGCACGACGCCAATGCCGATGACGACCATCTGCGCCGGCAATCTTTCGCCAGATGAGGTGATTGCAGCCGAAACACGGCCGTTCTCGCCCTCCAGCCGTTCGATGGTGGTGCCGGTAAGGATGCGCACACCGGTCGCCTCCAGCCGCTGGCGCACATGGCCGGCGATGACCGGCGCGACGGCGCGCCCGAGCAGCCGGTCGACCGCCTCGACCACCGTGACCTTGCGGCCGGCGGCGGTGAGCGTTGCGGCAATCTCAAGGCCGATGAAGCCGCCGCCGAGGATGACGACCTCCTCGCTTTGCGCGCTTAATTCGCGGATCAGGCGGGCATCACTGAGCGAGCGCAGCGACACAACGCCAGAAAGCTCCGACCCCGGCAGCGGCAGCAGGCGCGGACGCGCGCCGGTGGCGAGGATCAGCCGGTCGAACGGCAGCACGCCGCCTGATATCTCCAGCCGGCGGCCGGCGACGTCGATCCGCTCGACCCGCAGGCCTGGCCGGTAGTCGATGGCGCTGCCGGTATAAAAAGCCTCGCCGCGCAACGGTTGCGGCTTTGCTTGCTGATCCTTGATGAAGGTCTTCGACAGCGGCGGCTTGTGGTAGGGCAATTCGTCTTCGTCGCCGATCAGGATTACCGGCCCGTCATAGCCTTCTTCGCGCAGACTGGCGGCCGCTTGCACGCCCGCATGACCCGCACCGACAATGACGACCCCGATCTTCATAACAGCCCGATTCCTCACCCAAATCTAGGACGTCACGCCAGGTGGCGATTGTCTGGTCCCGCCGCAAGAGCGCCGATCCGGGTCGCACCCGGAACGGCCGCCTGTCAACCGCGTCATGCGCCGGCATTCCTATACATCGGTGTTAAAGTTGACAGTTCTAGTTTAGAATAATTCTAAACTATTGTTTCAATTGAATTTTTTCTACGCCACCAGTTGACATCCGGTGTCTTCGCCGTTTTATGGAAGCTCGCGCGTCAGCGCATCCCTTTGATGTCTGGGCCTTGAACCCTTTCGATTGGAGGCATTTCGGTGTCTTTCTTCCGCGAACCGCGCGATGGCGCGACCCTTCTTTGCCCGCTGGCAGCTGCCCGCCGCGGCGCCGGCATTTCATTGATTCCCGAGGAGAGACAGTCATGAGAACGATGATCAGGGCACGGTATGGCGGCAGGCTTGCGGCGATCGGGGCCACCGCGATGCTCACGGCGGCTGTGTTCGTGCTGCCGGCCAAGGCGCAAACCGATGCCAAGGCGGTCATCAAGACCTATTCCGACATCGCGCTCGCCAAATACGAGGATTCGCTGATCACGGCCGAGGCGCTCGACAAGGCTGTCGATGCGCTGCTCGCCAAGCCATCGGCCGAGACGCTGAACGCCGCCCGCGAGGCCTGGAAGGCATCGCGCGTTCCCTATCAGCAGACCGAGGTCTATCGCTTCGGCAATGCCATCGTCGACGACTGGGAAGGCAAGGTGAACTCCTGGCCGCTCGACGAGGGCTTGATCGACTATGTCGCCAAGGGCTACGGCACCGAGTCGGATGCCAACGCTTTATACACCGCCAATGTGATCGCCAATAAGTCGATCGAGATCAACGGCAAGAAGGTCGACGCCACCAATCTGACGCCGGAGTTCCTCTCCGGCACCCTGCAGGAGGCCGGCGGTATCGAGGCCAATGTGGCGACCGGCTATCACGCCATCGAATTCCTGCTTTGGGGTCAGGACCTGCACGGAACCGGTCCGGGCGCCGGCGAGCGGCCCTACACCGATTACGACCTCGCCAATTGCACCGGCGGCAATTGCGACCGTCGGGCGCGATACCTGAAATCGGCGAGCGACCTTCTGGTTTCCGATCTAAAGGATATGGTCGACTACTGGAAGGAAGGCGGCGCCGCCCGCAAGAACCTTGTCGATGGCGAGCCGAACGCCGCCATTTCGACCATCTTCACCGGGATGGGCTCGCTGTCCTATGGCGAACTCGCCGGCGAGCGGATGAAGCTCGGCCTTTTGCTGCACGATCCGGAAGAGGAGCATGATTGCTTCTCCGACAACACCTACAACTCCCATCTCTACGATGCGATCGGCATCCGTGCCGCCTATCACGGCAGCTACACGCGGCTTGACGGCACTGTCGTCGAGGGGCCGTCGGTGGCCGACATGGTCAAGGCGGCCGATCCGGCGATCGACAAGGAATTGTCGGCTAAACTGGATATCACCATCGCCAAGATGGAGGCCATCAAGGCGCGGGCGCTTGCCGGCGAGGCCTATGACCAGCAGATCGCCGAGGGTAACGCTGACGGCAACGCCACCGTGCAGGCGGCGATCGACGCGCTGGTCGATCAGACCAAGTCGATCGAACGCGCCGTCGGCACCCTGAAGCTCAATGCCATCGCCTTCGAGGGCTCGGACAGCCTCGATTCACCGGACAAGGTGTTCCAGTAAACTTCGAAACCAACAGCCACGCGGCGCAATGAGCGCCGTTAGCCAGAGCGACAAATGCTGATCTGCCATTGCAACATCATCACCGAAAAGGAGATAGAGCAGACGATCGTCGGACTGCTGGATGAGGACCCCTGGCAGCTGATCGTGCCGGCGAAGGTCTACCATGCCATGCACAAGCGCGGTCGCTGTTGCGGCTGCTTCCCAAATGTGGTCGAAACGATCATTCGGGTCACCGAAAATTATCACGCCCGCTCGGCGGCGAGCGGCGTGGACATCGTTTCACACCTGGATCGCGTCAGAGGCCTGCGCGTCCAATACGGGAGCAGAATCCATGAAAGGCGAACAGCAGATCATAGAGCGGCTTAACGAGGCTCTGTTTCTGGAACTTGGAGCGGTCAATCAATATTGGGTGCATTTCCGGCTGCTGGAAGACTGGGGATACGCCAAGCTGGCGAAGAAGGAACGCGCTGAATCGATCGAAGAAATGCACCATGCCGACCGGCTCGTGGCGCGCATCATCTTCCTTGAGGGCCATCCGAACCTGCAGTCCGTGGCGCCGCTGCGTATCGGGCAGAATGTCAAGGAAGTGCTCGAATCCGATCTTGCCGGCGAATATGACGCGCGCACCGCCTACAAGCGTTCGCGCGAGGTTTGCAACGAAGCAGGCGACTACGTGACGATGAAGCTGTTCGAGGAATTGCTGGCTGACGAGGAAGGTCACATCGACTTCCTCGAGACGCAACTCGACCTGCTCGCCTCCATCGGCGAGGAAAAGTACGGCCAACTCAACGCAGCGTCGGCCGACGAGGCGGAATAAGGACATGCCGGAATGCGGCGCCCCCTAGATTTCTTGCGCCGCTTGCCGGCCGAAGATTGCGGCCTGCCGCCTCAGAAGAAGCCGCGGTACGGGATCCTTCGCGGCCCTTTTCTTGCCGTGGTGGCGACGCTCACAGCCTCGGCGCTGGCCGGAGCGCCGCAACCGGCGGGGCTTGCCACCAGCCGCACCGATCTGACGCCGAAGGATCTGGCGCGCGTCATCGCGATCACCAGGCCGACCAGCGATTTCTCCAAGCCCGAGCAATTCGAATTGATGCAGGGCGGCGCCGGCACCTCGAAGAAGGACGTCAACAAGGATGCCTTCTCGCAATCCTCCGCCAACATCGGCTTCGAGGAAGAGGGTACCTTCAAGCTCGGCAATGCCATTTTCCGCAAGAACTGGGTGTCGTCGCCATCCTCGACACAAGCCTCGGATGGGCTCGGTCCGCTGTTCAACGAGCGCGCCTGCCAAAACTGTCATCTGAAGGACGGCCGCGGCCATCCGCCCGAAGGCGACAGCGGCACCACCTCGATGTTCCTGCGCCTGGCAAGGGAAGCCAGTACCGAGGAGGAGAAAGCCGCACTCGCCGATCACAAGGTGCTCAACTTTCCCGACCCGGTCTATGGCACACAACTTCAGGAGCTAGCCGTTCCCGGCCTGCAGGGCGAAGGCAGGATGCATGTCGATTATCAGGAGCAGAAAGTAAAACTGGCGGACGGCAGCGTCGTGTCGCTGCGCAAGCCGAGCTATTCGGTCGAGGGTCTCGCCTACGGGCCGCTCGATCCGCACACCACGCTGTCGCCGCGCATGACACCGCCGATGATCGGCCTTGGCCTGGTGGAGCAGATCGCTCCTGCCGACATCCTTGCGCATGCCGATGCGACCGACCGCGATGGTGACGGGATTTCCGGCAGGCCCAACATAATACGCGACAGCAGCAGCGGTGAACTGACGCTCGGCCGTTTCGGCTGGAAGGCGCAGGCGGCTTCGATCCGTCAGCAATCGGCGGACGCTTTTGCCGGCGATATCGGCATTTCGACGCCTGAGGTGCCGAGGCACTGGGGCGATTGCAGCGCCGCAGAAAAGACCTGCCTTGCCCTACCCAACGGTGTACAGGAGCGCCTCGGTCCGGTCGAAGCGCCGCCGCCGGTCGTGGACCTCGTCACCTTCTATTCGCAAAACCTTGCCGTGCCGGCTCGGCACGATCTCGACAGACCGGATGTGCTCGCCGGCAAAAAACTGTTCTACGATATGGGCTGCATCTCCTGCCATACGCCGAAATTCGTCACCCGTCGCGGAACCCCGAACAGAGCGCACGCCTTCCAGCTGATCTGGCCTTATTCCGATTTCTTGCTGCATGACATGGGACCCGGCC
Source organism: Mesorhizobium sp. M0208 (assembly GCF_040322015.1). Classification (NCBI taxonomy): domain Bacteria; kingdom Pseudomonadati; phylum Pseudomonadota; class Alphaproteobacteria; order Hyphomicrobiales; family Phyllobacteriaceae; genus Mesorhizobium; species Mesorhizobium sp. M0208. Next base: position 148,019 of record NZ_JAMYSP010000002.1, on the reverse strand, counting down.
TTGCCGACGGACAGGCGGTGGGCGAGGCCACGGGAAGCGAATGGCGCACGCCGCCGCTGTGGGGCATCGGGCTCACCCAGACCGTCAGCGGCAACACCTTCTTCCTGCATGACGGGCGCGCACGCAGCCTGGCCGAGGCAATCCTGTGGCATGGCGGCGAGGGCGAGAAGGCGCGTGACCGCTTTGCCGCTGCCAATGCGGCCGAACGCGCCGCGCTGATGAAGTTTCTGGAGTCGCTCTGATGCGGAAGCGTCTTGCACTCGCGCTGATGCTGGTCCTCGCCGATGCGCTGCCGGCATCCGCCGCGGTGAAGGCTTCGGATGTGATCCAGCGGGCGATCGACGGCTTCGTCCGCCCGGCCTATACCAGGCTGCATGACCACGCGGACAGCTTGGCCAAGACCATGCACGCGCTTTGCCAGGCGCCTTCGCAAGATACTCTCGATGCGGCACGCGCCGAATTCTCAGGCGTCGTGGATGCCTGGTCGGTGGTGGAAATCATCCGTTTCGGGCCGATCGCCGAAAACAACCGGCTTGAGCGCATGCTGTTTTGGCCGGACCGCAAGAGCATCGGCCTGAAGCAGGTGCAGGCAGCACTGGCCGGCAAGGATCCGGCGGCCGCCGATCCGGCCCAACTGGCGACAAAGAGTGTCGCCATGCAAGGGCTCGGCGCATTGGAGTTCGTGCTCTACGGCGATGACGCCGGTCAATTGGCCGGCAAGGGCGACGCCTATCGCTGCGCCTATGGTGCAGCCATTGCCGGCAATGTCGAGACGATTGCCGCCGAGGTCGGCGAGGCCTGGAACAAGCCCAACGGCTTTGCCGCGCTCTGGGCCCATCCCGGTCCGCAGAACGCGCTCTATCACGACGGAACCGAAGCGGTGACCGAACTGGTCGGCGTCTTCATCAACGAGTTGGAAATGGTTCGCGACGTGCGCCTGAAAGGCTTCCTGGGCGCCAAGCCGGAGGCCGACAAACCGAAACAGGCGATTTATTGGCGCTCGCAGAACACCGCACGCTCGCTGACCGGCAATCTGGCGGGCATGGATGCGCTGTTCCAGGCCTCCCAGCTTGGCGATGCGCTGCCGCCTGATGCACGCTGGATGGCGGAATCGGTCCACATCCAATTCACCAACGGGATCGAGGCCGCCAAGGCGATCAGGGGTCCGATCGACAAGGCACTAGCCGATCCGACGTTGCGCCAGAAGCTCGACTACTTCGCACTGGTGACATCCAGCCTGACGACCCTGATCGGCACCAGGCTGACCGCCGAATTCGGCCTGACCGCCGGGTTCTCGTCACTGGATGGCGACTGATCATGAGGACGCCGCTGATCGATCGGCGCGATTTCCTGAGGGCCGCGGGCGCTGGTTTCGTGGCGGCGATGGCGCCGTCGGCCTGGGCAAATACACTCGACGCCGACGCGGTCTTCGCCACGGCTTTCGTCAAGCGCGACGGCAGCTATGGCGCGGCCGTCCTGTCCGAGGCCGGCAAGTTGTTGCACACGATCGATCTGCCCGATCGGGGCCACGACGTTACCTTCGACCCGGTGTCTAAGCGTTCGGTGGTGTTTGCCAGGCAGCCGGGCACCTTTGCTGTCGTCTTCGACCATACCGGCCGCGATGAACCGCACACCATTGCCAGCGTTGCCGGCCGGCATTTCTTCGGCCATGGCGTGTTTTCGGCCGATGGCACGCTGCTCTACGCAACCGAGAACGATTTCGACAATGCCGACGGCGTCGTCGGCGTCTATGACGCGCATGCGAAATTCAAGCGCATCGGCGAGTTCCCGACCTACGGCACAGGCCCGCACGAGCTTTTGCTGCTTTCCGACGGCAGGACGATTGCTGTGGCCAATGGCGGCATCGAGACGCATCCGGATTATGGCCGCGCCGAGCTCAACATCGCAACGATGAAGCCTTCCTATGTTCTGGTCGACCGCCTTACCGGCGATCTCACCGAAAAGCACGAATTGCCGCCAGCGCTGCACCAACTGTCGATCCGCCATATGGATGCCGACCGCTCCGGCACCGTCTGGTTCGGCTGTCAATACAGGGGGCCGGGTACCGATCGTCCCCCACTGCTCGGCCGCGCGCCGCGCGGCATGGACTTGAAATTGCTCGACATGCCGCAGGACGTGCTCTCGGCCTTCAGAAATTATATCGGCTCGGTCGCGGCCAACCCTGCCGCCGGCACCATCGCCGTGTCTTCGCCTGAGGGGAATTCGCTTGCCGTGATCGACACGGCCAGCGGCCGCATCGTCGCCAGCAAGGCGCTGGTCGAGGTCTGCGGCGTTGCACCCGATGGGGAAAGCTTCATGGCGACGACCGGCGCCGGCGAAATCGTCGAGGCCGGTGGCTCGATACGTTCCGAGCCGGACTATGTCTGGGACAATCACCTGCTGCGTATCGAGCAGGTCGGCTAGTTCCGATACCTATTGTGGCGATTGCGTGCGTTGGAACTTACATTCTTGGACCCGCGCCGAAGCCAAGTCGCCTGACGATTTATCCATTATTCCCTTGCGGGGATCAGCTCTGGCGGGCAGAGGGAAGCTGTTTTCGAAACTGTCTCAACCGGCCGCTTCATGAAGTTGCTTGCCATCGACTGTGCCGCCAATCTCTGCGCCGCCTGCGTCTACGACGCGGCGGCCGGGAAAGAACTCGGCCGTTCGGTGCTCGATCTCGGCAAGGGTCATGCCGAGCATCTGATGGGTGTCATCGAAGGCGCGTTGAAGGCGGCCGGAAGCGATTATGCCAGCCTCGGCGCCATTGCCGTTTCAACCGGTCCGGGCTCCTTCACCGGACTGCGTGTCGGCGTCTCGGCGGCGCGCGGCCTGGCGCTGGCGCTGAAAATCCCGGCGATCGGCGTGACGACTCTGGAGGCACTGGCGGCAGAGACCGCAGCGATATTTCCCCGCCGCGCCGTGATCGCAGCGCTCGATGCAGGCCGCGAGGAGATCCATGCGGCACTTTACGATGAGAGGTCGGTTCTGATCTATGGTCCGGCTGTGACCACGCTCTCGCACGCCGCAGCCATGGCGATCGACATCTCTCCGGTTCTGGCGGGCACGGCGGCAACCCAAATTGCCGCGGCGGCCGGACGCAGCTTCGATCTCGGTGAGACGGCGGCCACCGCCGACATCGCTGTCTATGCGCGGCTGGCCGCGGCCCAAGGTGCCGGTAAACACGGCGAGGGCGAAAAGCCGAAACCGCTTTATCTGCGGGGCGCCGACGCCAAGCCGCAGGCCGGCTTTGTTCTATCCAGGCAAAAAAACTGATGCGTATTCCATTCCTCCAGCCGCGTCGCAGGGACTATGCGATCGAGCCGCTGACGGTTGCCGACAGCGCGGCCATGTCGGTGCTGCATCGCGAGGATTTCGCGCGGCCGTGGACCGACGACGAATTCGCCGCGCTGCTCGAGCAGGACACGGTGTTCGGCTATGCCGCGCGCGAGACCGGACAGGGCGCCAAGCCGCCGGTGGGCTTCGTCCTGGCGCGGCTGGCCGCCGGCGAGGGGGAGATCCTGACGGTCGCAGTGGCACGCTCGCACCGGCGCCGGGGGCTCGGCTGGCAATTGATGGATGCGGTGCTGCGTGAACTGCACGCACAGCGCGCCGAGGCGCTTTTCCTTGAGGTCGACGAGACCAACGTCGCCGCGATCGCGCTCTACCGGCGGCTGGGCTTCCGCGAGGTCGGCAAGCGCGCCAACTATTACAAGTCGCCGGAGCACGGCCCGACCGGCGCCCTTGTCATGCGCCGCGATCTTCGCTAGCCAAACGCCGGGGTGGTGCGGATGATCGGAAAAATCAGGATTTTCCTGGCGCTGGGGCTGGTTGTCGTCGGCTCATTGGTGCTTGTGCCGCTGCAGGTCTTGTCGATGAAGACCGGGCTCTGGCGCGAGACCTTCATCCTGAAGATCTGGCACAGGATGATCATCAGGGCGCTCGGGCTGCGCATCCATGTCAAAGGGGCGCTATCCGGCCAACGCCCATTGCTGGTCGCCGCCAACCACATCTCCTGGACCGACATCATGGTGCTGGGATCGATGGTCGACGTGACGTTCATCGCCAGAGCCGACATGGCCGGCTGGCCGCTGATCGGCATGCTGTCGAAGCTGCAACGCACCGTCTTCATTGAACGTGAGCGCAAACGTTCGTCGGGCGACCAGGCGAGCGAGATCGCCCGCCGGATGGCCAAGGGGGACGCCATGGTGCTGTTCGCCGAAGGCTCGACCGGCGACGGCAACATGATCCTGCCGTTCAAGAGCACACTGTTCGGCGCCGCTACGATGGCGATTGCTGAAGGGGCGGCCGAACAGGTCTTCATCCAGCCGGTGGCGATCGTTTATACGCGCCTGCATGGCGTGCCACTCGGCCGCCGGCATCGGCCGGTTGCCGCCTGGATCGGCGATGAGGAGCTGATGCCGCACCTCAAGGTGCTGATGGCCGAGGGCGCTCTCGACGTCGAGGTGCATTTTGGCGAGGCGATTGCTTTCTCCAAGGGGTCCAGCCGCAAGGAGACGGCAAAGCAGATGGAACGCCAGGTGCGCGAGATGGTGCAGGCGGCGCTCGCCGAACCGCGCCCGAGCCGGTAGTCTGCTCGGTACCGGCCAGATTCGTCTGTTTTTTGTCAGGGAAAGGCGCTAGAAGCCGCGAAATGGAATTGAACACGATAGAACGCGACGACATCGGCGCTGCCGCCGAAGACCTGGTCGTTCTGCCTGCCGCGACCAGGAAGGTCTTCGTCAAGACCTATGGCTGCCAGATGAACGTCTACGATTCGCAGCGCATGACCGATGCTCTGGCCATCGACGGCTATGCCGCGACAGACGCCATTGGCGAGGCCGATCTGGTGCTGCTCAACACCTGCCACATCCGCGAGAAGGCGGCGGAAAAGGTCTATTCCGAACTTGGGCGCATCCGTGAGTTGAAGGCGGAACGTGCCAAGGCCGGGCGCGAAATGCTGGTCGGCGTCGCCGGCTGCGTGGCGCAGGCCGAGGGCGCCGAGATCATCCGTCGCTCGCCGGTGGTCGATCTGGTCATCGGCCCGCAGACCTACCACCGGCTGCCCGGTGTGCTGGCGAAGGCGCGGAGCGGAGAAAAGATCGTCGAGACCGACTATGCCGTCGAGGACAAGTTCGAGCATCTGCCGCAGCCCAAGCGCGCCGAACTGATCAGGCGCGGCGTGACGGCGTTCTTGACCGTTCAGGAAGGCTGCGACAAATTCTGCACCTTCTGTGTCGTACCCTATACGCGCGGCTCGGAAGTCTCGCGGCCGGTGGCACAGATCGTCGCCGAAGCCGAGCGCCTGGCGGATGCCGGCGTGCGCGAGGTGACGCTGCTCGGCCAGAACGTCAACGCCTGGCATGGAAGAGGCGAAGACAGCGAGGAATGGGGCCTTGGCCGGCTGCTGTTCAGGCTCGCAGAGATTCCAGGTCTGGCGCGGCTGCGCTACACGACCAGCCATCCGCGCGACATGGACGATGAATTGATCGCCGCCCATCGTGATTTGCCCGCGCTGATGCCCTATCTACATTTACCGGTGCAATCCGGCTCGGACCGCATACTCAAGGCGATGAACCGCAGGCATATGGCCAAGGACTACCTGACGTTGATCGACCGCGTCCGTGCCGCGCGGAACGACATCGCACTGTCCGGCGATTTTATCGTCGGCTTTCCCGGTGAGACGGAAGCGGATTTCGAGGCGACGATGCAGTTGGTGGAAGACGTCAACTATGCCTCGGCCTTCTCGTTCAAATACTCTCCGCGGCCCGGCACGCCGGGCGCCGAAATGAACGATCAGGTGCCGGAGGCCGTCAAGGACGAGCGCCTGCAGCGATTGCAAGCGCTGCTTCTGAAACAGCAGCAGCATTTCGGCGCAAGCCTGGTCGGCAGGACCATCGACACGCTGGTCGAAAAGCCGGGCCGCCAGGCCGGCCAGAAGGTTGGCCGCTCGCCGTGGCTGCAGCCGGTTATTGTTGATGAAAAGGCCGGCGAAATCGGTGACATTATCCAGGTACGAATCACGAAGGCGGGCTACAACAGCCTGTTCGCCGAATTGGCCTGAAGGCCTCGGCAGATGAGGAGAGACGGTTGAGCGCTGCTGAAGTCAAGAACCTGCCCCAGAATCTACCCTCCGGGGCCTCGGATATGGCGCACATCGTACTGACTTTCGACAATAACAAGCTTGCCAGCGCCCTTTACGGCCAGTTCGACGAGAATCTGGCCAGGCTCGAGCAGAAGCTCGGCGTCGACATCCGCTCGCGTGGCAACCAATTGACCATCAAGGGCTCTTCCTCAGCCGCCGAGCAGGCACGCCGCGCCTTGGACAATCTTTACGGCATTCTGCAGAAAGGCACTGATATCGGCCAGTCCGATGTCGACGGCGCGGTGCGCATGGCGATCGCCACCGACGACCAGCTGACGCTGCCGACGCTGGAGCGCAAGGGCAAGGTGTCCGCCGCCCAGATATCGACACGCAAGAAGACCATCTATGCCCGCTCGCTGAACCAGGACGCCTATATGCGCGCGCTGGAGCGGTCGGAACTCGTCTTCGGCATCGGCCCGGCCGGCACCGGAAAGACCTACCTGGCGGTGGCGCACGCGGCAATGCTGCTCGAACGCGGCATGGTCGAACGCATTGTGCTGTCGCGCCCCGCGGTCGAGGCCGGCGAACGGCTTGGCTTTCTGCCGGGCGACATGAAGGAGAAGGTCGATCCCTATCTGCGGCCGCTCTATGACGCGCTCTACGACATGATGCCGGCCGACAAGGTCGAGCGGGCGATTGCCGCCGAGGTCATCGAGATCGCGCCGCTGGCGTTCATGCGCGGCCGTACGCTGGCGCATGCCGCCGTCATCCTCGACGAGGCGCAGAACACCACGCCGATGCAGATGAAGATGTTCCTGACCCGGCTCGGCGAGAACTCGCGCATGATCGTCACCGGTGATCCGACCCAGATCGATCTGCCGCCGAACACCAAGTCCGGCCTGGTCGAGGCGCTGAGAATTCTCGACGGCGTTACCGGCATGGTGACGGTCCGCTTCAATGAAGGCGACGTCGTCAGACATCCGCTGGTCGCCGAGATCGTCAAGGCCTACGACCGTGACGGCAAGCTGGCCAGGGGCTTAGGTGTCGAAAGCTGATATGATTATGCGGCCGCATGGCTGAGGAGCAAAAGGCGGGAGGGCCGCTTCCCGTCGAGATCGATATCGCCATAGAGGCGGGCGACTGGCCCGACGAGACGACGCTGACGCGGCTGGTCGACCACGCCGTATCGGCCGCCTTTGTCGAAACCGGTGCGGACGGCCGTTCCGAGCTCAGCATCGTCTTCTCCGACGATGCCCATATCCGTACGCTCAATGCCGGCTGGCGCGGCAAGGACAAGCCCACCAACGTCCTGTCTTTTCCGGCTTTTCCCTTTACCAGGGGCGGGCCTCTGCCGCCGATGCTCGGCGACATCGTGCTGGCCGCCGAGACTGTCGCGCGCGAGGCGGCACTGGAAGACAAGCCCGTCGAGGACCATATCTCCCATCTCGTCATCCATGGCCTGCTGCATTTGCTGGGCTATGATCACGAAACGGATGCCGAAGCGGATCTGATGGAAGCGACAGAGCGCGCAGCACTTGCGAGGCTTGCCATTCCCGATCCCTACACGTAATTACAAAAGACCAATTGACCGGACGATGATGAACGACAAACCAGAGACTGCCGCCCGCTCCGACGCCGGCAGTGTGATCAAGCCTTCCGAAACGACGGAAGAGGGCTCGAGTCCGAGTACCACGACCGGCAGCTTCGCCAGCGAGGCATCGCCTGCCGGTCCTTCCCTGTTCGATCGCGTGCTCGGGCTTTTCAGGCACCGCAACGGCACCAGCCTGCGCGAGGAGATTGCCGGTGCGCTTGCCGAAACGGCGAGCGATGCAGAATCCTTCTCGCCCGGCGAACGCGCCATGCTCAACAACATCCTGCGCCTGCGCGAAGTGCGGGTCGAGGACGTCATGGTGCCGCGCGCCGACATCGAGGCGGTCGAGATCACGACGAAGCTCGGCGATCTTCTGGGGCTGTTCGAACAGTCCGGCCACTCCCGCATGCCAGTTTATTCGGAGACGCTCGACGACCCGCGCGGCATGGTTCATATCCGCGACGTGCTGGCGCATATCACCAAGGTCGCCCGCGTCAGAAAGGGCAGGACGACCAGGAAAACCCCGGTCGCGACGGTTCTCGATCTCGCCCAGGTCGATCTGGCGCGCACCATCGGCGATCTCAACCTGATCCGACCGGTGCTGTTCGTGCCGCCGTCGATGCTCGCCTCCGACCTGATGGGGCGAATGCAGACGACGCGCACCCAGATGGCGCTGGTCATCGACGAATATGGCGGCACCGACGGCCTCGTCTCGCTCGAGGACATCGTCGAGATGGTAGTCGGCGACATCGAGGACGAGCATGACGAGGACGAGCCGATGATCACCCAGGCCGGCGAAGGCGTCTTCATCGTCGACGGCAAGGCCGAGATCGACGACGTCGCCAAGATGATCGGCGAGGATTTCGCCGCCGGCGAGCACGGCGAATATGTCGACACGATCGGCGGCATGATCTTCAATACGCTTGGCCGGGTGCCGGCGCGCGGCGAAGTGGTGCAGGCCATACCCGGCTTCGAGTTCCATGTGCTCGACGCCGATCCGCGCCGCGTCAAGCGCGTGCGCATCGTCGAGACCTTGAAGGGCGAGCGGCGGCGCCGCGCCGTGCGCACCGAGCAGGCTTAGGGTTTGTTTGGAGGCAAGCCCGCGGCCTGATAAATCTTGCGTCCTGATTCGCACGACTCGGAAGCATTGATGGAGCGCCAGGCCGGCCGGATAATTCTGCTTTGGGGCTGGCGGCGCGCGCTGGTGGCGTTTCTTGCCGGGGCGCTGGCGGTTCTTGCCCAGGCGCCTTACGATTTCTTCGCCGTCTGCTTCGTTTCGTTCCCACTGCTGGTGTGGCTTCTCGATGGCGCGACCGGCGAAGCCTCGGACGGTTTTCTGCGGCGCTTGCGGCCGGCTTTCGCCGTCGGCTGGTGGTTCGGTTTCGGCTACTTTCTTGCCGGTCTCTGGTGGGTCGGCTCGGCGCTTCTGGTCGAGGCCGACAGCTTTGCCTGGGCCTTGCCGTTCGCGGTGGTCGGCATCCCCCTCGCGCTGGCCTTCTTTTACGGTTTCGCTGCCGTGGTTGCCCGGCTGTTGTGGAGCAACGACATCGGCCGCATCGCCGCGCTCGCCTTCGGCTTTGCGCTGGCGGAATGGCTGCGCGGCTTCCTGTTCACCGGCTTTCCGTGGAATGCCGTCGGCTATGCGGCGATGCCGGTGCCTTTGCTGATGCAGAGCGTCTCGGTGACCGGCATGGTCGGCATGAACGCGCTGGCGGTCTTCGTCTTCGCGCTGCCGGCGCTGCTTGCGGCGCGCCAGCATCTTCGCCTGGGCGCGGCGTTGCTTGTCGTTCTCGTCGCCGCCCATGCCGGCTTCGGTTATATCCGGCTCGCCGCCCCCGAAAAACCGGCGGCCCATAGCCTCGACGTCCGTATCGTGCAACCTGCCGTCGATCTCACGGAAAAATGGGATGCCTCGGTGCGTGACCGCATCTTCGCTACCATGATGGGGCTTTCGGCCAAGGCACCGGAACCCGGCCATAACAGGCCGCAATTGATCCTGTGGCCGGAGACCTCGGTGCCGTTTCTGTTCACCGAACGTCCGGATGCCTTGCCTGCCATCGGAGAGATGCTTGGCGATGGCCAGATGCTGGTTGCCGGCGTCGTTCGCGAGGAAGGCGGCTCGGCGGCCCGCAGCCGTTACTACAACTCGGTCGTGGCGATCGACGACAGGGGCGAAATCGTCGATGCCGTGGACAAGGTCCACCTGGTGCCCTTCGGCGAATATCTGCCTTTCGCCGATCTGCTCGGCCGCTTCGGGCTTGAGCAGCTTGTTGCCGGTCCGATGACCTTCGCGGCGGGCAATGAGCGGCACCCGATCACGCTGCCCGGCGGGATCCGAGCGCTGCCATTTATTTGCTATGAGGTCATCTTCTCCGATCTCGTCGCGGTTGACGCAACGTCAGCCGAGCTTATTGTGAACGTCACCAATGACGCCTGGTTCGGCGACACGCCAGGGCCGTACCAGCACTTCAGGCAGGCGCAGATCCGGGCGGTGGAGAATGGGGTACCCCTGTTGCGCGCGGCTAATAACGGCATTTCGGCCGTTGTCGACCCGCGCGGCCGCATCGTCGACGCGCTGGCAATCGATGCACGCGGCGCCGTCGATGTGCGTGTGCCGATCTCCAACCAAGCCATCGTTTCCTCCAGCCAACGACGCATTAACGGAATGCTGATCATGTTTTTGCTCGCCGTAGCGGCATGCATTTTGAACGTAAGGCAAAGGCTACGGGCGAATTGACAGCCGACACATTAGAAACTCATACTGTAAGCGCCTGAAAATTTTCGAAGTCGATAAGGTCGTTCTGTTGGGGCACGGGCCGCGGCGTCGTTTGGGCAGCAAAATAGAAAAAGCCGGAAAAATTCGGCGAGGACAAAATGACAGAAGAAAACAAGAAAAAGCCGAATCCGATCGACATCCACGTCGGAAGCCGCATCCGGCTTCGCCGCAATATGCTGGGAATGAGCCAGGAAAAACTGGGCGAAAACCTCGGCATAACGTTCCAGCAGATCCAAAAGTACGAAAAGGGCACCAATCGCGTCGGCGCCAGCCGTTTGCAGGCAATCGCCTCCATACTCGGCGTGCCCGTCGCCTTCTTTTTTGAGGATGCGCCCGGTCAGGAGCCCGTGGGCAACCGTGGATTTGCCGAGGATGCGTCGATGACCTCCGCCGTCGAATTCTGCGGCAGCCCGGAAGGGCTCCAACTGAACCGCGCCTTCGTCAAGATCGCCGACGTGAAAGTGCGCCGTAAGATCATTGAGCTTGTGAAGTCGCTCTCCACCGACGAGGTCGATTGACTGGCTCGCGAAGAGTTCAAAGAGGTAGAGTTCGTCGTCGCTGGGCACGCAATTTCTCGCGCTTGCCCGCATCGAGGGATGTGCGTTCCGCCGATGCGCTAAAGCGCGGATCGATTTTGCTCGACACGCTTCCTCGACGTCGTTTTCCCTCAGTCTGTTGGCGCAAGGGCTGATCGCAGTGCGCCCTGCCGCCGTCTCGGGATGCAGAGATAAATAACGTCAAAATTCATGCCAGAACGGCTGCATGGCTTGACGAGCGGCGCCCGGCACCGTTAACAACTGGCGCGCCAAAATCGGCGGCCTGCCGATATTTTTTCAAGAGGGGACACCCGTGACGCGGCACAATTACTTCTTCACCTCGGAATCCGTTGCCGAGGGCCATCCCGACAAGGTCTGCGACCGCATCTCCGACGAGATTGTCGATCTCGTCTATCGCGAAGCCAGAAAGACCGGCATGGACCCGTGGAAGGTCCGCGTTGCCTGCGAGACGCTTGCGACAACCAATCGCGTTGTCATCGCCGGCGAGGTGCGCGTCCCCGAGACGCTGCTCAAGAAGGACAAGGAGGGCAATGTCCTGAAGGATGCGGCCGGCCATCCGATTGTCAACCCGGCCAAGTTCAAGTCGGTCGCCCGCAAGGCAATCCGCGAAATCGGCTACGAGCAGGCCGGCTTCCACTGGAAGACGGCCAAGATCGAGGTCCTGCTGCACGGCCAGTCGCCGGATATCGGCCAAGGCGTGGACAACGCCTCCGACCGGCAAGGTGAGGAGGGAGCCGGCGACCAGGGCATCATGTTTGGCTATGCCTGCCGCGAAACCCCGGACCTGATGCCTGCGCCGATCTATTACAGCCACAAGATCCTCGAACTGCTGGCCGCTGCGCGCCATGAAGGCAGCGGTGATGCAGGCAGGCTCGGGCCGGATGCCAAGAGCCAGGTCACCGTCCGCTATGTCGACGGCAAAGCGGCGGAAGTGACGCAGATCGTGCTGTCGACCCAGCATCTCGATGAGACATGGGATTCGAAGAAGGTGCGCAACGTCGTCGAGCCCTATATTCGCGAAGCACTGGGCGACCTGAAGATCGCCGACAATTGCAACTGGTACATCAACCCGACCGGCAAGTTCGTCATCGGCGGGCCCGACGGCGACGCCGGCCTGACCGGCCGCAAGATCATCGTCGACACCTACGGTGGGGCTGCGCCCCATGGCGGCGGCGCTTTCTCCGGCAAGGACACCACCAAGGTCGACCGCTCGGCCGCCTATGCGGCGCGCTATCTCGCCAAGAACGTGGTTGCCGCGAAGCTCGCCGATCGCTGCACTATCCAGCTTTCCTATGCGATCGGTGTCGCCCAGCCGCTGTCGATCTACGTCGACCTCCACGGCACCGGCAAGGTCGACGAGGCAAAGCTCGAGCGTGCACTGCGCACCGTGATGGACCTGTCGCCGTCCGGCATCCGCCGCCACCTCGATCTCAACAAGCCCATCTATGCCAAGACGTCGTCCTACGGCCATTTTGGCCGCAAGGCCGGCCGCGACGGATCCTTCTCCTGGGAGAAGACCGATCTCGCCAAGGCGCTCAAGGACGCTCTCGCCGAACCGGTCGCCGAAGCAGTCGCCGCCTAACCGCGGCGCCTATGGACCCGAAGGACCGGCCAAGCCGTGCGACCGAGGCCTTTTTCGGTCGCCGGCGCGGCAAGACCATTCGACCACAGCAGGCAGCGGCGCTGGAGAGCGGCTTTGCCGCCTACAAGCTCGATCTGACGGTTGGACCACCGGCCGATCTGCGCAGCCTTTTCGAAGCCGGAGTTTCCGCTGTCCAGCTCGAAATCGGTTTTGGCGGCGGCGAACATCTTCTGCACCGTGCTACGGCCAGCCAGGCGACCGGCTTTATCGGCGTCGAACCTTTCGTCAACGGCATGGCCAAGATGATGATGGCGGTCCGGGAGCGGCCGCTTGCCAATCTGCGCGTCTATGATGACGACGCCACGCGCCTGCTGGACTGGCTGCCGCAGGCTTCGCTTGACGGCATTGACCTCCTCTATCCGGATCCGTGGCCGAAGAAGAAGCACTGGAAGCGGCGCTTCGTCAGCCCGGTCAATCTCGACCGCTTCGCGCGCGTCCTGAAGCACGGCGGAAAGTTCCACTTTGCGTCCGACATCGACAGCTATGTGAACTGGACGCTCCTGCATTGCCGGGCGCACGGCGCCTTCACGTGGCAGGCGAGCGAAGCAGCCGACTGGCATCGGCCCTATGATGGCTGGCCGGGGACACGCTATGAGGCCAAGGCCATTCGCGAAGGCCGACGGCCCGCCTATCTGACCTTCGTGCGAAAATAAGCGGGAAATTAGAGCTGAGCACAAGGCGAGCGGCCGAAGGCTCTCGGCGCTCACTTGGCTCAGAAGCGACGGATCTTGTCGAAGGCCGCCGGCTCCATGCCGAGATTGCGCAGATCATGCGCACGCGGCTTGCGACCGTTTTCCACAGCCCGCGACGCTGCTACGGCGCTGCCGAACACGCTAAAGACATCGCCTATGGCTGAAAAAAATCCACGATTGTTCATGATCGTACCCTTTCGAGCGCAGTGAGCGCTCCAATTGTGCAATGCAACATAGATAGTCGTGCGTGGCCGGTGCTCAAAGGGGGATAACTGCATGGGCGCCATGCATTTGGCGCAGCGCTGCGGACTCGGTGCCTTGCCGTCATGCAGGACGGGCTTGAAACGAGGACCATGATCGTCTATATCAGCTTCAAATTCTTGGTCGGTATGACGAAGAGTGGGTCCACCCGGTCCCGCTCTTTTTTATTACCTGCCGACCAACAGGGATCGAGCGACAGGACCGAATGACAGTGACGGCGAGCGAAGGCGACGACCGCATCATCCGCGAAAGCGGCATCGATGCGCGCATCGCGCTGATCGTTCAGCCGGTACTGCGCGCCATTGGCTTCCGCTTGGTACGTGTGCACCTGTCGGGCCAGAACGGGCTGACGCTGCAGATCATGGCCGAGCGCGAGGACGGCACCATGACGGTCGAGGATTGTGAAGAGGTCAGCCGGGCGGTGTCGCCGGCGCTCGATGTCGATGATCCGATCGAGAAGGCTTATCATCTCGAAGTGTCGTCGCCGGGCATCGACCGGCCGCTGGTCCGCAAATCGGACTTTGCAGCCTGGGCCGGCCATCTGGTGAAGATGGAGACGTCTGTCCTCGTCGCCGACCGCAAGCGCTTCAAGGGCAAGATCGCCGAAAGCGACGCGGACGGTGTGGTGATCGAGCGCGACAAGGCCGCTTACGGCGAGGAGCCGACGGTGCGTGTTCCCTACGATGCGATTGCCGAAGCGCGGCTGGTTCTGACCGACGATCTTATCCGCGATGCACTGTCGAAGGACAACCGGGCGCGCAAGGAAGCCAGGAAACGCCGCGGCGAACCCGAAGACGCACCAGCGGGTGCGGAAGACGAAACCGAACAGGAAATGTGATTGGGCTGCCGGCGGTAAGGTCGGCGACAAGCTCGGGAGAAACAAGATGGTTGTAAGCGCCAACAGGCTTGAACTGCTGCAGATCGCCGATGCGGTCGCGCGTGAAAAGTCGATCGACAAGTCGATCGTCATCGCCGCCATGGCCGATGCGATCCAGAAGGCCGCGCGCTCGCGCTACGGCCAGGAAACCAATATCCGGGCGGATATCAATCCGAATACCGGCGAGATGAAGCTGCAGCGGCTGATGGAAGTGGTCGAGAAGGTCGACGACTACGCGACCCAGATTGCCATTTCCTCGGCGCGCGAGCGAAATCCGGACGCCCAGCTCGGCGATTTCATCGCCGAACAGCTGCCGCCGATGGATTTCGGCCGTATCGCCGCCCAGTCGGCCAAGCAGGTGATCGTGCAGAAGGTGCGCGAGGCCGAGCGCGACCGGCAATATGACGAATACAAGGACCGTATCGGCGAGATCGTCAACGGCACCGTCAAGCGCGTCGAATACGGCAACGTCATCGTCGATCTCGGCCGCGGCGAGGCGATCATCCGCCGCGACGAGCTGATTCCGCGCGAAAACTACAAGTATGGCGATCGCGTCCGCGCCTATGTCTATGACGTGCGCCGCGAACAGCGCGGCCCGCAGATCTTCCTGTCGCGCACCCATCCGCAGTTCATGGCGAAGCTGTTCACCATGGAGGTGCCGGAAATCTACGACGGCATCATCGAGATCAAGTCGGTCGCCCGCGATCCGGGTTCGCGCGCCAAGATCGCTGTCATCTCGCGCGACAGCTCCATCGATCCGGTCGGTGCCTGCGTCGGTATGCGCGGCAGCCGCGTCCAGGCGGTCGTCGGTGAATTGCAGGGCGAGAAGATCGACATCATTCCGTGGTCGCCTTCGGCGGCGTCCTTCATTGTCAATGCGTTGCAGCCGGCGGAAGTCGCCAAGGTCGTGCTCGACGAGGATGCCGAGCGCATCGAGGTCGTCGTTCCCGATGATCAGCTGTCGCTGGCCATTGGCCGTCGCGGCCAGAACGTCCGTCTTGCCTCGCAGCTCACCGGCTGGGATATCGACATCCTGACCGAGCAGGAAGAAAGCGAACGCCGCCAGAAGGAATTCGTCGAACGATCGTCGCTGTTCATGGAAGCCCTCGACGTCGACGAGATGGTCGGCCAGGTGCTCGCTTCCGAAGGCTTCACCAGCGTCGAGGAAGTCGCGTATGTCGATTCCGGCGAAATCGCGTCGATCGACGGCTTCGACGAGGACACTGCTTCGGAAATCCAGACCCGCGCCCGCGAATATCTGGAGAAGATCGAAGCCGAGCACGACGAGAAGCGCAAGGCCCTCGGCGTCAAGGATGAATTGCGCGAGATTCCCGGCATCACCACCGCCATGATGGTGACGCTCGGCGAGGACGGCGTGAAGACGATCGAGGATTTCGCCGGCTACGCCGCCGACGACCTGACCGGTTGGAAAGAACGCAAGGACGGCGAGACGAAGGTATTCCCGGGTGTGCTCGCCAACCATGGCGTATCACGCGCCGATGCCGAGCAGATGGTCCTGGCGGCTCGCCTGAAGGCTGGCTGGATCACCGAAGACGAGCTTGCCGCCGAGGGCGCGCCGGCTGACGAAACCGTCGGTGCGTGAGGTGAAACCGCATCGCACCGAACCCGCCCTTGGACGAGATGAACGATCGCACCTGCATCGTCACCCGCAGGCAAGCCGAACCGGATGAACTGATCCGTTTCGTCGTCGGCCCGGATTCGGCCGTCGTTCCGGACATCAAGAGAAACCTGCCCGGCCGCGGTTGCTGGGTGACGGCCGACCGCCTACATATAGACAAGGCAGCGGCGAAAAACCTGTTTGCCCGTGCTTTTAAGGCGCAGGTGAGCGTGCCAGCCGATCTTGGCGGTATGGTCGACGCGCTGCTTTCCAGGTCCGCTCTGGGCATGCTTGGCTTGGCCCGCAAGGCGGGCGCCATAGCGCTTGGAGCGACCAAGGTCGAGAGTGCCGTGCGCGGCGGACTTGCACTTTTCGTGCTCCACGCGACCGAGGCTTCCGACGATGGCGTCCGCAAGATAAGCCAGGCGCGACGGGCAACCGTCCACCTCGGCGGGCCTGCGATCCGCGCTTACAAACTTTTCTCCGAGGCCGAGTTGAGCTTGGCATTGGGGGGTACAAATGTGATACATGCTGCCGTTCTCGCGGGAGACGCGGGCAGGGCGGTCCAGAAGCGCATGGTTGCGCTCGACCGATATCGGGGCGGTTCCCCGGACGATCTGGCAATGCTTGCGGCCGTTGCTGACGAAGATGATGCCGCAGAGGATATGGAATGAGCGATACGAAATCGGGCGACGACAAGACGCTGAGTGTTACGCCGAAGAAGACCTTGACGCTGAAGCGCCCCGGTATGGAGCAGGGCACGGTGCGCCAGAACTTCTCGCACGGCCGCACCAAGTCCGTGGTCGTCGAGACCAAGAAGCGCAAGTTCTCGCTGCCTGGCGACAAGCCGGAGCCGGCGGCAGCGCCTGTGTCCGTTTTCACGCCGAAGCCGGTCGCGGCAGCGCCTGCCGTGCAGGAAGCTCCCAAGGCGCCGCCGCCTATGCCGTCGGTCGAGCGCGGCGGCATGGTGCTGAACGAGTTGTCGCGCCAGGAAATGGAAGCACGCCGCCGGGCTCTCGAGGGCTCGAAGGTTCGCGACGTCGAGGATCGCCAGCGCGCCATCGAGGAAGCCAAGCGCCGCAGCGAGGACGAAGAGCGCCGCCGCCGCGAGCGCGAGGAATCGGCTCGCCGTCAGGCCGAGGAAGAGGCACGGCTGCAAGCCGAGGCTGAATCCCGCCGCCGTGCCGAGGAAGAGGCGCGCCGCCGTGCGCCGCTCGCCGCCGAACTGGCGACGGTCGATGACGAGGAAGAGGTCAAGCCGAAGCGGACCGGTGCCGGTGCACCGGTGCGCCGTCTCGTCACGCCCGAAGTGGCACGTCCTGCCAAGCCGACCAAGGGCGAGGAAGACCGCCGCCGCGGCAAGCTGACGCTGAATTCGGCTCTTTCCGACGAGGATGCGCGCGCCCGCTCGCTCTCGTCGATGCGCCGTCGTCAGGAGAAATTCAAGCGCGCGTTGCATAACGAGCCGCGCGAGAAAGTCATGCGTGAAGTGATCCTGCCCGAAACCATTACTATCCAGGAGCTGGCGCAGCGCATGTCCGAGCGCGCCGTCGACGTGGTCAAGTTCTTCATGAAGCAGGGCCAGATCCTGAAGCCTGGTGACGTGATCGACGCCGACACGGCCGAACTGGTCGCCACCGAATTTGGCCACACGGTCCGCCGCGTCGCCGAGTCCGACATCGAAGAGGGCTTGTTCAACATCGCCGATCGCCCCGAGGACCTGCAGCCGCGTCCGCCGGTGGTAACGATCATGGGCCATGTCGATCACGGCAAGACCTCGTTGCTCGATGCCATCCGCAATGCCAACGTCGTCTCCGGCGAGGCCGGCGGCATTACCCAGCATATCGGCGCCTATCAGGTCGAGAAGAACGGTCACAAGATTACCTTCATCGACACGCCCGGCCACGCCGCCTTCACGGCGATGCGTGCCCGCGGTGCCCAGGCGACCGATATCGCCATCCTGGTGGTGGCAGCCGACGACAGCGTCATGCCGCAGACGATCGAATCGATCAATCACGCCAAGGCGGCCGGCGTTCCGATCATTGTGGCGATCAACAAGATCGACAAGCATGACGCCGACCCGCAGAAGGTGCGTTCGGAACTGCTGCGCCACGAGGTGTTCGTCGAATCGATGGGCGGTGAGGTGCTGGATGTCGAGGTGTCGGCGACCAAGGGCATCAATCTCGACAAGTTGCTCGAAGCGATCCTGCTGCAGGCCGAAATCCTCGACCTGAAGGCCAATCCGGACCGCACCGCCGAAGGCGTGGTCATCGAAGCCCAGCTCGACAAGGGCCGCGGCCCAGTCGCTACCGTGCTGGTGCAGACCGGCACGTTGATGCCGGGCGACATTCTCGTCGCCGGCAACGAATGGGGCCGGGTACGCGCGCTCGTCAATGATCGCGGCGAGCAGGTCAAGGAAGCGCCGCCGGCAATGCCGGTGGAGGTGCTCGGCCTGCAAGGCACGCCGCAGGCCGGCGACCGCTTCGCCGTGGTCAACAACGAGGCCCGCGCCCGCGAGATCACCGAATATCGCCAGCGTCTGGCGCGTGAGAAGGCGGTGGCCAGGCATGCTGGCCAGCGCGGCTCGCTTGAACAGATGATGTCGCAGTTGCAGACCAGCGGATTGAAGGAATTCCCGCTGGTCATCAAGGGCGACGTGCAGGGCTCGATCGAGGCGATCAACGCGGCGCTCGACAATCTCGGCACCGACGAGGTGCGCGCCCGCATCGTCCATGCGGGGGCTGGCGGCATTACCGAAAGCGACGTGTCGCTGGCGGAAACTTCGGGGGCTGCGATCATCGGCTTCAACGTTCGCGCCAATGCGCAGGCCCGCGCAGCCGCGGCTGCGGCAGGCATCGAGATCCGCTACTATTCGATCATCTACAATCTGGTCGATGATGTGAAAGCGGCGCTCTCCGGCCTGCTCTCGCCGGAGCGTCGCGAGACCTTCATCGGCAATGCCGAGATCCTCGAGATATTCGACATCACCAAGGTCGGCAAGATCGCCGGCTGCCGTGTCACCGAAGGCAAGGTCGAGCGTGGTGCGGGCGTGCGCCTGATCCGCGACAACGTCGTCATCCACGAAGGCACGCTGAAGACCCTGAAGCGCTTCAAGGACGAGGTTTCGGAAGTTCCGGGCGGCCAGGAATGCGGCATGGCCTTCCAGAACTACGAGGACATGCGTGTCGGCGACGTCATCGAGTGCTTCCGCGTCGAGATGGTGACCAGGACGCTCTGAGCTCGAACGTTCGAGTTCGGGCATCCATCGAGACCGGGCGGTGGTCGAAAGACCGCCGCCCAAACCATATGAGACATGGTGGTGCGGTCCTATCCCGCACCCCACGATTTCAGGATAGAGAAAAATGCCCCGTTCAATCACATCAGGCCCATCCCAGCGCATGCTGCGCGTCGGCGAGCAGGTGCGCCATGCTCTGTCGGAAACCTTGCAACGTGGCGAGATCCTCGATCCGTTGATCGAGAATGCCGTGGTGTCGGTCTCGGAAGTGCGCATGTCGCCCGATCTCAAGATCGCCACCGCCTTCGTCTCGCCGCTTGGCGCCAAGGATGCCGGCGTGGTGGTCGAAGCGCTCAACAAGCATGCGAAGTTCGTCCGCGGCCGTGTCTCCGGTGCGCTGCGGCAGATGAAGTACATGCCGGAATTCCGCTTCCGGCTCGACACCAGCTACGACAATTTCCAGAAGATCAACGAATTGCTGCACTCGCCCGAAGTGGCGCGCGATCTCAGCGCCGACGACAAAGACAAAGACGACCGGAAGGACAGCGAATAGTGGCGCGTCGCGGCAAGAAGAAGGGCCGGCCGATCTCGGGCTGGCTGGTACTGGACAAGCCGGTCGGCATGGGCTCGACTGAAGCCGTCGCCAAGATCAAATGGCTGTTCCAGGCGGAAAAGGCCGGCCATGCCGGCACACTCGACCCGCTGGCGTCCGGCATGCTGCCGATCGCGCTCGGCGAAGCGACCAAGACCGTGCCATACGTCCAGGACGGCGCCAAGGTCTACCGCTTCACGGTTGCCTGGGGCGAGGAGCGTTCGACCGACGACCTCGAAGGCCCGGCGACCAAAAGCTCGGACCGCCGTCCGGCGGAAGCCGACGTACGGGCGCTGCTTTCGAAATATACCGGCGTCATCATGCAGACGCCGCCGCAATTTTCGGCGATCAAGATCGCCGGCGAGCGCGCCTACGACCTTGCCCGCGATGGCGAGACAATCGACATTCCGCCACGCGAGGTTGAGATCGGCCGGCTCGACCTGGTCGAGCACATGGCAGATCGCACCATGTTCGAGGTCGAATGCGGCAAGGGCACCTATGTCCGCTCGCTGGCGCGCGACATGGGCCGCGACCTTGGCTGTTTTGGTCACATCGCCGAGCTGCGGCGGGTCGAGGTCGAGCCGTTCACGCAGGAAGATTTCGTCACCTTGGCCGAGTTGGAGGCCGCCCGCTTCGGCGAGCAGGGCGAGCCGCAAGCAGCAGACGCGCCGATCGACTTCGGTACCATCGATGCACTTCTGGTCGACACCGCCGCGGCGCTCGAATGCTTGCCGCAGGTTGCGATCAGCGACGATGCGGCAACCAAAATCCGCCTCGGCAATCCGGTCATCATTCGCGGCCGTGACGCGCCGGTAGAAGCGGAGGAGGCCTGCGCCACCGCGCGCGGCAAGCTGGTCGCCATCGGCGCCATCGAGCAAGGCATTTTCAAGCCAAAGCGGGTCTTTGTCGGGTAACAGCTGTCGCCCGGCGCATGATCTCCAAACCGGATTCTATTTTGGGAAAGGATCATGCGCTAAATCAACAGGCCTACGGCGTCGTTTGCCGTCCGAAAGGATGCGCTGCGCTGTAGTGCCGTTCGACGCTGCACTCGAGGGGGGCACATGGCAAAGGCTGACACTGTCAACAAACGAGCGGCGCTCAAAACACGGAGGCCGCCGGTCGGGGCTTCGCCGGGCACGCTGATCGCCGACCCGGCGGCGCGCCGCTCGGAGCTCAGGCTGACGTTGATCTCGCCCGAAAAGTTCAAGACCATCGACAATGCCAGCATCGACGACGTCAACACCCATTGCCACAATTGGCCGGTTATCTGGCTCGATTGCACAGGCCTCGCCAACATCCAGCTGATCGAGGAGATCGGCCGGATCTTCAACCTGCATCCGCTGGCGCTGGAAGATGTCGTCAACACCGGTCAGCGGCCGAAGGTGGATTTCTTCGAGGACCACGCCTTTGTCGTCGTCAGGATGATCGACGACGTCACCGCGCACCGTTACGAACAGATCGCCGTCTTCTTCGGCAAGACCTTCGTCGTCACCTTCCAGGAGCGCGAAGGCGACCCGTTCGATCCCGTGCGCAAGCGGATCGCAAGCTCGGTGCCCAACCGCTTGCGCTCGCGCGGCGCCGACTATCTCGCCTATGCTTTGATCGACGCTATCGTCGACAGCTATTTCCCGCCGATCGAGGCTGCCGGCGAATTGGTCGACAGCATTGAGGACCAGATGCTGAACCAGGCGCACAAGCATCAGATGCGGCAGCTTCACGAATTACGGCGCGATGCCAATGTGCTGAAGGGCGTGCTTTGGCCGATGCGCGATGCGCTGGCGACCATGATCCGCAACGACGTCTCTTATGTGAAGGCCGAAACCAAGATATTCCTGAACGACACGCTCGATCATTCGCTGCGATTAATCGAACTGGTCGAAACCCAGCGCGACATGCTGACCGGCCTGATCGAGATGCACTTGTCGCTCAGCCAGGCGCGCACCAACGACGTCATCAGCTATCTGACGATCGTCTCGGTGATCTTCATGCCGCTTACCTTTCTCGTCGGCGTATGGGGCATGAATTTCGACCCCGACACCTCGCCCTGGAACATGCCGGAGCTGAAAGCCTATTACGGCTATCCGCTGTCGCTCGCCTTCATGGCGCTTGTTGCGGTCGGGCTCTTTGCGTACTTCAAATGGAAGAAATGGCTCTGACTAGGCGGAAGTGCCCGTTTACGCAGCAAAAAGCCGGCTTGTGAATTAGGCTGGCCTTTTTGTCGGAATTGCACTATATGCGCCGCAGCCTCGCGCTTTGACGCGTTGCTTGCACCGGCCCCTGCTGGACGACATCCCGGCTGAGGGCGTCCCGTTTCCTCAAACAGACAAGGAAAAACACGATGTCGATTACTGCCGAACGCAAGAAGGAATTGATGGGCGAATTCGCAACCGCCAAGGGCGATACCGGGTCTCCGGAAGTCCAGGTGGCCATCCTTTCCGAGCGCATCAAGAACCTGACCGATCATTTCAAGGACCACAAGAAGGATAACCATTCCCGCCGTGGTCTGCTCGCTCTCGTTTCCCAGCGCCGCAGCCTGCTTGATTATCTCAAGCGCAAGGACGACGCGCGCTATCAGACGCTGATCGAGAAGCTCGGTCTGCGCCGTTGACGAATTGACCGGCGGGTTCTTTCGAGAGCCCGCCGGTCGCGCATTGGAGCATCGGATCATCCAAGGCTCCAATGAAGAAAGCAGAGCGCCGCGCACCGATTTGGACGCGCAAAGGACGCTCTGAGGTTTAGATTTGCGCAGGATATTTTCCGAAAACCTGGTTTTCGGGTTCACGCGCAAGGCCAGTCGGATCGATTGGCCAACCCGGTTTCGAAACAGCAGAGGGCCACTCGAAACCGCCCATGGACGGTCATGGGGCAGGATTGCAGGACGCTCGTGCGGCACCGCGCCGAATAAGCCGAGCCTCCCGTTGTCTTGCCCGTGGCTGCCCGAGAAAGGAAGCCAAGGGAAAGGGGCATCCGCGCACGCTGAAACGGCGCGGCCCTTTCCGCATACGAAGGACAAGACATGTTCAATTACCACAAAGTGGAAATCGAATGGGGCGGCCGCCCGCTCATTCTCGAAACCGGCAAGATCGCGCGTCAGGCTGATGGCGCGGTGCTGGCCACCTACGGCGAAACCAAGGTTCTCGCCACCGTCGTCTCGATGAAGGAGCCGAAACCCGGCCTCGATTTCTTCCCGCTGACGGTCAACTACCAGGAAAAGACTTACGCCGCAGGCAAGATCCCGGGTGGCTATTTCAAGCGGGAAGGCCGTCCGAGCGAGAAGGAAACGCTGGTTTCCCGCCTGATCGACCGCCCGATCCGCCCGCTCTTCGCCGAAGGCTACAAGAACGACACGCAGATCGTCGTCACCGTCGTCCAGCACGATCTCGAAAATGATCCGGACATCCTGTCGATCGTCGCCACCTCCGCCGCCCTGACCTTGTCCGGCGTGCCGTTCATGGGCCCGGTCGGCGGCGCCCGCGTCGGCTACATCAACGGCGAATACGTGCTCAACCCGCACGTCGACGAGATGCAGGAATCGAAGCTCGACCTGGTCGTCGCCGGCACCGCCGACGCCGTGCTGATGGTCGAGTCCGAAGCCAAGGAACTCGGCGAGGACCTTATGCTGGGCGCCGTCATGTTCGGCCACAGGGGCTTCCAGCCGGTGATCGACGCGATCATCAAGCTGGCTGAAGTCGCGGCCAAGGACCCGCGCGACTTCACCGCGCCGGACTATTCCACACTTGAAGCCGAGATGCTCAAGATCGTCGAAGGCGAGCTTCGCGACGCCTACAAGATCACCGACAAGCAGAAGCGCTATGCCGCCGTCGACGCCGTCAAGGCGAAGGTCAAGGCCGCGTTCGCGCCGGCAGAAGGCGAAGAGGCCAAATACACGTCCGAACAGATCGGCACCGTGTTCAAGGAGCTCCAGGCCAAGGTCGTGCGCTGGAACATCCTCGACACCGGCTCGCGCATCGACGGCCGCGACCTGAAGACGGTCCGCAAGATCGTCTCGGAAGTCGGCGTCCTGCCGCGCACGCACGGCTCGGCGCTGTTCACCCGTGGCGAGACCCAGGCGCTGGTCGTCGCCACGCTCGGCACCGGCGAGGACGAGCAGTATGTCGATTCGCTGACCGGCATGTACAAGGAGAAGTTCCTCCTGCACTACAACTTCCCTCCCTATTCGGTCGGTGAAACCGGCCGCATGGGTTCGCCGGGCCGCCGCGAAATCGGTCATGGCAAGCTCGCCTGGCGCGCCATCCGGCCGATGCTGCCGACCGCCGACCAGTTCCCCTATACGTTGCGCGTCGTTTCGGAGATCACCGAGTCCAACGGTTCGTCATCGATGGCTACCGTCTGCGGCACCTCGCTGGCGCTGATGGATGCCGGCGTGCCACTGGCCAAGCCGGTCGCCGGTATTGCAATGGGCCTGATCAAGGAAGGCGAGCGCTTCGCCGTGCTCTCCGACATTCTTGGCGACGAGGACCACCTCGGCGACATGGACTTCAAGGTTGCCGGCACCGCCTACGGCATCACCTCGCTGCAGATGGACATCAAGATCGAGGGCATCACCGAGGAGATCATGAAGATCGCGCTTGACCAGGCCAAGGAGGGCCGTCAGCACATTCTCGGCGAAATGGCCCACGCGCTGTCCGGCGCGCGTGCCGAACTCGGCGAGTTCGCACCGCGCATCGAGGTCATGCACATTCCGACCGACAAGATCCGCGATGTGATCGGCTCGGGCGGCAAGGTCATCCGCGAAATCGTCGAAAAGACCGGTGCCAAGATCAACATTGAGGATGACGGCACGGTCAAGATCGCTTCGGCCAACGCCAAGGAGATCGAGGCGGCGAAGAAGTGGATACACACCATCGTCGCTGAGCCGGAAGTCGGGGAGATCTACGAAGGCACGGTCGTCAAGACCGCCGACTTCGGCGCATTCGTCAACTTCTTCGGCCCGCGTGACGGTCTCGTCCACATCTCGCAGCTCGCCAATGATCGTGTCGCCAAGACCTCCGATGTCGTCAAGGAAGGCGACAAGGTCTGGGTCAAGCTGATGGGCTTCGACGAGCGCGGCAAGGTCCGCCTGTCGATGAAGGTCGTCGACCAGGCCACCGGGAAGGAAATCGCTCGCGACAAAAAGAGCGAAGGCGAAGAAAACGCCGCCTAAGCTGATCTAACTATGCAATCGAAGCGGGCGCGCCGGAAGGTCGCGCCCGTTTGCATTCAACAACAGCCTTGCAGTTCAAGAGTGGTGAATGTCCGCCGAGCCGCTGAAAACGCTTTTCCACCCATTCGAGGCAGGGGCTGTGTCCCTGCCACGAAAGGATGAATGCATTCTCTTTCTCGGTGCCGAGCCCGGCTTTCGCTTACCCGCAGGCTTTGATGCCAAGCTTCATCTCGTCCAAGGCTTCAGGCCGCATTTTCGTGCCTTGCAGGCCTCCGGCTTCACTGTCACGCCGCAGGTCGAAGGCGAGGCTTTCGACGCGGCATTTGTGCTCGCCGGCCGCCATCGCGGCCAAAACGAGTTGCGCGTCGCCGAAGCGGTCAAACGCGTGGTACCAGGCGGGTTGATCGTCGTCGCCGGCGGCAAGGACGATGGCGTCGCCAGCCTGCGCAAGCATGTCGGCGCCCTTGTGCGGCTCGAAGGCCACCTGCCGAAACATCACGGCATTGCCTTCTGGTTTCGCCGGCCGACCGATACCGTTGCCGCGGCAACGCTTCGCGCCGCCAATCCGGACTTGGTGGTCGAGGACCACTTCCGCACGGCCCCAGGCATGTTTTCCTTCGACAAGATCGATGCGGGATCGAAGCTGCTGGTCGAAAATCTGCCCAACGATCTGCGTGGCAGTGTTGCGGATTTCTGTGCAGGTTGGGGCTATGTCGCTGCCGAGGTCGCCGCCCGCTCACCCGGCATATCGGCACTTGACCTTTACGAAGCGGATTTCGAGGCGCTGGAGGCCGCCAAAACCAATGTCGGCAACACAGGCGTGGAGCCACGTTTCTTCTGGACAGATCTTTTGAGCGAACCGGTGGAGCGCCGCTACGATGTGGTCGTCATGAACCCGCCCTTTCACCGCAGCCGGGCGACTGAGCCGGAAATCGGTGCCGGTATGATCCGCGCGGCAGGCAAAGCGCTGAAGCCGGGCGGCCGGTTGTTCATGGTGGCAAACCGTCAGCTTCCCTACGAACCGGTGCTGGCGGCCGCCTTCTCCACCCATGCGGAGCTCGCCCGTGACGGCATGTTTAAGGTCTTCTCGGCGCGACGCTGAAACGCTGCGGCGCAAGCCGGCGACACGTCACTCGCGCTATTCCCGTCCGGCGTCAGTCTGCTTCAACTCGTCAAGCGTCGGCATGGACACGATGTGATAGCCGGAATCGACATAGTGGATTTCGCCGGTGACGCCGGAGGACAGGTCGGACAGCAAATAGAGCGCGGAGCCGCCGACTTCGTCGATCGTCACCGTACGGCGTAGCGGCGAATTGCGCTGCTGGTAGGAGAACATGTGGCGTGCGTCGGAAATCCCGGCGCCCGCAAGCGTCCGTACCGGTCCCGCCGATATGCCGTTCACCCTGATGCCGCGCGGGCCGTAGTCGTTGGCTAGATAGCGGACGCTGGCCTCCAGCCCGGCCTTGGCAACACCCATGACGTTGTAGTTCGGCATGACGCGAACCGAACCCGCATAAGTCAGCGTGATCATCGAGCCGCCGTCCTTCATCAACGTGGCGGCGTGGCGGGCAACCTCGGTGAAGGAATAGCAGGAGATCACCATGGTGCGGATGAAATTGTCGCGGCTGGTGTCGGCGTAGAGGCCTTTCAGCTCGTTCTTGTCGGAAAAGCCGATGGCGTGAACGATGAAGTCCAGCCCGCCCCACGCCTTGCCCAAGGTCTCGAAGGTGGCGGCGACCGACGCGCTGTCCTCGACGTCGCAAGGCACCACCAGCGATGCGCCCAGCTTCTCGGCGAGCGGCTTGACCCGGCGTCCGAAGGCGTCGCCCTGATAGGTGAAGGCGAGTTCCGCGCCATGTTCGGACAGTTTGCGGGCGATACCCCAGGCAATGGAATGATCGTTGGCGACACCCATGACAAGCCCGCGCTTGCCGTTCATCAATCCGTCCATGGTCGGCAAATCCTTATGCGGAATAGCGCTGGAAAATCAGCGTAGCGTTGGTGCCACCGAAACCGAACGAATTGGACAAAACAGTGTCGATCCTTGCGTTGTCGATGCGCTTGCGCACGATCGGCATGCCTTCGAATTCCGGATCGAGGTTCTCGATGTGGGCGCTCTCGCCGATGAAGCCGCCTTGCATCATCAGGATCGAGTAGATCGATTCCTGCACGCCGGCCGCACCTAGCGAATGGCCGGTCAGCGATTTCGTCGATGTGATGAAAGGCATGTTGTCGCCGAACACCTCGCGGATGGCGCCCATTTCCTTGGAGTCGCCGACCGGCGTCGAGGTGCCGTGCGTATTGATGTAGTCGACTGGTGAAGTGACGGTCGCCATTGCCTGTCGCATGCAGCGTGCCGCGCCTTCGCCCGATGGCGCCACCATATCGTAGCCGTCCGATGTGGCGCCATAGCCGACGATCTCGGCATAGATCTTGGCGCCGCGCGCTTTTGCGTGCTCGAGCTCTTCAAGAATCAGCACGCCGGCGCCGCCGGCAATGACGAATCCGTCGCGATCGACGTCGTAGGCGCGGGAGGCGACCGATGCCCTGTCGTTGAACTTGGACGACATGGCGCCCATGGCATCGAAGAGATCCGACATCGTCCAGTCGAGATCCTCATGGCCGCCGGCGAACACGATGTCCTGCTTGCCCCACTGGATCAGCTCGTAGCCATTGCCGATGCAATGCGCTGACGTCGAGCAGGCCGATGAGATGGAATAGTTGACGCCGTGGATCTTGAACCAGGTGGCAAGCGTCGCCGACGCGGTCGACGACATCGCTTTTGGCACCGCGAACGGGCCGATCCGCTTGGGGCTGCCGTTTTTGATCGTGGTCTCGGCCGCCTCGACGATTGCACGGGTCGACGGTCCGCCGGAGCCCATCACGATGCCGGTGCGCTCGTTGGTGATGTCGGTCTCGTCGAGGCCGGCATCTGCGATCGCCTGGTCCATTGCGACGTGGTTCCAGGCAGCACCCTGCGACAGGAAGCGCATGGCGCGACGGTCGATCATGCCCGACGGATCCAGTGTCGGCGCACCCCACACCCGGCAACGGAAGCCATGCTCGGCGAAAGAGTCGGAGAAGCTGATGCCGGATCTGGCATCGTGCAGCGAGGTCTGCACCTCGTTGGCATTATTGCCTATCGACGACACGATGCCGAGACCTGTGACTACGACCCGTCTCATTCGCAACTCCTTCCAGCGCGGACCTCCGAAACCTGAAATCGATTTGCGGAACGGAACCATGCGCAAAATTAAAGTGCTACAGCGTCCTTTGGACGTCCAAGACGTGGCACTGTAGGGTCTTCGTTCAGACGGCGGCCGATTGCTTGGAAAGACCGACCTTCAGATCCGTTGCCGCATATATGGGCTCGCCATCTGCCTTCAGCCAGCCATCGGCGATACCAAGCACAAGCCGACCGCGCATCACCCGCTTGAAGTCGACGCCATACTCCACCTTCTTGACCGTTGGCGTGACCATGCCTTTGAACCTCACCTCCCCGGTCGACAGCGCCATTCCCTTGCCGGGTTCACCGAGCCATCCGAGATAGAACCCCGTCAACTGCCACATGGCGTCCAGGCCCAGGCATCCCGGCATGATCGGATTGCCGATGAAATGGCAGGCGAAAAACCACAAATCCGGCTTGATATCGAACTCCGCGCGGATGAAACCCTTGTCGAACGCACCGCCAGTTTCGCTGATCTCGGTGATGCGGTCGAACATCAGCATCGGCGGATAGGGCAGCTGCGCATTTCCCGGTCCGAACAGCTCGCCGCGGGCGCAGGCAAGCAATTCCTCGTAACCGTAGCTGGATTTCGAACCCGCCATCAATCTCGTCCCCGTGATCGTCCCGGGCGAAAGGCGCCCTTGTCGGTGGTTTCCTAACACAATCTGTTTCAGGCCGGAAACCGGCGTTTGCGCTTAACCTGCCCGTCTGCCCGGGTCAATGCGCGCTATTGATCGCATTCGGTCGACAGAATATATGTCAGGACACGTCCAGTTTCGGCAGATGCTCAATTTCTGCCATGTTGGACGTGTCTGAGGCGGAACTGTGAGCGCGACGGATAGATGGATCTGGGTTGCCGGAAGGATAATGTCGCTGTGGACAAGCGGGTTCGCGAGGCCGGTCTGAGGCCGACACGCCAGCGCATCGCACTGGCCGATCTGCTTTTCGCCAAGGGCGACCGCCATCTTTCGGCCGAGGAACTGCACGAGGAGGCGCTTGCCGCCGGCGTGCCGGTGTCCCTGGCCACCGTCTACAATGCTCTGCACCAGTTTACCCAGGCAGGTCTTCTGCGCATCCTTGCCGTCGAGGGATCGAAGACTTATTTCGACACCAACACATCCGATCACCATCATTTCTATATCGAGGGCGAAAACAGGATCTTCGATATCGACAGCGGCCCGGTGACGGTTTCCAACCTGCCGGAACCGCCGGAAGGCATGGAGATCGCCAATGTCGATATCGTGGTGAGACTGCGTCCGAAACGCTGCGACTGACCGGCGCCTTATGAATTCCTGGATTTGACGCTCCGGCTTTGAATGGGTCGCCGTCGCGGTGGCGGCTTTTGTCTTCTATGCGATCGCTGGTGTTCCTGGTGGTTGTTTGGGATATGGCTTGAAGCTGTCGAGCAGTTTCCAGGATACCCATCTCGGCCGCATCGGCCGCTAAACCATCCCCGAACCGAAGATCAGCGAAACAAGTGCCGGATCCGGTGCTTGCCGTGCTGGCCCGACCTGCGGTCCAGAAACGTCAGTTCTTGACCTTTTCGCCGGGATAGGCACCCCAGACGAGCGACTGCGCGAGCCAGCCGGTATGACCGTCGAAGGTCATTTCGCACCACTGGCCATCGCAGGACTTGATCGTGCCCATCACCCCCGGTTCGAGGATCGCGATGACGCCAGCATCTTTTGCCGGGTCGTCTAGGAGGTTGACGCGAGCGTCCTTGCCGCGCTGCCAGGGGGCGACGATCGCCGTGCGGCGGCCCGAAAGCAGCGACTGATTGATCCAGCCTTCCGAGCCGTCGGCATCGCGCACACGGCGCCACGTATCGAACTCCTGGATGATCTCCATCGGCAGGCCTGGCTTCATATACATCCAGTCGACGGAATAATTGACGCCCGGCCCAACGCGCGAGTTGACGCGGCCGGATTTCAGGCTGACGAAGCGCGGCAGCGGCAAGCCGCTTGGTCCGAGCGTGACGCTCTGGGCGGGTGCCGCGGCACTTTGCGCCATCACCAGTGGGCTATGGATGAGAGCGCCGAGGAATGCTGCACTGAGGGTCAGGCGGAGCGACGCGAAACCAGACACTTTCGTTCCTTTCGGCGCCGGCCCATCGGCCTTCGCCCCTTTTTCTTTGTCTTCGGCGGAACCGCTTGTTACATGAATGACCGGTACCGCGATCGGCTCTCAGTTTCGCCGTTCTTGGTTAAAGAGGTCTCAACGAGATCGGGTTCGAGGAAACAATGGCAGGCAAAAAGAAGCCCCTCGTCATCATCACGCGCAAATTGCCCGACCCGGTCGAGACCCGCATGCGCGAGTTGTTCGACGCCCGCTTGAATGTCGAGGACAGGCCGATGACGCAGCCGGAATTGGTGGCGGCGGTCAAGGAGGCCGACGTGCTGGTGCCGACCGTCACCGACAATATCGATGCGGCGCTGATTGCCCAGGCTGGCGACAACCTCAAGCTGATCGCCAATTTTGGCAATGGCGTTGACAAGATCGATGTTGCGGCAGCGGCCAAGAAAGGCATCACCGTCACCAACACGCCGAACGTGTTGACCGAAGATACGGCCGACATGACCATGGCGCTAATGCTGGCCGTGCCGCGGCGGCTGGCCGAAGGCGCCAACGTGCTGACCGGCGACAAGAAATGGGCGGGCTGGTCGCCGACTTGGATGCTCGGCCGGCGCATCTGGGGCAAACGGCTCGGCATTGTCGGCATGGGTCGCATCGGCACCGCCGTCGCCAGGCGCGCCAAGGCCTTTGGCCTCTCGATCCACTACCACAACCGCCACCGCGTGCTTCCGGCAATCGAGGACGAGTTGGAAGCGACATATTGGGAAAGCCTCGACCAGATGCTCGCCCGAATGGACATTATCTCGGTCAATTGCCCATCGACACCGGCAACCTTCCACCTGCTTTCGGCGCGGCGGCTGGCGCTTCTGCAACCGTCAGCTTACATAGTCAACACCGCGCGCGGCGATATCATCGATGAGGAATCGCTGGTCAAGCTCATCCATGACGGCAAGATCGCCGGCGCCGGCCTCGACGTCTACGAGCACGAGCCGGCGCTGAACAGCAAGCTGCTGAAACTTGCCCACAAAGGCAAGGTCGTGCTGTTGCCGCATATGGGCTCGGCGACCCTCGAAGGCCGTATCGACATGGGCGAGAAGGTAATCATCAACATCCGCGCCTTCTTCGACGGTCATCGTCCGCCCGACCGTGTGCTGCCGCTGAGGGCGTGACCTGCCATCGCGCCGGCATGGTCTTGCCGCGGCAACCGCGCGTTCGTCTTTGGATAGCGTTTGCCTACGGGAAGCATCTTGCGCATGGTGATCGAGGTCGGCCGGTCGTAGCCCTTGTGCGCTGTCCGTTCGGTTTCACGAAAACCGAGGCGGGCAAAGGCTGCGTGATTTCCGGTCAGCTCGATCCGGGTCTGGAGCTCGATGGCGGTCCTGTTGTGGCTGCGGGCAAGATCTTCGACGGCCTGCATCAGCTGTTTTCCGACGCCTTGTCCCTGAAGCGTCGGCTCGACCGCGAGCTTTCCAATATAGAGGTCGTTTGCGCGCTTAAGGACGAAGACGCAAGCGACGATCTCGTTTTCCTTCAGGGCCAGGAATGCTGTCTCCTCCAGCGCTCTAGCCCTGAGATTTTCAACGGTAAGGCGATGCGCCGAGGACGGCGGGTCAATGACGCCGTCCATGAAGGCGAAGGCGCGCATGATCAGAGCCAGGACCTCGTCCCACCGGTCGAAATCGGCCGCAAGCTGCACAATGGAGACCTCGGCAGACTGGCTCACGGGCTGGTTCGCTTGTAGCGGATCGTGTCGAAGCGTGCCGCCAGCGCATCGTAGAGCAACAGTCGCCCGACCAGCGGCTCGCCAATCCCGGTGATCAGCTTGATCGCTTCCATTGCTTGCAGCGTGCCGATGACCCCGGTCAGCGCGCCGACAATGCCGGCCACCGCGCAGGACGGCACCAGTCCCGGCGGCGGTGCTTCGGGAAAAAGATCGCGGTAGCTTGGGTTCAACTTGCCGTCCGGGCCGGTCTCGAAAGGCTTCAGTACGGTGACCGAGCCGTCGAAGCGGCCAACGGCGGCGTGCACGAGCGGCCGGCTTTCGGCGGCGCAGGCGTCGGCCACTGCGTAGCGTGCCTCGAAATTGTCGGAGCCGTCAACGACGATGTCATAACGGGCGATGAGGGCAGGGGCGGTGTCTGCGGTCAGCCTGAAATTGTGCTCTTCCACGACTACGTTTGGATTGATGCGGGTGATCGCAGCCTTGGCACTGTCGGTTTTTGCCATGCCGACCATGTCCGTGCCGTGAATCACTTGTCGTTGCAGGTTGGAAAGGGAGACGCTGTCGTCGTCGACGATACCGAGCGTGCCAACGCCCGCAGCGGCGAGATATTCGAGCACCGGCGCACCCAATCCGCCGGCGCCAATGACCAGCACCCGCGCCCGCTTTAGCCGCTGCTGGCCGGCGCCGCCGATTTCGGGCAGCACTATGTGGCGGGCGTAGCGTTCGAGCTCTTCGTCGGTAAGGGCGGCTGTGATCATCCCCGGGACCATATAACGGAGGAAAAAACTTGTCAGGCATCAATGCGTGCCGCTCAGAAGTGCGCGCCATGGCCGAAGGTCAAATGGTCGGCCTGACCTTACCGTGATCTACGGTCAGGAACTGCGCTCGTCCCTTGAGGCTGTCAAACAACGCGGCATCGGTCCCGGTCATGAAGGCCTGGCAGTTCAGTTCCTCCAGGATCGAGAACAAGGCCGCCCGTCGACCGCCGTCGAGATGGGCGGCAATCTCGTCGAGCAGCAGGATCGGCGTCATGCCCGATATTTCGCCGGTTAGCCGCGCATGCGATAAGACGATGCCGACCAGCAGCGCCTTCTGCTCGCCGGTCGAACAGAGCTCGGCTGGCATCGCTTTGGGCCGGTGGCGCACCACGAGGTCGGTACGGTGCGGGCCGTCGAGCGTGCGCCCGGCGGTGCGGTCGCGGTCGCGCCCCTGGGCAAGGGCGCGACGGAACCGTTCCTCTACGTCGACGGCCGGTAAAACACCGATTTCGCCTTCCAGTTCGCCCGAGATGCCGATGTCGGCTTGCGGAAACGGTCCGTCGCCGGGCAGCCGGTCGATCATGGCGGCGAGCAGGCGCACCAGTTCGGCACGCGCCGCGGCAATTGCCACGCCGGTCTCAGCCATTTGCATCTCGATCGCATCGAACCACGCACTGTCGCGCGAACCGTCGGCGAGCAGCCTGTTGCGGCCGCGCATTGCCTTTTCGTAGTCAAGCGCGCGCTGGCCGTGGCCGGGATCGATCGCAAGCACCAGCCGGTCGAGGAAGCGCCGACGATCGGCCGCCGGCCCGGGGAACAGGCCGTCCATAGCCGGTGTCAACCAGACCACGCGCAGCCATTCCAGCATGTCTTCGGCTGAGCGTGCCGCCGCGCCGTTGATCCGCACTCGCCGGCCGCCTTCGCCGTCGCTGCCCGCTATTCCGGTACCGATCTCGACCTGGCCTTCCGGCCCGTCAAGCCGGGCATGCAGCGCAAAGCCACCATCACCGCCTTCGCGCGCCACCTCGGCATAGGGTGCGCGGCGCAAGCCGCGGCCAGGCGTGAGCAGCGAGATCGCTTCAAGCAGATTGGTTTTTCCGGCGCCATTGTCGCCGGAAAAAACCACGGCGCCGGGATCAAGGTCGATTGCCAACGCCGCATAGTTGCGGAAATTCGTAAGTGTGAGCTTACTTATGTAGGTCTGCTGCGGTTTTGCAGATTTGGTCACGGCAGCAAGATGGCCCCGTTCGGGCCCTACACCCGCATCGGCATCAGCACGTAGAGCGCGGTCTCGTCGGCCATATCGTGGATCAGCGTCGGGGAACCGGCATCCGCCAGCATGAACTTCGCCTCCGTGCCGGTCAGTTGCGCGGCAACGTCGAGCAGGTATTTGGCGTTGAAGCCGATCTCGATCGGATCAGACGAATAGTCGGCCGCCAGTTCCTCGGTGGCACTGCCCGAATCCGGGTTGTTGACCGCAAGCGTGACCTGTCCTTCGGCGATCGAAAGCTTCACCGCCCGGCCGCGTTCGGACGAAATGGTCGAAACGCGATCGACGGCAGCGGCGAAACTCTGGCGATCGATAATCAGCTTCTTGTCGTTGCCGGTCGGAATGACGCGCTGGTAGTCCGGGAAAGTGCCGTCGATCAGCTTGGAGGTCAAGATAACGCTGCCGATGGTGAAACGAATCTTGGTGTCGGACAACTCGGTGGTGACTGCAACATCGGGATCGTCGACCAGCTTTTGCAACTCGCTGACCGTCTTTCGCGGGATGATGACGCCAGGCATGCCCTCAGAGCCTGCCGGCGCATCGATCTCGGCCCGCGCCAGCCGGTGGCCGTCGGTCGCGACAGAGCGCAGTTTCAGCTTGCCGCCGGCCTCGTGCGTGTGCAGATAAATGCCGTTCAGATAATAGCGCGTCTCCTCGGTCGAGATGGCGAACTGGGTCTTTTCGATGAGGCCCTTTAGTCCGACGGAATCGAGCCGGAAAATATGCGAGAACGACCCGGCTGAAAGTTCGGGAAAGTCGGACTGCGGCAGGCACTGCAGGCGGAAGCTCGAGCGCCCCGACGTCACCGTCATGGCGTTGCCGTCTTCGTCGGTCTTCAGCGCCACCTCCGCGCCGTCGGCAAGCTTGCGCACGATGTCGTAGAGCAGATGCGCCGGGACCGTTGTCGCCCCGCCGCGCTCGACCTTTGCCGGCGTCGCTTCGGTCACCTCCAGGTCGAGGTCGGTCGCCTTCATTTCAAGGCTGGCCCCCTCGGCGCTGAGCAGCACGTTCGACAGGATCGGAATGGTGTTGCGCCGCTCGACCACGCGGTGAACATGGTTGAGAGACTTCAGGAGATTTGACCGTTCCAGGATAACACGCATGACGAAACAGGCTCGCTTGAATGAATGAACGGGTCTCCGGCAAGCGGTGCCCCGCGAAAGGTCTGAACAGGCTCAGAATCTGCGTAAACTGACAGGAAAAACCCGGCAAACGCAAGCCCGCGCCACCGGTTCGGACCGGCTGCGCGGGCTTTCTAGGCATAAAAAGGCCGAAGTCCGCGAGCCGGCGTTTTTCGGGCCATCAGGCCTGGTCGTTGATCAGCCTTCTCAGCAATTCGAGTTCCTGCGCCAGTGTGTTGTCGGCACCGGAAAGATCCTCGATCTTGCGCACCGCATGCAGCACGGTCGTATGGTCGCGGCCGCCGAAACGCCGCCCGATCTCCGGCAGCGAGCGCGGCGTCAACACCTTCGACAGATACATAGCGACCTGCCGCGGCTTGACGATGGTGCGTGTGCGCCGGTTGGACAGCAGTTCGGTCTTCGACACGTTGTAGTGGCGCGCGACGATGCGCTGGATGTCCTCGATACGCACCCGCTTCGGTTCGCCCGAACGATAGATGTGGCCAAGGATCTCATCGATGCGGTCGATGGTGATCTGCGGTTCGAAGGATTGGCGAAACAAAAGCTGGTTGAAGGCGCCTTCGAGCTCGCGCCCGCTGCCGGTCACCGTGCGGGCGACGTGGTTGAGTATCTCTTCGGAAATATCCAGCGACGCATCGTCGAGCTTGGCGGTGGCAAGCCTGAGCTTGAGCATACCAATACGCATGGCGAAATCCGGGGCCGACATTTCCAGCGCGACGCCGCCGTTGAGGCGCGAGCGGACGCGTGGCTCCAGCGACTCCAATTCGGACGGCGGCCGGTCGGCAGCGACCACCACCTGCTTGGCGCTGTCGAGCAGCATGTTGATCAAATGGCAGAATTCGTGCTGGATCGACTTGCCCTGCAGGAACTGCATGTCGTCGATGATGAGGAGGTCGATATCGCGCAGCTGTTCTTTCAACGTCAGTGCGTTGTTGTCGCGGATCGCGGTGGCGAACCGCCACATGAAATACTCAGCCGTCAGATAGACGACCCGCGATTTCGGATTCTGCTTCAGCGATTCTGCGGCGATCGCCTGCAACAGATGCGTCTTGCCCAGTCCGACCGTTGCGTGAAGAAAGAGCGGATTAAAACGCACCGCGCTCGACTGCGATTCCGCGACCGCCTTGGCGGCGGCAAAAGCCACTCGGTTCGATGGTCCTTCGATGAAGGAGGTGAAAGTGTAGCGTGGATCGAGTGGCGAACCGAGAACATTGTGCCGGAACTCGGTTTCTGCCGGCATCCCCGGGCGGGGTGCCGGGACCCGTTCGACCCTGCTGGGGCTCGCCGTGCCCGCAGAGAGCGCGGTTTGCGTCTGCCTGGTCATCTTGCGCGCCGGCGCCACTTCTGGCTCGACGCTGTTGCGGCCCTGCCGTGTGGCGGTGCGAACCACGATCTCGATCTTGAGGATCTCCGGATCTTCGTGCTTCCACAACTCGGTGATGAGATCGAGATAATGGCCGTTGATCCATGAACGCAGGAATGCGGTTGGCACTGAGATGCGAACAATGCCCTTAGAGCATTCAGCGACCTTCATGCGCCCGAACCAGCTCGAATAGACCTCGGTTCCCAGACGCGCCTTCAACTGGGCCTTGACCCGATCGAACTTCTGTTCAGCTTCATTGGAAGCCGCCATGTCGTTCCTTCCGACTAACGTTCCAGGAAATGGGAGGTCGCCTGTAAGCTCCCTTTCGATGCCGCCGCTCTGCATGATCGAGTTCCTTGTCTCTTGTACCTGTTTTCCGCCGGGGATGCGCCTCCTGCATCCATGTTTCCGGCGACCGTGTCTTGGCTGCGACACCATCGCCGCCGCCGGCTGATGAATCGCCTCGTTGTCGGTCCGGCGCCGAAGAGCCGATCCGCTTTGGTCATGTCAGGGCAACAAAATGCCGTCCGGCGAAAAACCGCCGGCGCACCATCGACCTGCCATGTACAATTACGCCAGTCCCCTACCGTATCGAAAAGACAAACCAACCCCGTCCGCGGAGTTGAAGCCGCGCTGTAAACTCTGCCAATTTGAGCTGGCCGGTTTCAGGCTGGTCAAGGGCCAAGGGCCCATCCCTTCGATGGACAGACATTACCGAAATCGCTGTGGATAGGGCAAGGCCACCCCTAACGGATTTTTAAGGAATCTGACTAGCAAGGGACGTTTCGAACGCCATGCTGCAATAGTTGATTTTGACAAAGCCATTGTGATTCAAACCCTTTTCCGGCGAATATGAAAAAGGCCACACAACGCGAAATTTTCTGAAATAATTCACTTGACAGCCAATTGTCGCCTATCAGCCGCAGCTGATGTGAACAAGCTGTGGATCACCATCGGTAAGCTTCTGAAAGGAAACGGTAATCCGTGACGCTCGGAAATTTTCGTATTGGCGGTTTCGGAGGCTCCGAATATGAGCAGGCATGTATATGCCGGCAAAGCATTTCGAACTTTGAAATGCTCGCGGAGCGCCATTTTGCGGGCTTTCTTTTAAGTACTTGCCGGCAAACGAAAAAACCCGGCGCGATTGGCCGGGTTTGAAGTAGCGCAGTTCAAGAATGGATATATCAGGCTGACAGCACCTTGACCCGTTGGGCCAACCGCGACACCTTGCGCGATGCCGTGTTCTTGTGCACCACGCCCTTGGTCGCGGCGCGCATCAGTTCCGGCTCGGCCACCTTGAAGGCAGCCTGTGCGGCCGCCTTGTCGCCAGCCGCGAGCGCCTCTTCGACCTGGCGGATGTAGGTTCGGACGCGGGAGCGGCGGTTCTTGTTGATCGCTGCGCGACGGGCGATCTTGCGCGTTGCCTTTTTGGCCGAGGAGGTATTGGCCATGGTGCCTCTCTTCTGATCTGGTGGGCGCTTGCGGGATACCGCGGGGCGCAAAAAACAAACGGGCAGCCACAGGGCCGCCTCGGTTGTTGCGGCTTATAGTTCAGCTTTTCCGGCACGTCAACGCTGCAGTGTTTTCTTTTTGACCGGTGCCTCGTCATCTCATCGGTTCGTGAAATTCGGCTTCCGCTTGCCGGTGAAGGCCGCCATGCCTTCCTTCTGGTCATCCAGCGCAAACAGCGAATGAAACAGCCGGCGCTCGAACCGCAGACCCTCGGTGAGCGTCGTCTCATAGGCGCGGTTGACGGCCTCCTTCGCCATCATCACCGACGGCAAGGAAAAATCGGCGATCTTCGCTGCTGCCTTAAGCGCTTCCTCGATCAACTCGCCGGCTGGCACGACGCGCGAGACAAGGCCGGAACGCTCGGCCTCGGCTGCGTCCATCATTCGTCCCGTCAGGCACATATCCATTGCCTTCGACTTGCCGACAAAGCGGGTCAGGCGCTGCGATCCGCCCATGCCGGGCATGACGCCCAGCGTGATCTCGGGTTGGCCAAACTTGGCGGTGTCGGCGGCGATGATGAAGTCGCACATCATCGCCAGTTCGCAGCCGCCCCCCAGCGCATAGCCCGCCACCGCCGCGATGATCGGCTTTCGTGCCCGCGTAAATTCTTCCCAGCCGACGAAGAAATCCTGCACATAGGCATCCACATAGGAGATCGACTGCATTTCCTTGATATCGGCACCTGCCGCGAAAGCCTTCTCCGAACCAGTGATGACCATGGCGCCAATGTCGGCATTGGCGCCCATGCTTTTCACCGACGCGACCAGTTCCGCCAGCACTTGTGAATTCAGTGCGTTGAGCGCCTGCGGCCGGTTCAGCGTAATCAGCCCGACCTTGCCGCGGGTTTCGACGATGATGGTTTCATAGCCCATGCTTTGCTCCTCCTCGCTTCTGGTTTAAGCCTGACAGGCCCGGCAGTGGAAAGTCGAACGACCGCTTTGCACGATACGCTCGATGTGGCCGCCACAACCAGGCTTGGAGCAGGCTTCGCCCTCGCGATCGTAAACCGCGAAGGAATGCTGGAAGTAGCCCAGCGATCCATCGGTCTGCATATAGTCGCGCAACGACGAGCCGCCGGCGGCGATCGCATCGGTGACGACCGAGCGGATAGCTTCGGCCAGGCGTTCGCTCTGCTCTTTGGCTTTCTTGCCGGCTCTCGCGAGGGTGCCCGCTTCGCGCAGCGGCGACAGGCCGGCCCGCCAAAGCGCTTCCGAGACGTAGATATTGCCTAGCCCGGCAATTAGCCTCTGGTCCAGAAGTGCCGCTTTCAGCGGTGACTTGCGACCTTTCAGCAACGAAGCGAGCAGCGTGCCGTCCAGTGCGTTGCCTGTAGGCTCGACGCCTAATCCGGCCAGCATCGGATGCATGTCGGGCTCGCCTTCCGAAAACAGCATGAACCCGAAGCGGCGCGGGTCGTTGAAGATCACGCGAGAGCGGACGCCGGCAGGGGATGCGATGTCGAAGACGACGTGATCGTGAGCAGTGTTTTTCGAACGTTCGTGGTGGAACGCGCCGGGCGTTGCGCTCTCGTCGGCCGTTTCGATGCGAAACGAACCCGACATGCCGAGATGGCAGATCAGAACCGGGCCGTTGTCCATGTGCATTGTCAGATATTTGGCACGGCGGCCGAGCGCCGCAATCGTCTTGCCGGTCAGCCGCTCCGAAAATTTCGCGGGGAACGGAAACCGCAAATCCGGCCGGCGTGCCTCGACACCGACAATGCGGGCACCTTCAAGGGCCGGCTGCAGACCGCGCCTGACCGTCTCCACCTCCGGCAGCTCAGGCATGGCCGCCTATCATCGCATGGAAGGAGGTGCCGTAAGGGCCGCGCGTCAGCCCGAGATGTTCGGCCACGGTTTCGCCGATGTCGGCAAATGTCATCCTCAGTCCGATGTCTGCGCCTTTGAAACCCGGCTGTGTCCCGATAACCGGAATCCGCTCGCGCGTGTGGTCGGTGCCGCGCCACGTCGGATCGTTGCCGTGATCGGCGGTCAAAATGAGCAGATCGCCTGACCTCAGCCGTGCGAATGCCTCGGGCAGGCGCCGGTCGAACGCCTCGAGCGCGGCGGCATACCCCGCAACGTCGCGCCGATGCCCGAACTCGGTGTCGAAATCGACAAAGTTCGCGAAGACGAGGTCGCCGTCGCGGGCGTCTTCCATGGCGCCAAGCGCTTTGTCGAACATCGCCATGTTGCCGGCAGCCTTGCGGACTTCCGAGATGCCCCGATGGGCGAAAATGTCGCCGATCTTGCCGACCGCGATAACCCGGCTGCCGCGCGCCGTCAGCCGGTCGAGCAGCGTCGGTTCCGGCGGCGGTACGGCATAGTCGCGACGATTATGCGTTCGCTCGAACGTGGCGGCGGTTTCACCGATGAACGGCCGTGCTATGACGCGGCCGATATTAAGCGGATCGACGAGCCTGCGCACCACCTTGCAGAACTCGTAAAGCCGTTCCAGGCCGAAATGAACCTCATGCACGGCGATCTGCAGGACGGAGTCGATCGAGGTGTAGCAGATCGGCTTGTCGGTACGGATATGGTCTTCGCCGAACCGTTCGATGATTTCGGTGCCCGGAGCATGGCAATTGCCGAGGATGCCAGGCACCTTCCCTTCACGCACCATTGCTTCGGTCAACTCGGCCGGAAAGGCCGGAATCGTGTCCGGGAAGTAACCCCAGTCGAAACGGACCGGCAGGCCGGCTATTTCCCAATGGCCCGATGGCGTGTCCTTGCCGCTCGAAACCTCTTGGGCCGCGCCGTGAAAGGCGGCGGCAAGCGGCGCACTGCCGGCATTCTCGAACCTGAAACCCGTCGCCGTTGCCGCGGCCTGGCCGAGGCCGAGCGAGAGCATGTTTGGTACAAGAAGGGGCCCGTCACGCAGGCCTTCGCGATCGGCGCGGCCTTCCGCGCAGGCCCGCGCGATGTGTGCGAACGTGTTGGAGCCGGTGTCGCCATAGCGTTCGGCATCGGCCGCGCCGCCGATGCCGAAGGAGTCGAGGACAAAAAGGAAGGCGCGTGCCATCGAAAGGTTCATCATTGCCTGTGTTGGCTCAGACATAGGGTTCCGCGTCGCCATTGGCAATTCGGAAACCCAAACAGCACGGTTGGCATGCTGGTCCCGGAGAGACGAATCGCGGCATGGTCGATCTGCGGATGGAAATGCGCGGCGCGGAGCTCGCATGAGGCTTGCCCTGACAGCATTCGCCGCCGTACTGGCTTTGCTGCTAGATGCGTCTTGCGCAAACCTGGCGCGCGCCGATTGGCGCTATGTTATCGGAACGTTCCGTATCGGTATCGTCGCCGAACCGTTGCCGGTCCGAGGGACTATGTGCTGGCTGCAGCCATCGTGCGTCTAGTCTCGGCCCGCGGTTGCAACCAATAGCAAAAGACCGGTTAGCGGGCTTCAGGCGTCAGCAATCACTGCACGGAATGGTCGGGCTCCTGCGCGGCCGCAGATAATAAGTTTCCGCCATCGATATCGAATTGAAGACCGAGCTCAACCCGAACCGGCTTTGGCCGTCCGCCGACCAGGTGATGATTGGCTTGTAGGCGAGATCGCTCTCGACCCGAATGAGGAAAGTGCCTTTGATCTTGAGCGCGCTCGGGACCGTTGTGGTGGAATCCTTGACCGCGTCGAGGCTAGAGACGCCATCCACCAGTTTGCGCGACCACACGACCAGGACTTTCGGCGTCGTCTCGTTCGTCACCTGTATCGCCGTGATAATGATCTTCGGTTTCGAGCGGTTGTAGGGCTGGAGCGTGGAACTGCCGATCGCCATGATGGCATCGACATCGGCCGCCTTGATGGTCTGCTGCTGTGTGACGAGGTCCGCTACCATGCTGCCGATGCGGCTGACCTTCTTGCTGGTCTCGATGGCTTGCGAGGCCTCCATTGTCATAAAGTACATGATCAACAGGACAGGCACGATGAGGGCAAACTCGACGGCCGCAATACCGCGGCGGTCCGAGCAAAGCCGGACTGCTCTTGTACAAATCCCTGCGATGCCCAACTGTGCCCCCGCACGAATCATGGCTTTGCCCTTTTCAAGCGACTAGGTGGCTCAGTTGTCGAACGGCTCGTTCTGCCAAGTGATCGAGGCAAAATGCAGCGTTTTGCCGTCCTTCAGGTTGGCCATCGATTTGGCCATAAAGTCGGTCATCACCGGCCATTTGTAAAAAACCCGCAGCATGTTTCTCGACTCCGCCAGGCCAGGTGCGACGGTGAAGGTCTGTGTGCTCGTGCCCTTGGTCAGCACGACGTCGCCATCCTGGATCTTGAAACCGGCCAGCGCCGCATCGGCGAAGGTCGGATACTCGCGCAAATCCACCAGCAGTCCGGGACAGGTCTTGGCGACCATGATCTCCAGCTTGGCGCAGATCTTGTCCCGCAGCTTGGTCCCGGACACATCGGCCGGTCTTAGCTGGCCGGTACGCAACTGACGCGCGATGTCGTCTGTGGCGTTTGCCATCACTTCCTGTGCGGCAAAAGAAATGCAGCTCTCCAGTATGGCGAATACAAGAAGTGCGAAAGGAATTGCAAGCATGGCGAATTCGATCGCCGTGCTTCCGCGGCGGTCGCCTAAAAACCGTCTTGGAGAACCTGCTCGTCCAGCCTTGCTCATGTCCTCTGCCCGCCGATGCCGCTTCTGTATCGGTCCCACCCTTAGTCGGAACCGATTGAAGTCCGGTTGGAATGACCGTTAAATTCAACGGGAAGGCCTTAACCCGGCCATAACCGAAGCACGTTCTCGCCAAAGACGGAGACGTCGGCTAGCTAATGCCCGGCGCTCATCTCGGCTTCAGAGGCCTTTTCGGCATCGCTCTTATACGAGCTTTCGCAATATGGCGCGCAGGACATCGTCTGCACTTCGGCGCGTCGATAGATGCGGACCGACGCCGCCGCCTGCCGCACGACGGTTATTTGCTCATCGACGATCGGGTTGCCCTCCTGATCGAGGACGACAAGATTGGTGACGCCAAATCCCTTGCCGGTCAGTACGATCGTCGATGCGTCCTGCACGGAGGCGTCGGCGATCGCCGGATTGCCGACGACAATCGTATCGGCGGCGCGCGACAATTTGATGATCTTTGCCTGGTTCATCGTCACCTCGATGCCGACGCCGGCCTTGGCTGGAAAGGCGAAAGCCGCTGCGGCACAAAGCACGGCAACTGGAAATGATGATCTCGGCCCGGCCATTGAGGCGCCCCCT
Organism: Mesorhizobium sp. M0208; assembly: GCF_040322015.1. Taxonomy (NCBI): domain Bacteria; kingdom Pseudomonadati; phylum Pseudomonadota; class Alphaproteobacteria; order Hyphomicrobiales; family Phyllobacteriaceae; genus Mesorhizobium; species Mesorhizobium sp. M0208. The sequence goes on along the minus strand of NZ_JAMYSP010000002.1, from coordinate 104,653 downwards.
GGCAAACTGTTCAACGGAACATGAACGAGATTGGTGAACCAACCGTTAAGCGGCTGGAGTTCACAGGAACCGGCATTGGGCCTAGCCGGCACGGCTGGAACGTCTTTGCCGAATTGCGCCTTTTGCGCCTTTTGTCGGCCCGGGGTCCTAGCGGCGGGGATTTTAGTTCTGGGTTAACCACGCAATGCCATCGAAGCGGGAAAGGAATCGGTAAGCCTGTTTATTAAGCCGATTGAAACAGCTTCTCCTTAGATTCGCAGTATCCGATCAGCCACCAAGAGAAGTTGACGGAAGTGCTGTAACAATTGGAGTAGGAGCTCAAATGTCTAACCTCATCGCACGTTTTGTGAAGGACGAATCCGGCGCGACCGCTATCGAATACGGTCTGATCGCCGCTCTCATCGCGCTCGCCATCATGGTCGGCGCCACCTCGCTCGGCACCGCGCTGAACGCCAAGTTTGACAAGATTGCCACCAAGGTCAACGCTTCGTAAGCAACAACATTCCGTTGCTTCCCAATAAGGGCCGCCGCACTGGCGGCCCTTATTTAGTCCTACGCATGATTTTGAACTTTAGACCTCATCAATCGTTAATCGAACATACCTAGGCTGGGACCGGGTACAGTTTGACCACAGGCGCCACGCCCATGCTTGAAGCCGTGATCTTCGTCGTCTTTCCATTCTGCATGCTTTTTGCCGCGATCTCCGACATGCTGTCGATGACGATCGCCAATCGCGTGCCTGTGCTGCTCGTCGTTGTCTTTGCCTTGGTTGCGCCCTTGACCGGCATGGACTGGGCCACTTATGGCGGGCACTTCGCCGCCGGCGGCCTGGTTCTTGTAGTGACATTCGGCCTGTTCGCGCTTGGCGGCATGGGCGGCGGTGACGCCAAGCTCTTGGCCGCCACTGCCGTATGGATGGGACTGAACATCCATCTCGTCGAGTATCTCGTCACCTCGACGTTCATCGGCGGTCTGCTGACCCTTGCCATCATCGCCTATCGAAAATCGCTGCTTGCCGCCGTCACAAGCCACAATCGGTTCCTGCGCCATTTCGCCGATGAGGCGACCGGCGTTCCGTACGGCATTGCGCTTGGCATTGGCGGTCTGCTCACCTATTCCGACTCACCGTTGATGGCCTGGGCGCTTACCAGGCTGGCGGGCTGAATTTCGCTTTCCGCCGTTGGCGCCGAGCAGGCGAATTGGCCCCGTTTTCCTTCGGGCCAGAGTTGTCGCTCTAATTTATGTAAACCTTAAATTAATCACGATCGTAAGTATAACATTAACCTTGTTTTGACGATTGCCGCTGCAAAGTCCGGCTTGGCTAGTGGTTTGCCAAGGCGAGGTTCGGACAGATGCCAGCATCCCGATTAATTATTCTAGGCGTGGCGATAGCCGCGGCCGGTGGTGCAGGCTATGTCGCGAAGAACATGGTTGTGGCTCCGCCGCCTCCGGTTGTCGATTCCGGTCCTCAGGCGCCGGCGATCGCGCTGCAGGATGTGCTTGTTCTTTCCGGCGACGTTCCGATGGGCAGTCCGCTTGAAAACAACATTTCCTGGGAGTCATGGCCGTCCGCCGGCATCAACGCAAATTTCATCACCCGCGCTGCCGAGCCTGAAGCGCTGGACAAGCTGAAGGGCGCCGTCGCCCGCGTGGCGCTCTATGCCGGCGAGCCGCTGCGCCGCTCGAAGCTGATCGGTGAAGGGCAAAGCTTCATGTCGTCGATCCTGCCCTCCGGCATGCGGGCTGTCGCCACAAGCATTTCGGCCGACACCTCGGCCGGTGGCTTCATTCTTCCAAACGATTTCGTCGACGTCATCATGACCCGTAGAACCGATGCCGCCAATGGCGGTGGTCCGGGCTTCACGACCGAAACTATCCTCAAAAACATTCGTGTCCTGGCGATCGACCAGACCATCCAGGAGGATGAGGAAGGCAAGAAGACCAGAGTCGGCCAGACCGCCACCCTGGAGCTGACGCCGCAGCAGTCCGAGATCATCACCGTCGCACAGCAGATGGCGGATCGCCTGACACTGGCGCTGCGCTCGATCAAGGACAGCCAGGACAAGAATGTGGGCGAGGCCGACTACCTGGTTTCCGGCAATGGCCGGCGCGGCACCGTGCGGTTGATCAAGTCGGGCGAAGTTTCCGAGGTGGGGGCAAGGAAATGAGGCTAAAAACCAAACTGCCGCTCACCCTGGCTGCGGCGATCGGCCTGTTTCTCGTTGGAACGAATGCATATGGCATCCTCGATGCCAGTGCGGCGGGCAATGCTAGGGTCACGGCTTCGACCGCCACCCAGCGGGTCAAACTCGGACTCAATAAATCGGTGGTCATCGACCTGCCGAGCGATGCCTATGATATTCTCGTCGCCAACCCCGCTGTAGCCGACGCAGTGACCCGCACTGCCCGCCGCATCTATCTGTTCGGAAAGGCGGTCGGCGAGACCAACATCTTCGTCTTTGGCCCGAATGGCGAGCAGATCGTCAGCCTTGACCTAGCGGTCGAACGCGATGTTGCCGGGCTGGAGGACTATATCAAGCGCTTCATCCCGTCATCGGAGGTCAAGGTCGAGTTGCTGAACGACAACGTCGTTCTGACCGGAACCGTCGACACTCCTCTTGACGCCAAGCGCGCGGCTGATCTGGCAAACATCTTCGTGTCCGGCGGCGAGGCTACCACGGGTCAATATTCGCAGACCGCTGCCGGCGGTTCGGCCGAAGCCGGCGTCGCCATCGACAACCCGGATGCCGAGCGCCGCGTCAGCCAGATCATCAACCTGCTGCAGATTATCGGCGACGACCAGGTGACGCTGAAGGTGACGGTTGCCGAGGTCAGCCGCACGGTGATGAAGCAGCTCGGCGTCAACATGGTCGGCAACGGCAGCAGCAACGGCATCAGTTGGAGCGCTCTCACCACGCCTGCATACGGATTGGGAAAGCCACTGTCGCAATATTCGGGGGCGGCGATCGGCAGCTCAACTCTTCAAGCGTACATAAACGCCATGGAGCAAAGCGGTGTCATGAAGACGCTGGCCGAGCCGACTCTCACCGCCGTTTCCGGCGAGAAGGCGACCTTCAAGGTCGGCGGCGAATTCAATATCATCACCGGCCGAACAAGCAACGTTTCAAACGACAATCAAACTGGCCAGATTACCTACGAGCACGAACGCCTTGAATATGGAATTGGGCTCGAATTCCAGCCGGTCGTGCTCTCGGCGGGCCGCATCAGCCTTAAAGTGAGGACGTCGGTTTCGGAACCTACGACCGAAGGCGCCGCAGTCCTGGAAGGAGCCGGCGACTTACCCGGCACCACTTTGCTGTCGATCCGCAAACGCCTGGCCGACACCACGGTGGAATTGCCCTCCGGCGGTTCCATGATGATCGCGGGCCTTGTCCGCGACGACATCAGGCAGGCGGTTGCCGGGCTGCCCGGCCTGACCAAAATACCGGTGCTAGGCACGCTGTTCCGCAGCAGGGATTTCGTCCGCAACGAGACCGAACTCGTCATCATCATCACGCCCTATCTGGTGAAGCCGGTGGCGCGCAACGATCTTGCCAAGCCGGATGACAATTTCAACGCAGCCAGCGATGGCGCCGGCATGTTCCTTGGCCGCGTCAACCGCGTCTACGGCACCATGCAGACCGACAAGCCCAACGGCCGCTATCACGGCGTTGTCGGCTTTATCTACAAGTAAGCGGGGAAGTCGACATGTCTCAGGCAGTATCGAAGGCAAGGGCGGTCACCGCGATACAGTCCGTTCATTCGCGGATCTGGCGGCCGGCCGTTCCGATCATAGCGATCGCGGTAGCGGCATCACTGGCCGGCTGCGCCAATCGCGACAGCGTCACGGTCGGTGCCATACCGGACGACTATCGCACCACCCATCCTATCGTCATCGCCGAGAAGGTCCAGAAGATCGACCTTCCGGTCGGCGCCGGCGACCGTGGCATGACCAGATCCCAGCGTGACACGCTCCTGGGCTTTCTCAACGGATACGACAGGAGCGCGGCTCCGGTGCTGACGATCGAGATTCCGAGCGGCTCAGCTAACGAAATCGCAGCGGCCGCGGCCGGCCGCGATTTCGCCAGGCTCGCCATAGCCAGCGGCATCAGCCGGAAGCGGATCGCCATGCGGTCCTATCAGTCTGTTTCAGCCGAAGCGTCCGCACCGGTCCGCGTTGCCTATGTCTCGGTGAAGGCTCAGACGGATAAATGCGGGCGCTGGCCCGAAGACCTGCTGCAGACTTCGGAAAACAAGCACTATGCCGATTTCGGCTGTTCGTATCAGAACAACCTGGCTGCCCAGATGGCCAATCCGTCCGATCTGATCGGGCCACGCAAACCGTCGCCGATCGACGCGGAAAATCGCGGCGCGGTGATCGACGTCTATCGTGACAGGGGTATTTCGGACGAATTCCTCGGCAATTCGGAAGTCGATTATTAACGAGTGTTGAGGCTCAACAAACTCTAAGCCGCGCAAGTCACGGAAAGTGATGACAATGAGCAATCTTGCCTATGACACAGAGGTACCGGGCGGCGAAACCTCGGAGCAGGATATTGCCGCGATGCAGGCGTTGCGGCCGATCCCGCGCATTTCGATCCAGGCATTTTGCGAGACCGAAGGCGTAGCCAATCCGGTCGAGCGCGCCGGCGAGGATCGCCGCATGGCCAAGGCCCATCTGAAGGTGCATATGGGGGGCATCCCCACCGCTATCGAATTCTATCAGTCGGCGCCGACACCGAACCTGATCCTGCTTGAATCCCGCAGCGAGCCGAAGCTGTTGCTTGAACAACTCGCCCAGCTCTCCGAGCATTGTGACCCGACCTCCAAGGTGGTGGTTGTCGGCCACTACAACGATGTCGGCCTGTATCGCGAACTCATTCGTTCGGGCATCTCCGAATATGTCATCGCGCCCGTATCGATGGCCGACATCGTCAGCGTGGTGTCTTCGATCTTCGTTGATCCGGAAGCTGAGCCGATCGGCCGCTCGATTGCGTTCATCGGCGCCAAGGGCGGCGTCGGCTCCTCGACCATAGCCCATAATGTGGCCTGGGCCATGTCGTCCCTTTTCAAATCCGAAGTGGTTGTCGCCGATCTCGACCTCGCCTTCGGAACGGCCAATATCAACTTCGACCAGGACCCGGCCCAAGGCATTGCCGAGGCGGTCTTCTCGCCGGAACGCGTCGACGAGGTCTATCTCGACCGACTGCTCGCCCAATGCGCCGAGCACCTGTCGCTACTTGCGGCCCCTTCGACCCTGGAGCGGGTCTACGATTTCGATCCCGACGCTTTCACCCAGCTTATCGACATAGCCCAGCGTAGCGCGCCGCTCCTCGTGCTCGATGTTCCCCACTTGTGGGCCGGCTGGACCAAGAACACGCTGGTCAAGGCCGATGAGATCGTCATCACGGCGACGCCCGAACTGGCCAATCTGCGCAACACGAAGAACCTGGTCGACATGCTGAAGCGGCTTCGTCCGAACGATCCTGCGCCAAAGCTTGTGATCAACCAGGCCGGTGTGCCGAAGCGTCCCGAGATTACGCCGTCCGACTTCTCCGAATCCCTCGGCCTTTCGCCGATGTCAGTCATCCCGTTCGAGCCGCTTTTGTTCGGAAATGCTGCCAATAACGGACGTATGCTTGGTGAAATGGATGCCAAGAGTCCGGTCGTCGCCACGATCAACGAGATCGCCCATGTGCTGACAGGGCGCAGCGAAATCAAGGTGAAGAAAAAGGCTGGCCTCGGCAACCTGATAGGCAAGCTTTCGCGCAACAAGAAGTGATGCCTCAGCGGTGGAATTGGTAAGCGATCATGTTTGGTAAAAGAGGCAGCGATGACGGCAACCGGACCATCCCGGAATTCCGTCAGCCCGCACCCGCAGCTGCTGCGCCGGCTGCCGCGAACCCCATGGAAGCGGCTATAGCTGCCAGACCCGCGACGCTGCCGCCGTCCGGCGCGCCTGCAGCGCAGGTTCGCCGTGCAGTCGAGCCGCCGCCATTGGCGCCGGAGCCGAAAACTATCCAGCGCCAAAAGAGCGAAACCTACTACGACACCAAAAGCCAGGTCTTCGCCGCACTGATCGACACGATCGACCTGTCGCAGCTGGCCAAGCTCGATCCCGAAAGCGCGCGCGAGGAAATCCGCGACATCGTCAACGACATCATCGCGATCAAGAATTTCGCGATGTCCATCGCCGAGCAGGAAGAGCTTCTCGAGGACATCTGCAACGACGTTTTGGGCTACGGGCCGCTGGAGCCACTGCTTGCGCGCGACGATATTGCCGACATCATGGTCAACGGCTCCAAGAACGTCTACATCGAAGTCAACGGCAAGGTCGAGCAGACCGGCATCCGGTTCCGTGATAACCAGCAGCTCCTCAACATCTGCCAGCGTATCGTCAGCCAGGTCGGCCGCCGCGTCGATGAATCAAGCCCGATCTGCGATGCGCGTCTTCCTGATGGCTCGCGTGTCAACGTCATCGCACCGCCCTTGGCTATTGACGGCACCGCACTTACCATCCGCAAGTTCAAGAAGGACAAGCTGACGCTCGATCAGTTGGTCAAGTTCGGCTCGATTTCGCCGCAAGGGGCCGAGATTCTCAAGATCATCGGCCGTGTCCGTTGCAACATCGTCATCTCGGGCGGTACCGGCTCGGGCAAGACGACGCTGCTCAATTGCCTGACCAACTATATCGACCGCGAGGAACGCGTCATCACCTGCGAGGACTCGGCTGAGCTGCAATTGCAGCAGCCGCATGTGGTGCGTCTCGAAACCCGCCCGCCCAACCTCGAAGGCGAGGGCGAAGTGACCATGCGCGACCTGGTCAAGAACTGTCTGCGCATGCGGCCCGAACGCATTATCGTCGGCGAAGTGCGCGGACCCGAAGTGTTCGACCTGCTGCAGGCGATGAACACTGGCCATGACGGCTCGATGGGCACGATCCATTCGAACAGCCCGCGCGAATGCCTCAACCGTATAGAGTCGATGATCGCCATGGGCGGCTACACGCTGCCGCAAAAAACCGTGCGCGAAATCATCGTCGGCTCCGTCGACGTGATCATACAGGCTGCACGCCTGCGCGACGGATCGCGGCGCATCACCCACATCACCGAGGTGATCGGCATGGAGGGCGACGTCATCATCACCCAGGACATCGTTCTCTATAACATCAAGGGCGAGGACGCGAACGGCAGGTTGCTGGGCGAGCACGTGTCGACCGGCATCGGCCGTCCGCATTTCTGGGAGCGTGCCCGCTATTACGGCGAGGAGCAGCGCCTCGCCGTTGCGCTCGAGGCAATGGAGAAGCGCGCTGACTGATCCGTCCGGAACCGTGGGGGCCAGGATCGATGTTCGGAATTGACGGCACCGTATTGGCATTCGTCGTGCTCGCCGGCTTCAGCGCCGGCGCTGTGGCCTATGCTTTCCTGTTCAACCGGATCAGCACCGAGAAGCAGGTCGGTAAGCGGCTTGAATCGATCAAGACCGCCGAGACGGATCGTTCCGTCGTCAAGGCTTCGCGCGATCGCGTCGCGGAAGCGGCCAAGCGTCGCAAGTCCGTCCAGGATTCGCTGAAGGATCTCGATCAAAAGCAAAAGTCCAATCAGAGCCTGGTCAAAAAACCACCGCTGAAGATCCAAATCCGTCAGGCCGGCATGAAGATCTCGCTTGAGCGCTTTTATGTCTACTCGGCGGCCTGCGGCGTCGTCTTGACGGCTCTTATATATTTCATCGGCGCACCGCTGCTGGTCTTGCCGGCTGCGCTGCTGGTCGGCGTCTTGGGTCTGCCACGCTGGTTCGTCTCGTTTCGCCGCGGGCGGCGCGTCAAGGCGTTCCTCAACGAATTTCCGAACGCGCTCGATATCATTGTGCGTGCGGTAAAATCCGGCCTGCCGCTGAACGATGCCGTGCGCCTGATCGCCAACGAATCCCCGGAGCCGGTCAAGACCGAGTTCCGCCGCATCGTCGATTCGCAGCAAATGGGTTTGTCGATCCCCGACGCGGCCATGCGCATGCCAGAAACGATGCCGTGCACCGAGGCGAGCTTCTTCGGCATCGTCATCCAGATCCAGTCTCAGGCCGGGGGCAATCTTTCCGAAGCGCTGGGCAATCTTTCGCGCGTGCTTCGCGATCGCAAGAAAATGAAAGCCAAGGTCCAGGCGTTGTCCATGGAAGCCAAGGCATCCGCCGTGATTATCGGCGCGTTGCCTTTCGTCGTCGCCTGTCTCGTCTATTTGACGAGCCCGAACTACATCATGCCCCTATTCACCACCAGCACCGGCAATCTGATCCTCGGTTGTTCCGGCGTGTGGATGTCGATAGGCGTCCTGGTAATGCGCAAGATGATGAATTTCGAAGTCTAGGACTCGCGTATGACCGATCACGTCGTCAGAACTCTCACCGATCCGTCCCTGCTGATCGCACTGCTGGTCGGAATAGCGGTGTTTGCGACCGTCTTCACGCTGCTGCCCGCCTTTGGCGGGAACCAGCTCAAGGCGCGCATGAAATCCGTGGCGCTGGAGCGCGATGAGCTGCGCGCCAAGCAGCGGGCGCGGCTGGCAATCGAAGCCGACCGCCGCCGCAAGGGCCTGCGCGAAGAACAGTCGGTCGGCATGCGCAATATTGTCGATCGCCTGGATCTCAGGCGTGCGCTGGCGGATGAAGGTACCTTGCAGAAATTGAAAGTGGCGGGTTTTCGCGGGCAAAATCCACTGACGCGCTTCCTTTTCTTCCGTCTCGTCCTGCCCTTCATCGGCTTTGCATTGGCGGCGATGTATCTGTTCGTGCTCGGCGGATTGCCCGAGCAGCCGTTTTTCGTGAAGCTGTTCGTGTGCATCGTGGTTGCCTATGCGGGGTTCTACGCGCCGGTGCTCTACGTCAACAACCGCGCTACCAAGCGCAAGCAGTCGATTCAGATGGCGTGGCCGGACGCGCTCGACCTGATGCTGATATGCGTCGAGTCCGGCATGTCGGTGGAAGCGGCGCTTCGCAAGGTCGCCGATGAGATCGGCGCGCAATCTGTGGCATTGGCGGAAGAATTCATCCTGACCAACGCCGAGCTTTCCTATCTGCAGGAGCGCAAGCAAGCCTACGAGAACCTTGCAAGCCGAACTGGCCTGGAATCCGTCAGGTCGGTGTCCCAGGCGCTGGTTCAGGCCGAGCGCTACGGCACGCCCGTGGCGCATGCGTTGCGGGTGCTTGCCAGTGAGAGCCGCGACATGCGCATGAATGCCGCCGAGAAGAAGGCGGCCGCGCTGCCGCCGAAGCTCACCGTGCCGATGATCCTGTTCTTCCTGCCGGTACTGTTCGCCATCATTCTTGGTCCCGCCGGCATCCAGGTGAGCCAGCGCGGCATCTTCGGCGACCAGCCGAAATCCAGCAGCGAGTAGCACCAGCGGCGTTGCCAGAAACGCTGATACGATTCAGCCACGCTGCCGGTGCAGCGCGGCTCTTTGCGTTAGACATGTTGCGGAATTCGCGCGCCGGTTCGGCGGTCGAAGCGGTCAGTTGGTGGCAGGCTTTGCCTTGTCCTGGTCCTTGAGCTGGCTCCAGGCATTCTGCTGCGCCAGCATCTGGCGAAGGTAAGCGACGTTAGCCTGCGCCTGATCCGGCGACAGCTCTTGCGAGGCGATCTTCTCGGCCTCGTCGAAACGGCCTTGCAGACCGACGACCAGCGCCAGGTTCTGGCGAACGCGGCTATCTGCATTCGGCTGCTGGGCGGCCGAGCGCATATAGGTTTCGGCCGTGCGCAAATCGCCTTCCAGCACGTACGACATGCCGAGATTGGAAAGGATCGACGGTTCGTTCGGCCTGAGGTCAAGCGCCTTGCGATAGCCTTGGCGCGCCTCATCCTTCTGGCCCAGCTGGTCGAGAATAGCAGCTTCCGCCGACACCAGTTTCCAATCAGGATATTCAGGGGTCTGCGCGCGGCGCACGGCATCGAGAGCCGGTTCGAACTGTCCGTTGGCGGCAAGTGCCTTGCCATAGGCGGCGAGCACGTCGCGGTCCTTCGGCAAGGCGATCGCCAGCTTGCGCATCACCGCAAGCGATTGGTCTGCGTCGCCGTCCATCTGCAGCGCCGCGGCATAATTTGTGGCGATGCGCTTGTCGCTGGGGTTTTTCGCATAGGACTGGCCGAGCGCCATCGTAGCGTTGTGCAGTTCGCCCGCCGACATTGTTTCCAGCGGCCTGCCGCTTGGACGAGAAATCGAACCAGTCGTCAATTTGCTGGTTCCGCAGCCAGCGACGCCTGCGGCAAGCGCCATCATCAACGCCGTGCTGATCAGCCTGTTTGCGCTGGCGTTCATCCTGCGGTTGGTCAGCATCGGCACCAAGGCTCCGTTCATCGCGTGACCATTTGCGTGGTCATCTTCCCTCCCGCAGAAATATTCTGTTAACCCTAACGGAGAGTTAAGAAACGCCGACTCGGAAAACCCGGAGACCAGCGAATGCCTGTCGAACTCGTCGAGAAAGAATTGAGCAATGCGCTGCCGGTCCATCTGGTGGCGAAGGATGCTCTGGCGGCAGCGGGCCTTGCGCCATCCTCGGTCGCCTGGGCCAAGGCCAACGGCTTCTCCGGCGAAGCTGGCAGGACGCTGATCGTGCCTGGCGACAACGGCGCGATTGCCGGAGCCCTGTTCGGCACCGGTGATGACGAGGGCGCACTGGCCGTCGGCGCACTGGCGAGAGCCTTGCCCGCGGGCGACTGGCGTTTTGCGTCGGCACCCGCCAAGCCGGAGCTTACGGCACTCGCCGTGGCGCTCGGCGGCTATGTCTTCACCCGCTACGGCAAGAAGCCAGGCAAGAGCCTTCGCTTCGCGCTGCCGGCAGGCACCGACGCTGCCCGCATCCGCCGCATCGCCAATGGCATTTTCCTGGCGCGCGATCTGGTCAACACGCCGACCAGCGATATGGGCCCCGGCCAGCTGGAAAAAGCCGCCCGGACCTTGGCCGCGACGCACAAGGCCGAAATATCGGTGACCAAAGGCGACGATCTTCTTACCGCCAACTTTCCGATGATCCACGCCGTCGGTCGGGCATCTGCCGACGCGCCGCGCCTGATCGACATGATTTGGGGGCCGAACAATGCCCCCAGGATAACGCTGGTCGGCAAGGGCGTCTGCTTCGATACAGGCGGTCTCGACATCAAGCCGTCCTCGGGCATGCTTTTGATGAAGAAGGACATGGGCGGCGCTGCCAACGTGCTGGGCCTCGCTTCCATGATTATGGCCACCGGGCTGAAGGTCCGGCTACGCGTGCTCATCCCGGCTGTCGAGAATTCGATAGCCGGCAACGCCTTCCGGCCAGGCGACGTGCTGGTGAGCCGCAAGGGCATCACCGTCGAAATCGGCAACACCGACGCCGAAGGACGGCTGGTACTCGCCGATGCCTTGGCCTTGGCCGATGACGAAGAGCCGCAGATGCTGGTCGATATGGCGACGCTGACAGGCGCTGCCCGTGTTGCGCTCGGTCCCGACCTGCCGCCGTTCTACACCGGTGACGAGGCGCTTGCATCCGAGCTGGCGGACGCCTCCGTTGCGGTCGAGGATCCGTTATGGCGCATGCCGTTGTGGAAGCCCTATGACGCCAAGCTGGCGTCGAAGGTGGCCGACATCAACAATGTCACGTCAGACGGTTTCGCCGGCTCGATCACCGCGGCGCTTTTCCTGAAGCGCTTCGTGGAAAAGACCGCCGGCTGGGCGCATGTCGACATCTACGCCTGGAACCCGTCCGACCGCCCGCACGGTCTTGCCGGTGGCGAAGCGCAAGGCATCCGGGCGCTGGAGCAGGCCATTTCGAACCGCTACGGTTGATTCTCGGGCATAGCCGACGAAGGTATTGACTGAAACGGAACCGAAACAATTTTCAGTCATGCTGGACGGATGTCGATTATCATGCGTCCAAGCCAGGCCTTGCGACTATGGCAACAGGTGGTGTTATCCGAGGTGCGTGACGACGCGCCCGATCTCACCATGCGCCAGACGGCGATCCTGTTCACCATCTATCTCGATCCGCCGCCACACACGGTGCGCGGGTTAGCCGCCCGGCTCAACGTCACCAAGCCGGTGATCACCCGTGCGCTCGATACGATGGGGGCGCTGAAACTGGTGTCGCGCCACCGCGACGAGCTCGACAAGCGCAACGTGCTGGTCAGGCGCACAGTAGAAGGCGCGCTCTTTGTCGAGCGCTTTGGCGATGTTATCATTGCCAGAGCCCAAGAGTTGCCCATTTGACGAGTTGCCCATTTGAACGAGTTGCCGATTTGACCGCCAGGGATGCCCGCCTCCATGCCTTCCGCTCCGATCTCGCCGACGCCAGGCTGAAAGGCGAGGTTTCCGCCGACCGTTTCGTCGCCGGCCGGCCGGCTCGCATATCAGCCTCCGTCGCTGACATCCGCAGGGCGCCGCGGCCGGACGCCGGCGTCGATACCCAGCTTCTGTTCGGCGAAGACGTCCTCGTCTTCGAGGACGTTGGGGACTGGGCCTGGATACAGGCCGAGCGCGACGGCTACGTCGGCTATGTCGCCGACACTGTGCTGGGCGGTCGGGATCATGCGGCCACGCATGTTGTCTCGGTGCCGCGCACTTTCCTGTATCCGGGACCGGATTTGCGGTTCCCGGTGAGCGGGGAGCTCTCGATGGGGTCATTGGTGGCGGTGACGGGCTCAGCGGAAACGCGCGGCACGCATTATGCTCTGCTGCCGTCCGGCCAGGCGGTCATCTCGGGTCATCTCAGGCCTGTCGCCGAGTTTGCCCCCGACTACGTCGCGGTCGCCGAGTCGTTTCTCGGCACGCCCTACCTGTGGGGTGGCGTCTCCGGATTCGGCATCGATTGTTCCGGTCTCGTGCAACTTGCAATGCACATGGCTGGCAGGCAAGTGCTACGCGACACCGACATGCAGGCGGCGACCGTCGGCGAACCGCTCGATCCCGGGCCGGGTTTTGCCGGGTTGCGGCGCGGCGACCTGGTCTTCTGGAAAGGCCACGTCGCGATCATGACGGATCCGGAGACCATGATCCACGCCAACGGCCACACCATGCTGGTGTCGCGCGAAGGACTGAGGGAGGCGGTCGCCCGTATCGGTTATCTCTATGGCGGCCCGACCGGGTTTCGCCGGCCATAACGCGAATCGATCACCTTTTGTTCTGATTCTGCTTGGCGATTGCGCGTCGCCGCGCTACCTCTGGCACGTGACAGAGCAGCCGCGCCTTGCCCAACAGAATGCCGCCGTCGTCCTGCCCGAGCCATTCGTCAAATGGTTTGCGGAAAAGGGCTGGTCGCCGCGCGCTCACCAGATCGATTTGCTGGCCAAAGCCCAGGACGGGCAGTCGGTATTGCTGATCGCCCCGACCGGCGCCGGCAAGACGCTGGCCGGGTTCTTGCCATCGCTGACCGAACTGGCCGGCCGACCGAGGAGAAGGCCGGGGCAGGCGCATCGAGGCATCCATACACTCTACATCTCGCCGCTGAAGGCGCTGGCCGTCGACATCGAGCGCAATCTCGGCAAACCCGTCGCAGAAATCGGGCTGCCGGTCACCGTCGAGACGCGCACCGGTGACACGCCCGCACACAAGCGCCAGCGGCAGAAGCTGGCGCCGCCCGACATTCTCCTGACCACGCCCGAGCAATTGGCGCTGCTGATTGCCGCGCCCGATGCCAGGCGCTTCTTCGAGGACCTGCGCTATGTCGTGCTCGACGAATTGCATTCGCTGGTGACCTCGAAGCGCGGGCATCTCCTGTCGCTCGGGCTGGCCCGGCTGCGCTCGTTTGTGCCCGCCCTCCAGACGATAGGCCTGTCGGCGACGGTCGCCGAGCCCGACGAATTGCGGCGGTGGCTGGTCAGCCAGAATCCACCAGGGCCGATGGCCGACCTGATCGTCGTCACCGGCGGCGCCAAGCCCGACATCTCCATTCTCGATTCGGAGGAGCGCGTGCCGTGGGCGGGACATTCGGCCCGCTATGCAACGCCGGAGATCTACAACGAGATCAAGCGCCACAAGACAACCCTGCTGTTCGTCAACACACGCAGCCAGGCGGAGCTGCTGTTCCAGGAGTTGTGGCGGGTCAACGAGGACACCTTGCCGATCGCGCTGCATCACGGTTCGCTCGATGTCGCCCAGCGCCGGCGCGTCGAAAAGGCGATGGGCGAGAATGCCTTGCGTGCGATCGTCGCCACCTCGACGCTCGACCTCGGCATCGACTGGGGCGATGTCGACCTGGTCGTCCATGTCGGCGCGCCGAAAGGTGCCAGCCGGCTGGCGCAGCGCATCGGCCGCGCCAACCACCGTATGGACGAGCCGTCCAAGGCGATCCTGATTCCGGCCAACCGCTTCGAGGTGCTGGAATGCAGGGCGGCGCTCGATGCCAATTATCTCGGTGCCCAGGATACGCCGCCGCTGGTCAATGGCGGGCTCGACGTGCTGGCGCAGCACGTGCTGGGCTGTGCCTGCGGTGCGCCGTTGCATGCCGATGCGCTGTTTGGGGAAGTGCGGACGGCAGCACCCTACGCCAATCTCGATCGGCCGACATTCGATCGCGTCATCGATTTCGTCGCCACTGGCGGCTATGCGCTGAAGAACTACGAGCGCTATGCCCGCATCCGGTTGAACAAGGACGGGCTGTGGCGGGTCTCAAATCCTCGCGTCGCCCAGCAATACCGGCTCAATGTCGGCACCATCATCGAAGTGCCGGCGCTCAACGTCCGCTACGTCCAGCCCGGCAGCAGAGGCGCGGCTTCGCGTGGCGGCCGGGTTCTGGGCAAGATCGAGGAGGCGTTCCTCGAAACGCTGACGCATGGCGACACCTTCATGTTCGCCGGCAAGGTGCTGCGCTTCGAAGGTATCCGCGAGAATGAGTGCTTTGTCTCGAATGCACCCGGCAGCGACGCCAAGGTCCCGTATTACGGCGGTGGCAAATTCCCGCTTTCGACGTACCTGGCCGAACAGGTCCGCGCCATGCTGGACGATCCGCAGCGCTGGAAGAAGCTGCCGGAGCAGGTCGCCGACTGGCTTCGTTTCCAGGCCGACAAGTCGGTGCTGCCGAAACGCGACGATCTGCTGATCGAGACTTTTCCGCGCGGCAACCGCTACTATCTGGTGGCCTATCCGTTCGAGGGCAGGCTGGCGCACCAGACGCTCGGCATGCTGCTCACCCGCCGCCTCGACAGGGCGGGAGCCAAGCCGCTCGGCTTCGTCGCCACAGACTATGCGCTTGCCATATGGTCGCTTGCCGATATGGGCCGGATGTTCAGGGCGAAGAAACCGTCGCTGGCAGCGCTCTTCGATGAGGACATGCTGGGCGACGACCTCGAAGCTTGGCTCGCCGGCAGTTGGTTGTTGAAGCGCACCTTTCGCAATTGCGCGCTGATCTCGGGATTAATCGAGAAACGCCACCCGGGCCAAGAGAAGAGCGGCCGCCAGGTGACCGTGTCGACGGATCTCATCTACGACGTGCTGCGCAGCCATGAGCCTGACCATATCCTGCTGCAGGCGACGCGTGCCGACGCCGCGACCGGTCTGCTGGATGTCAGCAGACTTGCCGAGATGCTCTCGCGCGTCCAGGGCCGAATCATGCATAAGAACCTCGAGCAGATATCGCCGCTCGCCGTGCCGATCATGCTCGAGATCGGCAAAATGCCTGTGCACGGCGAGGCCGATGACACGCTGCTGATGGATGCAGCCACGCTGGTCGAGGAGGCCATGGGGACGAAATGACTGTCGCGCTGGCCATGGCTGCACCTCTGGCGGAGGTGGGTTCTGTCGATATCGCCGGCGAACGCGCGGTCTGCGACCGCCGCGGCGTGCTCTACTTTCCCGAATTCCGGCTTCTGGCCGTGTCCGACCTGCATCTGGAAAAAGGCTCCTCGCTGGCCAGGCGCGGCACGCTGGTTCCCCCTTACGACACCGGAGCCACGTTACTCCGCTTGCAAGCGGTAATCGCCGACTACCAACCTTCGATCGTCATCAGCCTGGGCGACAGTTTTCACGATGGCGGCGGCGCTGCGCGCATGCACGCAAGCTTTCGCGAAAGGCTGGAAGGCCTGATGGTTGGGCGCGACTGGTTCTGGGTCACCGGCAATCATGATCCTGAAGCACCGGCCGACCTGCCCGGCGAGACCGTGCGCGAATTGGCCATCGGCTCTCTGCTCTTCCGGCACGAGCCTTCGGCGGTAAGGGTGGAGGGCGAGATATCAGGCCATCTGCATCCTTGCGCCCGCATCGTGCAGCAAGGCCGCTCGGTGCGGCGGCGCTGCTTTGCCGGCGATGGCGGCCGCATGATCATGCCGGCCTTCGGCGCCTATACCGGCTCGCTCAATCTGCTTGATCGCGCCTATGCCGGGCTGTTCCGCCGTGAAACGCTGATGGCCTACATGCTTGGCACCGAACGCATCTTCGCGATTTCCCACGCGATGCTCAGGCCGGGCTGAACCTACCTGCCGTAGTACAAAGTGACGGTGTGCTTGGCCTCGGCGAAGAACAGCCAGCGCTCGACCAGCATGCCGGCGAGTTGGGCGATCAAGGCGAGCATCGACGAAACCGCCGCATAGGGCCACGGCAGGGCGAACGCCGCCACCAACAGCAACGCAGGCAAAGCAAAGGCCAGCACCTGCGTGATCTGGCGTAGCCGCACGCTGTGCTTGCGCGCGATGCGGAAGCCCATCTCCTTGAGCAAGTAGTTTTCCTCGGTATGCGGCCATTCCATCGACCGCACCGTGCCGCCGGCCAGACCCGTCGCCGTGTTGGCTGTGGTCGGGATTTCCAGCCGGTCGTTGTACCGCCAGGTCGCCAGCTTCCAGCCCCAGCCGAGCACGGTCAGCAATAGGGCAGCCGCGAGAAGCGTATTCGAGCCGACGGCAAAACCCTGCAGCAGCGCATTGAGCAGCACGCAGCCGGTCATTGCCGAAAAGATCAGATAGCCGGGCAGGGTGAAGCGGCTGTGCCATTGGGCGATAGGCTTCAACGACGCGTAGATCATGCCGGTGGTGCAGACGGTTGCGACCGCGCCGATGGCAGCGAGCAGCCCGGCGACAGCCACCCAGCCGCTCGTACGGCCGAGGACCACCCAGCCAATACCGAACAGTCCCGCCGGCATGAAGGTCGCAACCGACGCAACGCCTTCGCGTGACAGCCAGGAGCTTCGCCATTGCGAGAAGGCACGCCAGGCGCGTTCGGGACGGCCGAGATGGCCGGCCGACGACAGCAGGCCTGCCGAGATCAGGCCAAGCGCCAGCCCCATGCCGGTGAGGCCAAGCCAGAAATCGGGCGGGATAAAGCCCTGTCCGGCGAGCACGCCAAGTAGTGCGAGCAGGCCGTAACCGGCGCCCGTGGCGGTGGTGAAAAAGACGACGGAGAATGCTGGATGCATGAGACGCGGGTTAGTTCGAAAGCATGCGGTCGACCCAGCCGAGGAAGCCGCCTTCGGCCCGCACCGCTTCAAGCGCCGGCGCCGGCACCGATGCGGCGCGGGTGGTGTGGGCACGTGGCGGCAGATATTTGTTGGTCGGCTTATAGCCCATTTCCGGCATCAGATCGACACCGCCGCGCTCGGCCACCAGTTGCGAGATAGCCGATGCCGGATCGCCCAGATCGCCGAAATGCCGCGCGCTGGTCGGGCAAGCAGCGACGCAGGCCGGAACGCGATCTTCTTCCGCCAGATTGTTGTTGTAGATACGGTCGACGCACAGCGTGCATTTCTTCATCACGCCGACATCGGTGTCGAACTCGCGCGCGCCATAGGGGCAGGCCCAGCTGCACAATTTGCAGCCAATGCACTTGTCCTCGTCGACCAGCACAATGCCGTCCGAGGCCCGTTTGTAGGAGGCGCCGG
Organism: Mesorhizobium sp. M0208; assembly: GCF_040322015.1. NCBI lineage: Bacteria > Pseudomonadati > Pseudomonadota > Alphaproteobacteria > Hyphomicrobiales > Phyllobacteriaceae > Mesorhizobium > Mesorhizobium sp. M0208. Next base: position 86,830 of record NZ_JAMYSP010000002.1, on the reverse strand, counting down.
TCGGACATACGGTGACACAGGCCGGTGTCTCGCAATGCAGACAGGAGCGCGGGAAATTGACCGTGCGCCCACCCATCTCAGTCATGTGCTCATAGCTGTGCACGCGGTTGAACCAGACCCCGTCGGCGTCGCCGCCATACGGATCGATGTCGGTCAGCGGCGCCATGTGGCCGCCGGTGTTCCATTCCTTGCAGGCGGTGACGCAGGCCTGACAGCCGACACAGGTGTCGAGATCGATGACCAGGCCGAGCTTCTTGTCGGTTTGGGCGGGAAGGCAGGTCATGGTCTGGCAGCTTCTCTTTCCCGGCGGAACTCTGCGCCGAAAGTGAGCTTGTCAGGCGAGGGTTCGAAATGCGGCGGCTGCCGGAACCGCTCGAACTGCGGCTCGGTGAAGCCGCCTTCCTCGGCCGCGCATTTGACGATGCGCACGCGCAGGTCGAACCACGCCGCCTGGCCGGTCACCGGATCGGAATTCGAATAGCGTTTGCCGCTGGCATCGGCGGAGGTCTGGTCGCCGATGATGTGGTTGAGCAGGAAGCCGCGATTGGATTCGGCCGCGTCATCCTTGAGCCCCCAGCTGCCGCGACGCTTGCCGATCGCATTCCACGTCCACACCGTATCGGCGTTGACGCCGTCGACCAGCTTGATCTGTCCTTTGACCTTGCCGTTGATGCTCTCGATCCACACCCAGTCGTTATCGACAAGCCCGAGGCTGGCGGCGGTCCGGTGATGCACGAACAGCCGGTTCTGGCTGGTGATCTGCCTTAGCCAGGCATTCTGCGAGCCCCAGGAATGATACATGTGCATTGGCCGCTGCGTCAGCGCGTGCAGCGGATAGGCTTGGCTGTCAACCGCAGTCTCTTCGAAGGGCGCATACCAGAACGGCAGCGGATCCATATAGGTCTCGATGCGGCTACGCTGGGCTTCCGGCGGCAGCACCCGGCCATGGCCGCGCGCCGCCAGGCGGAAGCGCTGCATCGGCTCGGAATAGAGTTGGAACACGATCGGCTCGGCTTTCGGGATGAAGCCCATGCTCTCGGCGAAGTCGAGATAGGAGCGGTTTGCCATCTTGTAGTAGCGCTGATCGGCGGCGAAATCCTGGTGCCAGAAGCCGCCATTGTGGATGTAGCGCTGCAACTGGTCGGGATTGACGTCGCCCTTGCCGACCAGGGTCCCGTCCTTGCCGCGCCAGCCGGCGAGTGGACCGACACCTGGCGTACGCTCGTGATTGACGATGTAGTCGGCATAGTCGCGGTATTTGGCGGAGCCGTCGTCATCGACGAAACCGGGCAGACCGAGCCGCGCGCCGAGTTCGATCAGCACCGTCTGGAACGGCCTGACGTCGCGGTCCGGCTCGACGACGGGATGGCGGATGGCGTCGCCCGGACCGTCGGCGTGGCTGATCGGCCGGTCGAGCAGACTGATACAGTCATGACGCTCGAGATAGGTCGTGTCCGGCAGCACCAGATCGGCAAAGGGCACGGTCTCGGAATAATAAGCGTCGGAATAGATGATGAACGGGATCTTGTACTCGCCCGCCGCATCGATATCGGTCAGCATCGCCATCGTCTCGACCGTATTCATCGACGAGTTCCAGGCCATGTTGGACATGTACATGAACAGAGTGTCGATCTTGTAGGGATCGCCTGCCCAGGCGTTACGGATGACCGTGTGCATGAGCCCATGAGCGGCCAGCGGCGCGTCCCAGGAGTATGCCTTGTCGATACGAACAGGCCTGCTGCCTTCCTCGATCAGCAGGTCCTCAGGTCCGCAGACGAAGCCGAGCGGCATGCCTTCGAGCGGTGTCATCGGCTTCACATTCCTGCCGGCGGGCTTTGGACCCGGCGGCGCGGACCGCGGATAAGGCGGTTTGAAGCGGAAGCCGCCCGGCACGTCCACCGTGCCGAGAAGCACCTGAAGCAGATGAATGGCGCGGCAAGTGTGAAACCCGTTCGAATGGGCCGAGATGCCGCGCATCGCATGCATCGACATCGGCCGACCCTTGATGGTCTTGTGCCGGCGGCCGGCCCAGTCCGTCCAGGCCACCGGCAGTTCGATTTGCTGTTCGAAGGCGACATGAGCGAGTTCTGCAGCAATGCGTCGGATCGTGTCGGCGGAGATGCCGCACCGGTCAGCGACGGCGTCGGGTGAATAGCACTCGTCCAGATAGCGGTCGGCGACGAGTTGGAAGACCGGCACGCAGCGGCGGCTGTCGACGAGAACGCTGCCGGTCAGTGCGGGCTTTGCGTCGGTATCGCCGGCGTCGACAGGCGTCTTCGCCACCCTGTCCCAAGCCAGCGGATTGCCGTCGCCGTCGCGCATGAACAGCCCGTCATCGGCGGCTCCAGGCTCCTGAATGACCAGGATGTGGGCGTTGGTGTAGCGCAAGAGGTAGTCGAGATCGACGCGCCCTGCCTTCAGCAATTCGTGGATGAGGGCGAACACAAACAGGCCGTCGGTGCCGGGCCGGATGCCGATCCAGTCGTCGGCAATCGCGTTGTAGCCGGTGCGGCAGGGATTGATTGAAACCACCTTGGCGCCGCGCGCCTTGAGCTTGCCGAGGCCGATCTTGATCGGATTGGAATCATGGTCTTCGGCAACCCCGAACAGCATGAAATACTTGGTGTTGTCCCAGTCGGGCTCGCCGAACTCCCAGAACGAGCCGCCAATCGTGTAGAGGCCGCCGGCTGCCATGTTCACCGAGCAGAAACCGCCATGGGCCGCGAAGTTCGGCGTGCCGAACTGGCTCGCCCACCAACCGGTCAGCGATTGCGACTGGTCGCGGCCGGTGAAGAAGGCGAGTTTCTTCGGATCGGTCTGGCGGATGTTCGAAAGCCGCTCTGTCGCGAGCGACAAAGCTTCCTCCCACTCGATCTCGCGGAACTCGCCCGAGCCGCGCAGTCCGGTGCGCAGCAATGGTTTCGTCAGCCGGGCCGGGCTGTAATGCTGCATGATGCCGGCGCTGCCTTTGCCGCACAGCACGCCGCGATTGACCGGATGATCCTTGTTGCCGTTGATGTAGCGGACCTTGCCATCTTTGATATGGACGTCGATGCCGCAGCGGCAGGCGCACATATAGCAGGTGGTCTTGGCGATGCTGTCGGAGACATCAGGCGAAGTATCGACGCCGTCGCGTTCAGCGGGCGCTCGCGTATCGGCAAGCGGCCGTTGTGATGGTGCCGAATTAGCTCCGCGCAGCAGGTTGTTGGTCATGATCCGGTGATCCTCTTGCGCCCCGCGAACTTGGCTCTCGTCTTCGGGCCTGGGCCGCGCATGTAATGCTCTTCCGGGCGATAGCGTTCACCCAAGAGCCACCGCCGCAGGCTGCGGGTCCAGTGCGCAAACACGGATTTGAACCGCCCCACCAATTTTACCCTCGACTGCTCTGGCGCGACTTTTTTCCAATTTCGAGCCAAAATTTAGAACAAAGCGACCGATCCGTCTAACAACTTGCTCTTGTAATTCCAATCGGATTTGCTTCTTAGTGTCGGAATGACCCTGGACCAGTTGCGGATCTTCGTCGCCGTCGCCGAACGGGCGCACATGACCAAAGCGGCCGAGTTGCTGGGCATCTCACAGTCGGCCGCATCCGCCGCGATCCGCTCGCTCGAACAGCAGCATGGCGTCCAGTTGTTCAACCGCGTCGGCCGCAACATCGAGCTCGCCGAAACCGGACGCCGATTCTTGCCCGAGGCCAAGGCGGTCCTCGAGCGGGCTGCGGCCGCCCACAACGTGCTGGAGCATGTCTCGCAAACGATCACCGGCAGTCTCTCGATCGCTGCCAGCCAGACCATTGCCAGCTATTGGCTGCCGCGCCGGCTCGCCTCTTTCCACGAAGCCTATCCTGCCGTCAGGCTGAGCGTGAGCATTGGCAACACCAGGCAGGTCGAGACCAATGTACTTGATGGCGCAGCCGATTTTGGCCTGGTCGAGGGGCGCACCGAATCCGACATTTTGCGGCGTGCCAAGGTCGATATCGATCGCATGATGCTGGTCGTGGCGCGCTCGCACCCTGAGATCGCGGAAGTTTCGCCTGGACATCCCGATCTTGGCGGGCTTCGCTGGATCATTCGCGAAGGCGGTTCGGGCACGCGCGAGGCGCTGGAGGACCTTGCCCGACGCGACGGGATTTCGTTCGCGGACCTGCAGATATTCCTGGTATTGCCGAGTAATGAGGCTATTCGCCAGGCGGTCGAGGCCGGCGCCGGCGCCAGCATCATCTCGGAACTCGTCGCCGCACGCGCGGTCGCCGAAGGTAGCCTGCGTTCTGTGCCGGTCGATCTGCCGAAGCGCGAATTTGCCATGATCACGCATCGCGACCGGCAGCCGAGCCTGGCCCAGATGGCGCTCAAGGCGCATCTTGGCGGCAAAGCTGAGAGACTCGCGCCGCTTTAAGCCGATCAGCCGAACTTCCGCTGCGCGTCGAGCGCCAGCCCAAGCCCGACCGAGCCGAACACATCGCCTTGGATTACCGACGCCTGCGGCACCAGCGCCAGGATCCGCTGCCTGGCCAGCGGGATCGCGGTCGATCCGCCGGTCAAGAACAACGCGGTGATGTCCGAGGCCTTCACCTGTGCGTCGCGGATGGTCTGCTCGACTGTAGCCGCAACACGCTCAATGTCTCTGGCTATGGTGGCTTCGAGACCCTTGCGCGTGATTTCTGCCGTGAACCTCACCTCTGGCAGCGCGACCTCGACATCGGCCGACGAACGGTCCGTCAGCTCGATCTTGGCCTTTTCGACCAGCGCCGCCAGCGCGTGGCCGTAACGATGCTCGACGATGTGGATGAAGCGGTCGACCAGGTCTGCGCGCTCCGCCTCATAGCGGATCTGGCGCAGATGCGTCATCGCCCTCGCGGTATAGACCAGGTTGATGCGCTGCCACGTCGCCAGGTCGATGAAGTAGCTCGCCGGCAGATTACGTTTGCCATCCTTGGTCAGTGAGAGATAGCCGAGCTGCGGCATCACATGGGCGATGCTCAACAGCCGGTCGAAGTCGGTGCCGCCGATGTGGATGCCGCGGCTGGCCAGGATGTCGTCTTTGCGGTCAAGCGAGCGGGCGCGCTCGGGCGAGACGCGCACGATTGAGAAGTCGGACGTGCCGCCGCCCATGTCGACGATCAGCGCCAGTTCCTCGCGCGTCACCTTTTGTTCGTAGTCGAGTGCCGCGGCAATCGGTTCGAACTGGAAGGCGATGTGCTTGAAGCCGTGGGCACGAGCGGCATTTTCGAGTTCGTGCTCCGCCTTCGCGTCAGCCTCGGCATCGTCGTCGACGAACTGCACGGGCCGTCCCAGCACGACGCTGTCGACCGCGTCATGGGCTTCTTCTTCCAGCTTCTTTTTCAGATGGCCGACGAACAGGCCGACAATCTCCATGAAGCCGATCGAGCGCGCCTTGATGCGGGTCTTTTCGTGGGCGAGCGAGCTGCCGAGCACACTCTTCAACGAGCGCATCAGGCGGCCTTCGATACTGTCCGTATAGTTGGCAAGGGCGCGTCGCCCGAAATAGGTGCGGTTGTCCTCGAAATTGAAAAACACCGCACTGGGCAGCGTGAGCTGGCCGTCTTCCAACGCCACCAGCCGCGGCTGCCCGTTCCTGACCACGCTTACGGTGGAATTCGAAGTGCCGAAGTCGATCCCGGCGAATGCTGGTCGCATCATGCGTTCCTGTATTTCTGATTTGGGGAGCAGCAGCTCGTGTCCGGTCGGGCCCGGGGGTCGCGGTCTAACCCATACCCTCGGAAAGGGAAACCACTTTTACGAGAGTTCAGTCTTTCCTGAAGACCAGTCTTCCGAGCCAGCCTGTCAGCATGGCCAGCGATACGGCAAAGACACCGTAGAGGAACGAGTAGTCGTGGGCGACGCGGAAGATCGATTGTTCGAAACCGGACTTGCGGATTTCGAGCTGGGCGGAGCTTTCCTTGATGAACAGGCCGCTCTTGAACAGGAAGGCGCGGGCCTTATGGGTGCCGACCGGAACGTTTGGGGCGAGCCTGACGGTGGCGCGGAACAGGTTCTGCGACAGGAACTGCACACCGCCGACATTCTCGCTGTAGAGGCCGGTCGCCGCCTTGCGTTCGCGCAGCGCGGCGGTGAACTCCTCGATTGTCGCCGGGCTGTCGCCGGCGTCGGCCGGCTGCAAATAGAGGTTCGAGGCGCCAAGCGACAGCTGCTTGTAGCTGTTCGGATCGGTGACGTCCTGCAGCGGCCGCGTCGTCGCCACCGAATAGGAGACAGGTACGTTTTTGAAGGTCTCCGACTCCAGATTGACCCAGACGCCGAGCACCCGGTCCTTGCGGCGCACGACGACCGGTCGGGCCGGGCCTTCCAGCACGACGATCACGTCGTAGCGCCCTTGCCGCGCGACAAGCGGATCCGCATTTTCCAGCGAGCCGAAGATGGTAAGGTCGGCGCCGGAAAAGCCGGCGGTAATCGAGACATTGTCGGTCGAAAGCCCGATCTGGATATTTTCGGTCAGAGGCGCCTGCGCCTTCGCCGGTGGCGCAGCCGCCAGCAGCGACAGCAAGGCGGCGGCCGCGAGCGTCCTGAAGCCAGCCATCAGCTCAGGCCCACGCCGGACAGCGAATAGAGATTGGGCGGCGTGACGAAGAGATCGATTGCAAGCCGGATGGCGACCGCCAGTACCAGCAGCGCCAGCAGCGCCCTGAGTTGCTCGCCCCGCAGCCGCTGACCGGCCTTGGCGCCATATTGCGCGCCGGCTACGCCGCCTGCCATCAACAGGAAAGCGAGCATGACGTCGACGGTCTGGTTGGTGGTGGCGTGGACCAGCGTGGTGTAGGCCGAGGTGAAGATGATCTGGAACAGCGAGGTGCCGATGACGACGTTGGTAGGCACTTTCAAAAGGTAGATCAGGGCCGGCACCATGATGAAGCCGCCGCCGACGCCCATGATCGACGACAGGAAGCCAATCGCCGCGCCCAGCCCAAGCACCGGAATGACGCTGACGAAGAGCTTTGAGGCCCTGAACCGCATCTTCAGCGGCAGGCGGTGGATCCAATTGTGCTGGCCGGATTTCTTCAACACCGGTGCGGCGCCGCTGCGAGTGGCGCGCAATGCATTGACACTCTCGACGAGCATCAGTCCGCCGACAGTGCCGAGCAGCACGACGTAGAGCAGCGAGATAAACAGGTCGAGCTGGCCGAGCCGGCGCAGGAGCGCAAAGACATAGATACCACCGGTCGAGCCGACGATGCCACCGCCTAAAAGCACGCCGCCAAGCTTGAAGTCGAGCGTGCCGCGCTTCATGTGCGACAGGGCGCCGGAGAAGGAGGAAGCGATGACCTGGTTGGCGCCGGTGGCGACCGCGATTGCCGGCGGTATGTTGTAGAAGATCAGCAGCGGCGTAATGAGAAAGCCGCCCCCCACGCCGAACATGCCCGACAGGAAACCCACCGCCGCACCCATGGCCAGCAGCACGAAGATGTTGACGGAAATTTCCGCGATCGGGAGATAGATGCCCACCCGTCAGTCTCGATCAGTTTGCCTCCTGGCGAATGCAACCGTTGCGGGCATTTTGCGCCAAAAGGCTATTTCGTTCTTGCGCCGGCCGGGCGGTGAAGTCAAACTTCGCCGCGCCGCCGAAACAAAAAACAACTCAATCAGTTAACAGGCAAATCTGTGGCAAGGGCGTCGCGGAAACGACGCATCCGCCGTTATTTACGCGCGAGCAGCGCCTTGACCAGCTTTTCGTCGATCGCGCCGGTTGCCCTCATATCGTTGTCGGCCTGGAAGGCCATGATTGCGTTCTTGGTTTTCAGGCCCATCATGCCGTCGGGATTGCCGGCCTCGTAGCCGTTCTTGTTGAGAATGCGCTGGATGTTCTGGACCGCTTTCTTCATATCGATGCCGGCGGTGGTCTGCGGTGTGCCGTCCTGCCACGATTCAGGAATGTCGGCCGAATTGGCGGCTGGATCGAGCGGCTTGGCTTTCCACAGTTCAGCCGCGGCCCGCGCACGCTCCAACTGCTCGGGCCTCAGCGCCTTGGCGATCTCGTCGCGCTTGGCCGCTGCATCCTTGTCGCCGGTCTTGGCGACGAGCGCGAACCATTTATAGCTCTCCTCGAGATTCTGCTTCATGCCGACACCCTTCGCCGCGAGGATGCCGAGGTTGAACTGGCTGTCCTTGACGCCGAGATCCGCCGCCGCCTGGAACCAGCGTGCTGCCGATTCGTTGTCGGTCACGCCGTCCGCCGCCATCGCAAACAGCACAGCAAGATTGTGCATTGCGCTGGCATTGCCCTGCTCTGCGGCAAGCTGGTACCAGGTCTTCGCTTTCTTGATGTCGCGTGCGACGCCGATGCCCTTCTCGTAGAAATTGCCGATGCGGTATTCTGCCGGTGCGAAACCGAGGTCGGCAGCTTTCTCATACCATTTGGCCGCCGCCGCCACGTCTTCCTTGACACTGCGCGACTCGGCGTAGCGCGAGCCGATCTCGAACAGCGCCTTGGCGTCGCCGCCGGCCGCTGCGTCGCGCAGGGCGGCCGGACCGGCATCGGCCGGAACTTCGATCTTGGCAACGCCTGCCGGGGCAGCATCCGCCGGCGGCACAGTGCCGGTCCTGTCCTCCGTCGCAGCGGTGGCTATAGCAGGCGCGGCGGCCAATGGCGCGGCGTCGCTGGCCGTCGCCGCTGCCGGCGCGGGCACTGCGGCCGTGGTGTCTGGCGCCGCCAGGTCAGCAGACGCCGCGGAGGCCGAGGGCGCCGTCGATGCCTCGGCTGCCGATGTGGCGGGGCCGGTTTGCGCCGCAGTGTCGTCCTTGGTCATCGATGCGGATGGCTCGGCCTGCCTGACGGTGGGCGACGGCTCGCTCTCCTGTGTTGTTGTCTGCGCGTCCGCCTTCGGCTCGCTGGCAACGCTGGCTGAGGCGGTTTCCACCGGCTGAACGGCCACGGCCGGCGCCGCCTCATTGTCGGCGACTTCGACCGGGTCGGAGAAGAAGGCTTTGCCCAGTTGCAGGCCGGCAAGCGCCAGCATGATGGCGATTGCCCCCATCAGGATCGGCTTGCGCCGCGCCTTGAGCAGGTCGCCGATCCTGAGTGCCTTGACCGGGCCTTTCATCGTCGACTGGCGCTTGAGGGCGTCCGCCTCGGCGGCCGCCGCTTGCGCGGCCCTTCTGGCTGCCGCGATGAAGTCCGATTTCGCCGCCTCGGCGCTGCCTTCCCTGGCCGGCTGCCCGCGCTCGTCGCGCACGCGCTTCATGATGGCACTGAGGTCGGGTGCGCCGGAGCCGGGTTCCAGTGGCCGGTTGGCGAGCTTGGGGTCGAGGGGCTCGTCGAGATCGACGCTCGGTATCTCGGCGCTCGGCGCCGAGCCTGCAAGCGGCGGCGTCTCAGCCTCCTTCTTGCCCTTCAAGGCGCGCGCCAGCCCGCCTAACATCGATTTCCTGCCGCCGCCTTGTTCGTTCTTTTCACGTGTCGTGTCTGAACCGAGAGCCGCCAGTGCGGCTGCGGCGGCGGCCTCGGCCGGCGTTCGCGGACCTGGCTCTCCGCGCACCAGCGCCGCGGCGCGGCCGTCGAGATCGGCCATGTTGCCCGTCAACGGCAGCGGCTGGTCGAGGTCCATCGACGGTGCATCCTGCACCGAGATCTTGGATGCCCGCCCGGAGCGCTTACTCAACTCCGCGCTTGCCGGTTCGCCGGTCTCCAGTGAACCAAGCCTGTCAACGATCTTGAGCAGCGTATCGTGGATAGCCTCGAACGTCCTCGAATTGCGCTCGTCCGAACGGCGCGTCAGCGCCTCGAGCGTCTTCAGGTCCTGGGCGAGGCCGGTAACGGCCGCCGTGTTGGCGCTTGATCCGGCCAGCGAGCGGACGGCACTCTCGGCCGCCTCGCGCGCCGCGCCGAGGATGGAATCGCGGGTTCCGGCCAGCGATTTCTCGATTTCGTTGAGACGCGGGCTGATGTCGTCGAATTCCGGCAGCGGCGTGCCGGGCTTGGAAAGGTGCGCCGTCAGGCCGGCGACCTGCGCTTCGAGGCTGCGGATCAAAGCCGGGTCGATGCTGGCGACTTGTGCGGCGGACGAATCCAGCCGGCTTGAGATGTCTTCGAGCCGGCTCTCCAGGCCGCGGATCGCCGCCTCGTTGGCGGGATCTGGAACGCGTGTCTCCATCCGCTTGGCCAGTGCGGTGAAGCGGGCGTCGATGGCATCCATGATGTCGGCGTTGTCGACCTGCGGCATGCGCTGGTCCAGCCTGTCGGCGACCTCGTCCAACCGGCGCTCGAGGTCGCGAAACAGCATGTTGCCTTGTTCGATGGCGTCGCCCTGGCGACGTTCCATCATGCTGGACAGCACGTCGAAGCGCTGTTCGAGCCCCTGGAAGATGTAATCGGCGTCGGGCATGGCCGGTGCGTGGTCGATCTTGTCGGAGATAAGCGCGATTTGCCTGGCAAGGCGTTCCATCGCCTGTTCCGGCAGATTGGCTCGGCCGGCCAGTTCATCCACGCGGCTCGACAATGTGTTGAGACGGTCGATGACCTCCCGGCCCGGACGGTCCTGCGACACTTCTTCGATTTGCTGGGCCAGTGAATCGATCCGCTTCTCGATGCGTTCGAAGGGCTCGGGGTCGAACGAATTGGCTTGCGCGGCAACCGTCGAGGCGACGATCGCGCGGGAAATCTCGTCGAGCCGCTCGTCGATCTGGCTGAATGTGTCGCTGCCGCGATTGTCCTGCTGGCGGGCGAAATGGTCGACCGCTCCGGCAAGCGTGCGGACCTTTTCTTCGAGCGAGCGCAGCGACAGCGATTCCGGGAGATTGCTGACGGCATTGCTGATCTGTTCGAGCCGCTCCGTCAGCGCCGACAGGCCGGGCGCGTCGGAGCGCTTGCGCTGATCGGCGTCGACGCGGTCCTCGAAGGCATTCCAGCGCCGGTCGAATTCGTCCCAGCGGCGGCCGACCGCCTGCACGCTCTCCTCGCGCGCTAGCGTATCGAGCGCGGCCTTCACCTGCTCAAGCTCGAGCCGCAGCATATTTACGCTTCTGTCGTCGCTTTTTTCGGCCAGTGTCTGGATGGCGCCGGAAAGCCGCTCGAACTCGACACCGAGTTCGGCGCTGCCTTTGCCGCCGCCATTTGACTGGAAGGCTCGCTCAATATTCTTGCGCAGTACGTCGAACTCGCGTTGCAGGCCGGAGGTCATCTGCTGGCGCAGCTCTTCGCGCAGGCCGCGCAATTCCCCGGCGATCTTGCCGGCTAAGGCGACGCCGTCCTCCTGACCGCGCACCCGGTCGATATCGCGGGCGATCGCCTGGTAGTTCTGGTCGAAGGCCGCTGCTGGACCTTTCGGCCGCTGCGCCTCGCGTGGGTCTTCATACCGGCGCTGCTGGCCATAGGGTTGAGCGCTGGGATAGCGCGGTTCTGCCGCTGGTCGGCGCGGATCGGGGTGGCTTGTCGTCTCCTCGCGCGTTCGCTCCAGCCGCTGCTCCAGAGTTTCCAGGGAGCGGTTGAGCTCTTCAAGCGTCGTGTGCGGCCGGCGTTGCCTGCCGGCGTTGAGTGTATCGAGGTAGGACCGCTTGCTGTTCATCAATGCGCCCGTTTCAGAATTGCTGGCTTTCACCAGGTTCCCAAAGTCCTGCCGGGACGAAGGCGACTGCTTGGCTTGTTGCAGTGGAAGACGAGCTTCCCGGGTCTCATCCGCGCTCCGAAAACCGTGAAAAATTCAATACAGGATAGACACGGGTAACCGACATGCGCACATTTCGCCCCAACGTGGTAAACAACGCGTTAACCAAGCTTAAGAAGTTGCAACTTTGTCGGCTGGCTGCGGACGGTGCCGGGTGTCTTCTATTGGACGCACAAAAGACGCCGTGGAAGTTTGATCAGCCGCATGATCGCTCCCGAAATCGCAACGACTTTTTAGGTTATCCGCCGGCACTGTGGCATAAAGTTCCAAGCCTAGAACGCTCTTGCGTGGTAAGGCGGCTATCGATATAGAATTGACGTAAACGTAAATGAGCGGATTACGCCGTTTGCGATTTGTTTGTTGAAACCACGAGTGGAAGCACGCCCCCGCTTTCACTCAGGCGACGCAAGGTCCGCGACCGCGACGCCACCAGACGGGGAAAGCCAGTGACCATGAAACTTATTTCGCCCGGTCAAGCCGCGGCCAACACCAACGATATGTCGAGCGAAACCGGTGAAGAGCTTGTCCGTATCGGCGAAATGGCCAAGAAATACGGAGTGACGCTGCGTACGCTGCGTTTCTATGAGGACAAGGGTCTACTCAACCCGCAGCGCGACGGCTCGACCCGCCTCTATACGCGCCGCGACAGGGCCCGGCTGAAGCTGATCCTGCTTGGCCGCAAGGTCGGATTCTCGCTGCGTGACGTCAAGCAGATGATGGACCTCTACGATCCGAACGGCTCCAACACAAAGCAATTGCGGCTGGCGCTCGACAAGTCGGAGAAGCAGCTTGCCCGTCTGCAGAAGCAGCGGGCGCTGATCGACGATGCCATCAGCGAACTGAGTGCTTCGATGTTGACCGTCCGGCAAATGCTGATCGAGCGCTCGACGCCGCAGGCCAGCGTGGCGAGCTAAACTAAGCTTTCGATTTCCGACGGATAAGAGCCGCGCGGCCTTCGCTGCGGGGTTCTTCGTCGTTTGCCGTCCTTCGCCGTTTGCGGTCTTGGCGCGCGGGAGAAAATTCGTCGCACCGCAGAATTGACGTTTACGCAAACGTCAACATTTGCTATCTCCGACCCGTCATACTGGCCCGCCTGCTATCCTCATACACTGGTACACTGGGGCTGATTTCGGGGCCAAGACCGCATGGTGGAGGAAAACGCATGCCGATCTACAAGGCGCCGATCCGCGACACGCTGTTCGTGCTGAACGAAGTGCTGGGGTATCAGCGCTATTCCAATCTTCCCGGATTTTCCGACGCCACGCCGGATGTGCTCGAGGCCATCCTTGCCGAAGGGGCGAAACTCGCTGAAAACGTGATGCAGCCGCTGAACCGTGTCGGCGACACGGAAGGTTGCGTGCGCCATGACGACGGTTCGGTAACGACGCCGAAAGGCTTCAAGGAGGCCTTCGACCAGTATCGCGAAGGCGGCTGGATGGGGCTCGCCGCACCTGTCGAGTTTGGCGGGCAAGGCTTGCCCTACGCGGTGCACACCGCGGTTGCCGAATACATGGTGTCGGCCAATATGTCGCTGATGATGTATGCGGGCCTGACGCAAGGCGCGATCGCTGCGATCATCACCCATGGCACCAAAGAGCAGAAGGCAACATGGTTGCCGAAGCTGGTCGAGGGCGCCTGGACCGGCACCATGAATCTGACCGAGCCGCACTGCGGAACCGATCTTGGCCTGCTGCGCACCAAGGCCGTCCCAAATGGCGACGGCACCTACAGGATATCCGGCCAGAAGATCTTCATCTCGGCCGGCGAGCATGACATGTCGGACAATATCGTCCACCTGGTGCTGGCCCGTATCGAGGGCGCGCCGGATGGCGTGAAGGGCATCTCCCTGTTCATCGTGCCGAAGTTCAAGCTCGATGCCTCAGGCAATCCGGGCGAGAAGAACACCGTCTCCTGTGGCTCGATCGAGGAGAAGATGGGTATCCATGGCAACTCGACCTGCGTCATGAATTACGACCACGCTGAAGGCACGCTGCTCGGCGAGGCCAATGGCGGGCTGAAAGCAATGTTCACCATGATGAATGAGGCGCGGCTTGGCGTCGGCCTGCAGGGGCTCTCGCTATCGGAGGTCGCCTATCAGAATGCGGCTTCCTACGCCAAGGACCGTCTGCAGGGGCGCTCGCTGTCAGGACCGAAGGCGCCGGACAGGAAGGCCGATCCGATCATCGTTCATCCGGACATCCGCCGCAGCCTGATGACCATGAAGGCATTCAACGAGGCCGGCCGCGCGCTGGCGCTGTGGACGGCGATCAAGTCCGACATCGCTCACCGCTCCGGTGACGACAAAGATCGCCAGGTCGCAGACGACTATACCGGCCTGATGACGCCGGTGGTCAAAGGCGTGCTCACCGACAAGGGTTTCGATCACGCGGTAATGGCGCAGCAGGTGTTCGGCGGCCACGGCTATATAGAAGAACACGGCATGAGCCAGTTCGTCCGCGATGCCCGCATCGCCATGATCTATGAGGGTGCCAACGGCATCCAGGCGCTCGACCTCGTCGGCCGCAAGCTGGCCTTGAATGGCGGCCGCGCGGTCCAGGTCTTCTTTAGGGAAGTCGGAGAGTTCTGCGAGGAGAACCGCACCGACGAGAAGATGGCGCCCTTCACCAAGGCGCTTAAAAAGGGCCTCGACGATCTGCAGGCGGCGACGATGTGGCTGGTGCAGAACGGCATAGCCAAGCCCGACAATGCGGGTGCCGCCTCGACCGACTACATGCATCTCTTCGGCCTGGTGGCGCTGGGCTATATGTGGGCCCGGATGGCCAAGGTGGCCGCAGCGAAATTGGCTGATGGCCCCGACGGCGCTTCGTCTTTCTACGACAACAAGCTGGTGACGGCGCGCTTCTTCGTAGAGCGGATCATGCCGGAGACGTCGGCGCATCTTGCCCGCATCTCCAGCGGTGCCGACACATTGATGGCACTGCCGGCGGAAGCGTTCTAGCTTCGGCGTTCCCCTGCCCCTCGAGGGAGGGTGGCCCGAAGGGCCGGGAGGGGTTCTGCGTGCAGTGCGCCGACCTCCATTCTGGTGCATGCCTTGGAGGAAAATGATCGCAATGCCGTGGCACATGGCGCAGATTGTAAAAGATAAGGTCGAGCAAGTCATCGGCGACCCCACCCGGCCGCTTCGCGGCCACCCTCGTCTCGAGGAGGAGGGGGACGTCGGCGCGAGGGAGAAACCATGACCAACCCCGCCGAAATCCTGGGCCTTCCCAAGCCCGCCTGGGCGGCGGACGAGGTCGGCATGCTTTACGACATGGCGCACCGCTTTATGTCGGAAGAGATCGCGCCGCGTTACGACGAGTTCGAGAAGAACGAGATGGTCGACCGCGAAAGCTGGCAGAAGGCGGGTGCTGCCGGACTGCTGTGCGCCTCGATGCCGGAGGAATATGGCGGATCGGGCGGCACCTTCGCGCATGAGAGCGCCATCATCGAGGCGATCGGCCATGTCGGCGTCGACGGGTTCGGCATTGGCCTGCACAATTCGATCGTTGCCCCCTATATCCTCCACTACGGCTCGGAGGAGCAGAAGAAGAAGTGGCTGCCGAGGCTGGCGACCGGCGAGCTGATCGGCGCCATCGCCATGACTGAGCCGGGTGCGGGCTCAGACCTGCAGGGCATCAAGATGCGCGCCGAAAAGGACGGCAACCGGTACAAGCTCAACGGCTCGAAGACTTTTATCACCAACGGCCAGCTCGCCAATTTCATCATCGTCGTTGCCAAGACCGATCCTGAGAAGGGCGCCAAGGGCATCTCGCTGATCGTCGTCGAGACTGACGAGGTGGAGGGTTTCGAGCGCGGCCGTAACCTCGACAAGATCGGCCTCAAAGCCAACGACACGTCGGAACTGTTCTTCAACGACGTGCGTGTGCCGACCTCGAACCTGCTCGGCAATGACGAAGGCCAGGGCTTCGTCCAGTTGATGCAACAATTGCCGCAGGAGCGGCTGCAGATCGGCACCACTGCTATTGCCATGGTCGAGCGGGCTCTGGCGCTTACCATCGACTACGTCAAGGAGCGTAAGGCGTTCGGCGAGGCCATCATCGAATTCCAGAACACCCAGTTCAAGCTTGCCGAATTGAAGACCGAGGCGACCATCGGCCGCGTCTTCTATAATGACTGCGTTGCCCGCCATATTAACGGTGGCCTCGACCCGGTGACGGCTTCGATGGCCAAATACTGGCTGTCAGACCTGCAAGGAAAAGTCGTCGACGAATGCCTTCAATTGCATGGCGGCTATGGCTACATGAATGAATATCCGATCGCCCGCATGTTCCGCGATGCCCGCGTCCAGCGCATCTACGGCGGCACCAACGAGATCATGAAATTGCTGATCGGGCGGAGCCTTTAGGAGGTCGCATGTCGAAGCATTTTGCTGGGCTTCGCTGGAAGTCGGGGGCACGGGAGGATTTCCTTTCCGGCCGCTATTCCCGGGTCCATGAACTTCATTTTGATGGTGGCGCGGTCATCTCCGCTTCCGCATCGCCGTCGATTGTGCCGGCACCTTTTAGCGATGCAACGATCGTCGATCCGGAAGAACTGTTCGTCGCGTCGCTTTCTTCTTGCCACATGCTCTGGTTCTTGGATCTGGCAAAACGCGCTAAGCTCAATGTCCGATCTTATCACGACGAAGCCGAAGGCCTGATGGCCAAGAATGCTGAAGGGCGCACAGCCATCACACATGTCACCCTTCGGCCGCTCGTCGAATGCGACGCAGATGCGGCTATGATCGAGAGCATTCATCACAAGGCGCACGACGCCTGTTTCATCGCCAATTCGGTGCGGACCGAAGTGGTGGTCGAGCCCCGATTTTAGATCACAGGAGATCACCAATGGCCGAAGCTTACGTCTATGATGCCGTGCGCACGCCGCGCGGCAGGGGCAAGAAGGATGGCTCGCTGCACGAGGTGCCGGCGGTGCGGCTTGGCGCCAAGGTGCTCGAGGCCATCCGCGACCGCAATGGGCTGGACACTAGCACCGTCGACGACATCATCTTCGGCTGCGTCGATCCGGTTGGCGAGGCGGGTGCGGTCATTCCACGCGCCGCCGCTTTCGAAGCCGGCTACGACACCAAGGCGCCCGGCATGCAGATATCGCGCTTCTGCGCCTCGGGCCTGGACGCGGTCAATTTCGGGGCCGCCAAGATCGCGCAAGGCGCCGACGAGATCGTCATTGCCGGTGGCGTCGAATCAATGTCGCGCGTCGGCATGGGCGCCTCCGGCGGCGCCTGGTTCATGGATCCCTCGGTCGGCCTGCCCGGCTGGTTCGTGCCGCAAGGCATATCGGCCGACCTGATCGCCACCAAATACGGATTTTCGCGCGACGATGTCGATGCCTACGCGGTCGAAAGCCAGAAGCGTGCCGCCAAGGCGTGGGGCGAGGGCCGCTTCAAGAATTCGGTGATCTCGGTCAAGGACCAGAACGGCCTGACCATCCTCGACCACGACGAGCACATGCGGCCTTCGACCGACATGCAGTCGCTGGCCGCGCTCAACCCGTCCTTCGTCATGCCCGGCGAAATGGGCGGCTTCGACGCCGTCGCCGTGCAGAAGCATCCCGAGGTGGAAGAGGTCAATCACGTCCACCATGCCGGCAATTCCTCCGGCATTGTCGACGGGGCGGCGGCCGTGCTGCTCGGCTCGAAAAAGGCGGGAAAGACGCTCGGCCTCAAGCCGCGCGCGCGCATCCGTGCGTTCGCCAATATCGGCTCCGAACCGGTGCTGATGCTGACCGGCCCGGTCGACGTCACCGAGAAGCTGTTGAAGCGGGCGAAGATGAAGCTGCAGGACATCGACTTGTTCGAACTCAACGAGGCCTTCGCTTCGGTGGTGCTGCGCTACATGCAGGCTTTCGACATTCCGCATGACCGGATCAACGTCAATGGTGGGGCCATCGCCATGGGCCATCCGCTCGGCGCCACCGGTGCGATGATCTTCGGTACGGTGCTGGACGAATTGGAACGCCGCGACCTCAACACCGCGCTGGTGACGCTTTGCATCGGCGCCGGCATGGGCACTGCAACGATCATCGAACGCGTCTGACGGAGAGAGACGATGAGCTACACCAATTTCACCCTCGACATCGACGCCGACGGCATTGCGCTGGTCACCTGGAACATGCCGGACCGTTCGATGAACGTCTTCACCGAGGAGGTGATGCGCGAACTGAACGCCATCGTCGACAAAGTGGCAAGCGATGCAGTGATAAAGGGCGCGGTGATCACCTCCGGCAAGGATACGTTCTCGGGCGGCGCCGACATCACCATGCTGCAGAAGATGCTGGCGACCTTCGCCGCCGACAAAGCGAAGGACCCGGAGAAGGCGACCAAGGCGCTGTTCGACAAGGCGGGCGCTATGAATGGCCTGTTCCGTAAACTGGAAACCTCGGGCAAGGCGTGGGTTTCGGCGATCAACGGCACCTGCATGGGCGGCGCGTTCGAATTGTCGCTCGCCTGCCATGGCCGTGTCGCGGCCGATTCCGACCAGGTGAGGATGGCGCTTCCGGAAGTGAAGATCGGCATTTTTCCAGGCGCCGGCGGCACCCAGCGCGTGCCGCGGCTGACCGACCAGCAGCAGGCGCTGCAAATGCTGACGTCCGGCCAGACGCTGTCGCCGCAGAAGGCCAAGTCAATGGGCTTGATCCATGAGATTGCCGAGGCGGACAAGCTGGTCGAAACTGCCAAGGCGATGATCAAGAACGGCTTGAAACCGGTGGCGCCATGGGATGAAAAGGGCTTCAAGCTGCCCGGCGCTCCGATCTATTCGGTGGCAGGTGCCAATCTGTGGCCGCCGGCTATCGCCATTCTGCGCCGCGAGACCTATGGCAATTATCCCGCTGCCGCCGCCATCCTGAAATGCGTCTACGAGGGCCTGCTGGTGCCGTTCGATACCGCCTTGCGGATCGAGCAACGCTACTTCACCGGGGTCATGCAGACCAGGGAAGCGGCGGCGATGATCCGCTCATTGTTCGTGTCGCTGCAAGAACTGAACAAGGGCGCTCGCCGCCCAGCTGGTGTGCCGGAAACGACGTTCAAGAAAATCGGCGTGCTCGGCGCCGGCTTCATGGGCGCCGGGATCGCCTATGTAACGGCCAAGGCTGGCATTCCGGTGGTGCTGCTCGACCGCGACATGGAGTCCGCCGCCAAGGGCAAGGCGCATTCCGAAACCCTGATCTCGGATCAGGTGAAGAAGGGCCGTGCCAAGCCGCAGGACAAGGATCGGTTGCTGTCGCTGATCACACCAACGGCCGATTACGCTGATCTTGCCGGCTGCGATCTTGTGGTCGAGGCGGTGTTCGAGGACTCGGCCGTCAAGAAGGATGCCACCGAACAGGCCGAGGCTGTACTCAAGCCGTCGGCGATCTTCGCCTCGAATACGTCGACCATACCGATTACATCGCTGGCCAGGAATTCGGCGCGGCCGAAGAATTTCATCGGCATCCACTTCTTCTCGCCGGTCGACAAGATGATGTTGGTCGAGATCATCCTCGGCAAGAAAACCGGCGACAAGGCGCTGGCCACCGCGATCGACTTTGTCCGCGCCATCAAGAAGACGCCGATCGTCGTCAACGATACGCGCGGTTTTTACGTCAATCGCTGCGTACTGCGCTACATGTCGGAAGCCTACAAGATGCTGATCGAAGGTGTTCCGGCGCCGATGATCGAGAATGCGGCGAAAGCCGCTGGCATGCCGGTCGGTCCTCTGGCGTTGACCGACGAGACGGCGATCGACCTTGCCCAGAAGATCATGAAGCAGACCATGCGCGACCTCGGCGACAAGGCGGTCGATCCGAAGCAGATGGCGCTGATCAACACGATGGTCGACACGCATGGTCGCTTGGGCCGTAAGAACAGCAAGGGCTTCTATGACTATCCGGCAAAACCGGCGAAGAAGAAGCTGTGGCCAGGCCTCAGGGACCTCTACCCGCAGCTGTCGCCGGAGCAGGTCGACTATGAGGAACTGAAGCAGCGGCTGCTGGTCACCATCGCGCTTGAGGCGGTACGGGCGATGGAAGAGGGCATCGTTACCGACCCACGCGAGGCCGATGTCGGCTCGATCCTGGCCTTCGGCTTCGCACCCTATACAGGCGGTGCACTGTCCTACATCGACGGCATCGGCGCGAAGAAATTCGTCAAACTCGCCAAGCGCCTGCAGAAGAAATACGGCGCCGAGTTCAAGGCGCCGAAGCTGCTGCTCGACATGGCCGAGAAGGGCGAGACCTTCTACGAGCACTTCGATCCCTATACCAGGAACGAGGCCAAGGAGGCGGCCTGACGCCGTCTCCGGCGGTGGACAAGATGGCGGCCAAGGGGTAGAACAGCGAAGGTATTTTTTCCTGTTTCGAAGGAGAGCAAGGTGCTCTCGCACGACCGCGTTTGGGCCGCCATCGACGCTCTTGCCGAGCGTTATTCGCTTTCGGCCTCCGGACTGGCCAGGCGCGCTGGCCTCGACTCGACCGCCTTCAACAAATCGAAGCGGCTGTCCTCAGATGGGCGGCCGCGCTGGCCGTCTACCGAATCGCTGGCCAAGATCATCGAGGCGACCGGCGCCTCGCTGGATGAATTTGCAGAACTGGTCGAAGGCCGGGGTAATTCCGGCGCACTGCCCGTGCAGAAATCGTCGGTGCCGCTGCTTGGCTTCGCCCAGGCGGGCGCCGGTGGCTTATTCGACGATGCCGGGTTTCCGGCGGGGCAGGGATGGGACCTGATCGAATTGCCGGCACGGGCAACCGAAACCTCCTATGCGTTGAAGGTCCAAGGCGATTCCATGCTGCCGCTCTACCGCAATGGCGATGTCCTCATCGTCGAGCCGGGAGCTACCACACGAAAGGGCGATCGCGTCGTCGTCAAGACCAATGCCGGCGAGGTGATGGCCAAGGTGCTCGACCGCCAGACACCGAAGTCGATCGCGCTGGTCTCCCTCAATCCCGATCACCCGGACCGCGACATCCCCATGCGCGATGTCGAATGGGTGGCGCGGATTGTCTGGGCAAGCCAGTAGGCGCGGGGCCGGTGCGTCTGCCTCACCTTGCCTTGGCTGTTCTGGCGATCCCGGCAATCGCCACGGCAATTGTCGCCGGCGGCCGCGCCGTCCAGAGCGAAAGCGGCGGCCCCTGGGAACAAATCCAGGTCGGCGCTGAACCGCAGCCCGCCGCGCCGGCTACGTCGGCCATCCCGAAACCAGTGCCGGCCAAGCAGGCGGCGCATTCGAGGGCAATCGATCCAGAAATCGTGGTGCCGCCGCAGCTCGGTTCCAACGAGCTTGAACGGATAGAGCCGCGCGCCCCGTTGAGCGATCTAGCATTGGCCGGACCGCCCAAGCCGCCAAAAACGAAAATGCCCGACGACTGGAAAGGCACGAAACTATTCCAGCCCGTCGCGTCGGCCGCCGGGGTCATCGAAGCAAAGGGGTATTCGATTGCGGTTTCCGGTATCGACATCGTCAAGCAGGAGGAGACTTGCACCGACGGCGGCGAGTCCTGGAATTGCGGCATTCGGGCGCGAACGGCCTTCCGCGCCTTTCTCCGCAGTCGTGCTGTGGTCTGTGCCGTGCCGCCCGAAGGCGGTCGTGATCTGATCGCCGCCGAGTGCCGGATCGGCAATCAGGATATCGGCCAATGGCTGGTCGAAAATGGCTGGGCGCGCGCCGCCAAGGGCGGCCCTTACGTAGAAGCCGGCGAGAAGGCGCGTGCAGCAAAAAAAGGCGTCTTCGGGCCGGCGCCGAGCGTTTCAGGCCTGCCGCCGCTCCCGGCTGCTGCGTCGCGATCCGCGCCTGTAGCGCCTAGCTCGATCCTGGAGGAGCAGGACGGCGCCCTCATGCCGCCAGCTGACCAGCCAGCGCCCGCTGAATGAGCTCACGCGTTTCGGCGATGCCGTAGAGGGCGGCGAAGGAGCCGAAGCGCGGCCCGCGTTCCTGACCTATCAGCACCTGATAGATCATCTGGAAGAAGGCGACGGAGACACCGGGTCCGCCCTCCGGGCTCTGCTTGGAATGATCCTGGTAGCGCTCGATCTTGCGCGCAACATTGAGGGCAGCGTTCTGGATCGCCTCGCTGTCGGCATTAGCCGGCAGCGCGGCGAGCGCTTCCGAAAGCTTGGTCAGCGCCTCGCGCTCGACCGCGTCGGCAGCACGGTACACTTTCGCCGGCTTCACGAAATCGTCGAAATAGCGGATGGCATATTCGGCCAGCCGGTCGAGCTCGGGATGGGTCGTCGGCGTCACACCCGGCGCGTGGCGCGAAATGAAACCCCACAGCACGTCCCTGTTCTGCGCATTCGAGGCGCTGACCAGGTTGAGCAGCAGCGAGAACGGAACCGGCAGGTCGACTGCCGGGGGATTGCCGTCATGCATGTGCCAGACCGGATTGCCCAGCCGCTCCTTCCAGTCCTGCCTCTGATAGGCAGAGAGGAACGTATAATACTCGTCCACTGCCTTCGGGATAACGTCGAAATAAAGCTTCTTCGCGGTTCGCGGGCGCTGGAACATATAAAGGCTAAGACTCTCGGTCGGCGCGTAAGTTAGCCACTCGTCGATGGTTAGCCCATTGCCCTTCGACTTCGAGATCTTCTGGCCGTGCTCATCGAGGAACAGCTCATAATTGAAGCCCTCCGGCGCCGGAGCATCGAGCGCGCGGCAAATCTGCCCGGCGAGCTTGACGGAATCGATCAGATCCTTGCCGGACATCTCGTAATCGACGCCGAGTGCTGCCCAGCGCATCGCCCAATCGGGCTTCCATTGCAGCTTGGCATGACCGCCGGTCACCGGCGTCTCGAAGCGCTCGCCGGTGTCCGGATCGCGCCACACTATGGTGCCGGCGTCGAGCTTGCGCTCGTCGATCGCGACTTGCATGACGATCCCGGTTTTGGGATGGATCGGCAGGAAGGGCGAATAACTCAGCGCCCGTTCCTCGCGCAGCGACGGCAGCATAATTGCCATCACCTTATCAAAGCGCTCGAGCATCTTGAGCAGCGTCGCGTCGAAGCGGCCGGAAGTATAATAGTCGGTCGAGGAAGCGAATTCGTAATCGAAGCCGAAACGGTCGAGGAAAGCGCGCAGCCGTGCGTTATTGGCGGCGCCGAACGACGGATACTCATTGGAGAAAGGGTCCGGTATCCTGGTCAGCGGCTTGCCGAGATAGGCGCGCAGCATGTCCTTGTTAGGCACATTGTCCGGCACCTTGCGCAATCCGTCCATGTCGTCGGAGAAGCACAGCAGTCGCGTCTTGACCTTGTCTTCAGTCAGCACGCGGAAGGCGTGGCGCACCATAGATGTGCGCGCCACCTCGCCGAAGGTGCCGATATGCGGCAGGCCGGACGGGCCGTAGCCGGTCTCAAACAGCACCGTTTCCGGGTAGCCACCGATCGCGTAGCGAGCGACGATCTTTTTCGCTTCCTCGAATGGCCACGCCTTGCTTTCGGCGGCGGCGGTAAGGACTTCCGGGCTGAGATCGATCGGCTGTTGTTCGACCATGATGCTATTCCTGCAACTTGCCGGCATCCATGCCGGCAGCCGCATGCTCTAGACCATGATCCCGAAAAGTGGAACCCGGTTTCAGGGCAGGACCGCGATCAGGCAAGAAGATTAAGAGCTCCCGTCCCAATTTAGTCGGGATGGATCAAGTTCCAAGGCGTGACCGGAGCGCCAACGATGGCGGCTGTTTTTCCTTGCGGCGCTGGTCTCTCGTTCCTAACTTCGGGACCCATCTCAAGGAGTTGTAAATGCCATTGTCGCCACACGAAGCCATGATCTACCTGATGGTCATCACTTCGGCGTCGGACCGCGACATGACCGACATCGAACTGGCGCGGATCGGCGACGTCGTTCGATCCTGGCCGGTGTTTGAGGATTTCAATCAGGAGCGGCTGGTCGATGTCGCTCAGGCCTGCCAGGAAATGCTGCAGGAGAAGGACGGGCTGGAGGGCGTCCTGGCGCGTGTCGCCGAGGCGCTTCCGGAACGCTTGCGTGACACTGCCTATGCCGCCGCCTTCGAGGTTGCGGCCGTCGATCTCGAAATGCGCCTGGAGGAGGTGCGCGTGCTGCAGCTCGTCCGCCGGGAACTCGATCTCGATGCGCTGACGGTCGCCGCCATCGCGCGAGCCGCCAAGGCGCGCCTTCGCACGCTGACCTGAGCCGGCAGTCAGAAAAAGCTGACCGGAAAATAGCGAAGATAGAACTCGGCGAACGTACCTTTCACCGAAATTTCCTGCAGCGCGTAGTCGAATGCGGCCGCCAGTGCCGGATCGTCGGCCCTGGTGGCGATCGCCATGCCCGAGCCAAGGTATTCGGGCGCCAGATAGGGGCCGCCGGCAAAGCGGCAACAGCCAGCCGCATCGGAGCCGCCGAGCCAGAAGGCGAAACGCATGCCGTCGCCGAAGGCGGCGTCGATCTTGCCGGCTTTCAGCCTGCCATAAAGCTCCTCCGGCTTTGCGAAGGGGACGATTTGGACGTCGCCGAAATAAGTGCGCAGCATCCGCTCATGCGCGGAATCGGCTATCACGCCGACACGTTTGCTGCGCAGCCTGTCGAACATTGGTTCGGTCAGCGCCTGTGTCTTCAGCATGATGAAGCGTGCCGGAAATTGCAGGTAGGGGCGTGAGAATGCGTATTTCGACCGCGACTCCGGCCTCGCGGCGATGCCGGCAATGATCGCTTCGCCTTCGCCTTTCCCGAGCGCACCTTCGAGCTCGGCCCAGGGCAGCGCCTGGATCTGGCATTTTTCGGCAATGCCGAGCTCGGCGCAGATGGCGCGCGCCAGGTCGACATGGAAGCCCGACAGCCGGCCTGCCCCATCGAGGAAATTGAACGGCGGGAAATCCGTGGTGGTCAGGAATCGCAGCCGCGGCAGCATCGAAAGGTCCGGCTTTGGCAGCCGCTCCTTGGCGTCCCAAAACACCGGCACCTGCGGCTCCGCGGCGAGCGCATCAGCCGCAAGCGATTGCGCTCCGATCAATATCGAAATCAATGAAATGGATATGCGCCGAAACGCCACGCGACGACTCCGTCCGATCTTGCCCGACTTTAGTACGAAGTAACACAGTTTTTTGTACGAAAATAACGCATGCACAACGGTTTTTGGTTTCATCGTGACGATTTAGGGATATTGTTTAGTGAGTTTGCAAATGACTGTGTGATGCCGGCTGAAGAGGAGCGGTAGGGCGCACAAAGGGAGCAGCTTTGCAGTCCGGGGTTGATGGCGTGGTGCGGGTTGATCACTGCCATTGGCCTCAAGAGCGGAAGGCAACATGGGGTAGATGTTGCGATGGGTCATTTCGATCGTACCCTGGAACTGATAGATCAGTTGCAGCACGCCGGCACAGCGGCCACCGTCTGCGAAAAGCTGCTGGGGGTAACAAGCGGGTTCGGGCTGACGGCGCTGATGGCCGGGACGGTTCCGCAACCCGGCACGCCGAGAAATCGGCAAAAGGACCATGTGCTGCTTTGCGACTGGCCGGCTGAATGGCTTGAGCGCTACGTTGCGCGCAACTACGTCGATCACGATCCAGTCGTCAGCCACATGAAGCAGCTTCAAGCGCCATTCCAGTGGCGGGAAGCGTCTCAGGGCATCCCTATCGGCAAGAGCGGCGGCGATGTCATGGGTGACGCCGGCGAATTCAAGCTGCGCGACGGGTTGGCCTTCCCGCTGATCACGCTCGATGGCCAGATCGTCATGGTGTCGCTGGGCGGCGAGGCTGTCGAATTGTCGGGCGCCGAATTCGGGCTGGTGTCGCTGGTCTCGACTTATGCGATTGGCCGCGCCATGCAGCTCCACACTATGGCGGGCAAAACCATCGACCATGTCGAATTGACGCCGCGTGAGCGCGAATGCCTGCAATGGGCCGCCGTTGGCAAGTCCGAATGGGAGATTTCACAAATTCTCGGCATTTCGGAACACACGTCAGAGAAACACCTTCTTAACGCCAAAAGCAAACTCGGTGCCGTCAACCGGGTCCAGGCCGTCGCGGAAGCGATAAGGCGCGGCTATATTAACTAGGTCGGCCGCGCCGGCCTAGAAATTCTTGCCTACGCGATCGCGTAATTTTTTCGGGGAAGCACGGCCGTATCTTCCTATTGAAACTAGGAGACGGCAAATGCTTTTTTCCCTCACGACCCAGGAATTGATGGAACGGCCCGACCTCTGGGAGGCAGTTCATCGTTTGCGTTACAGAGTTTTCGTCGAAGAGATGGGATGGACCGATCTGCAGCGCCCCGACGGCCTCGAGATCGATCAATTCGACCACGACGAGGCAGTGCACCAGATCGTCATCCGCAATGGCGAGCTCGCCGGTTACCAGCGGATGTTGCCGACGACTCGGGCACATCTTCTAACCGATGTGCTGGCGGACCTTTATGAGGGAACCCCACCGTCGGGCCCGAATGTCTATGAACTGACCCGCTATGCGGTTGCACCGGGGTTCCGCGACGGCCGGCGCGGCGTGTCGACGGTCGGCACGGAGCTGATCGCCGGCTTCGTCGAGTGGGGTCTGAAGCGCAACGTCAACCAGGTTATCATCGAATTCGAGCCGATGTGGGTGCTTCGCGCGCTGCAGCTGCATTTCCTGGCAACGCCGCTCGGTTACCAGCGTACCTATGGCAACCAGCAGGTGGTTGCCACACTGCTCACCTTCAACGAGCACACGCTCGACGTGGTGCGTTCGCGCCGCAACCACTTTGCGCCGGTGCTGGCCAGAGGGTACCCGGACATGCTCGGACAGAGACGCGCCTCGTGAGATTGGAGAGAGGCCATGAACGTTCATTCAAAAGCAGAATTCCGCAATCACACGCTGATCGTCACGGTATCGTCGGGTGACGGCCGCCCGGTGCTGGACAGGCTGGCCTATGAAAGCCTGGCCAGGACATTCCATGAAGCCGCTGCCGACGACCACGTCCGCGTCGTGGTCCTGCGCGGTCTGGCCGGGTGCTTCTGCCTCGGCGCCGATTTCTCCGAATTTCTCGACGCCACCAAACATCGGCGACTGATCGACGCCGTTACCGATATGTTTCGCACGCTGGCGACATTCCCGAAACCGGTCCTTGCCTGTGTCGACGGCGACGCCGTCGGCGTCGGCTGCACCATCCTGTTCCACTGCGACATGGTGATCGCCTCGAGCAAGAGCACGTTTCGGGTGCCGTTCGTCGATTTCGGCTTGGTGCCGGACGCGGCGACCAGCATCCTGGCGCCGCAGAAGCTCGGCTATGCCGGGGCGTTCCGCTTCTTCTGCCTGGGCGACACGCTCGCCGCCGAAGATGCCAGGGCACTGGGCCTTGTCGGCGAGATCGTGACGGACGCCAGCGTCGAGGAAGCCACGTTGGCAAGAGCCAGGCAACTCGCCAAGAAGCCTGTCGCGGCGCTGCAGCAGACGCGCGACCTGCTTAGGGGCGACACCGGCGCGCTCTGCGACCGCATCGACCAGGAGATCTCCCTTTTCCAGCAGGCGCTGCAGGACGACACTACGCTGAAGCGACTGCAGCGGATTGCCCGGCTGGCGGCATGACAGCCGCGTATCGATGAGGTGAGCTTATTTTTCGAGGAAAGTCGGCCCTTCGCCGATGATCTTCTTGTCCACCTTACCGATGACGTCGAGATCGCGGCCGTCATAGGGAAGCGACAGGAGAATGCGCTGCATGACGGCCAGCCGCGCGCGCCGCTTGTCGTTCGCCCGCACAATGATCCAGGGCGCGAACTCCTTGTGCGTGCGTTCCACCATCAGGTCGCGCGCCTTGGTGTAGTCGTCCCATTTGGTGATGCCGGCGATGTCGATCGGCGAAAACTTCCAGCTCTTCAGCGGGCTCCAGCGACGGTCGTGGAACCGCTCGAGCTGTGTTTCCCGGCCGATGTTCAGCCAGAATTTGAAGAAATGGATGCCTTCGTTGCGGATCATCCGCTCGAAATGCGGAACCTCGTCCAGAAATTGCTCGTGCTGCTCGGGCGTGCAGAATCCCATCACCGGTTCAACACCGGCGCGGTTGTACCAGGAGCGGTCGAAGGTGACGAATTCGCCCGACGTCGGGAAGTGGTCGACGTAACGCTGGAAGTACCATTGTCCAAGCTCGGTGGGTGTTGGCTTGGTCAGCGCCACGTTGCGCGCCGTGCGAGGGTTCAGATACTGGCGCAAAACGAAGATCGTGCCGCCCTTGCCGGCAGCGTCGCGCCCCTCAAACAGCGACATTACCCGCTTGCCTGTCGACTGCAGCCACGCCTGCGCCTTGACCAGCTCGATCTGCAGCTTCTCTAACCTCTCGTCATACTCCTCGCCCTTCATTTTCTTGTCGTAAGGGTAGCCGCCGGCGGTGAGCTTGCGGTCCTCGATCCAGTCGGGAAGCGTCGGAGCCTCGATGTCGAACTCCCGCTCCTTGCCGTAGATCATGATCTTCAGCGGCCCCGATGAAGCTGCAGTGGGGCTTTCTTTGGCGTTTTTCATCGAGACGAACCTTTCCAGCCTCCGGACTCATGCTATTGGAAGCCTTACGGCATCGGCCCGAAAATCGGAATCGATTTTCGGAAAGAACGATGCAGCAGATAATGCGGTAGAGCGTCCTTTGTGCGCCCAATTGGACGCACGGCGCTCTAGCGTCGGTCCAGCAGGAAGTTATTGAGCGTTGGCCGCACACGGAGCGCAGGCGACGGAGCGCAAATGGCCGATATCGGCACAGAGCGGAAAGGCAGGGCGCAAGCCGTCGCCATGCGGCTGTGGAACAGCCGCTGGCTGCTAGCGGCCGGCTTCGTTGCGGTTCTGATCGTTTATGGTTTTGCCGGCATGTCTGGCTATGTGGTGCTGCTGGCAGGCGCCGTGCTGGTTGCCGCGGCGATACTGCCGGCCGGCGTCGCCCGTCAATCGACCGAAAATGCCGCGGCCGTCGAGGCGAGCGGCTTGCAACAACTTTCCGGCGAATATCTCGCGGCAGCGGTTGCCGATCCGCTGATCATTTTCGATCGTTCCGCCGCCATCGTCCATGCCAACGCCGCCGCCTTTGCAGCCTTTGGCGGGATTGCCCCCGGCATGTCGCTGTCGCTGAAATTCCGCGCGCCCGAAATGCAGTCCTTGCTGGATAATATTTTGGCAGGCAACGTCGCATCGGACAGCGTCGACTACATAGAAAGGCTGCCGGTCGAACGAGCCTATCGGGTGAGCGCGTCTTCTGTCGGTCACGCCACGGATCTCTACGTGCTGGTGTTTAAGGACCAGAGCGAAGCGCGCCGGATCGACAGAATGCGCGCCGACTTCATTGCCAACGCCAGCCACGAGCTGCGCACGCCTCTCGCCTCGATTGCCGGCTTCATCGAGACGCTGCGCGGGCCGGCCCGCAACGACCCTGCGGCACGCGAGCAGTTCCTGCAGATCATGCAGAACCAGACCAGCCGCATGGCGCGCCTCATCGACGACCTTCTGTCGCTGTCACGGCTGGAGATGAAGCCCTATCTCAAGCTGGGAACCGAGGTCGATCTGCGCCAGGCCATCGACAGCGTAATCGATTCGCTTGGGCCGCTCGCAAAGGAAAACGGCGTCGTCATCGAGCGTGATTTCGCGGAAGGACCGCTCGCCGTGCCCGGCGATCGGGACGAGCTTTTCCAGGTCTTCGAAAACCTGCTGGAAAACGCCTGCAAATATGGTCAGTCGGGCGGACGCGTCGTGGTGTCGATCACGCGCAGCGACAGCGATACCGAACCGGGGATCGACGTCACTATCAGGGATTTCGGCCCCGGCATTCCCGAAGAACACATCCCGCGCATCACCGAACGCTTCTACCGCGTCGACGTCGAGAACAGCCGGACCCAGAAGGGCACCGGCCTTGGCCTATCCATCGTCAAGCATATCCTGACCCGGCACAACGCCAGGCTCTCCATCTGGTCGGAAGTCGGCAAGGGTGCGGCGTTCACCGTCCATTTGCCGGCTCGCTGACGCAGTACTATCTCTAGCCCATGATGGGCCGTTTCTTTTTTCTGTCATCCGGCTAGCGTATCAGCGGGGATTCGAGGGAGCGACTCAACCACAAGATCCCGGGAAGGCATTTGGTCCATGCAGTCCGTGCACATCGTCAGCGCCTATGACGAGGAGCTGAAATATCTGTCGAAGCGCATCGCGGCGATGGGCGGGCATGCCGAGCGCATGGTCGAGCAGGCCGTCGCGGCACTGGTCAATGCGGATCCGGGACTTGCCCAGAAAGTCATTCGAGACGACCTGGTTCTGGATGAGGGGCAGCGCGAGATCGACGACAAGGCGATCATCATCATCGCCAAGCGCCAGCCGATGGCGACGGATCTGCGCGAGATCGTCGGTGCGATCCGCATCTCGGCGGACCTCGAACGGGTAGGCGACCTCGGCAAGAACGTCGCCAAGCGAGTGGTTGCTGTCGCTGATGGGCGCCAGCCGAGCAGCCTGTTCCGCGGCCTCGAGGCTTTGGCTAATCTGGCGCTGACACAGCTCAAGGAAGTACTCGACGTCTACGCATCGCGGTCGGTGGAAAAAATCGGTTTCGTGCGCGACCGCGACGACCAGATCGATGCCATGTACACCTCGCTGTTTCGCGAGTTGCTGACTTACATGATGGAAGACCCACGCAACATCACGCCCTGCACGCATCTCCTGTTTTGCGCCAAGAACATCGAGCGCATCGGCGACCACGCCACCAACATCGCCGAGACGATCTACTATATCGTCACCGGGGACCAGATGCCGGCCGATCGTCCGAAGGGCGACAAGACGGACAAGGTTATTCTTCCCGCAACGCAACCAGCGAAATGAGTGTCTCTCGATACTAATGCGAATTTCGGATTCGCCACCTGACAGAAAATTGCGCTAAGCTTTCGACGCGCTGACTTCTCAGTTCCGCGATGAAGGCCCCGCCTCCAGGAGGCTGCGATGGAATATGTCCGCGAGTTTGCTCCTGCGCCGCCGATGTCGGGTATAATCGCTTGCGGCGTCTATACGGCTGGGCGGCGCATCGCCGACATTCCGATCGAGGAAGCCGGCGAATGGGCCGGGAAGCCGGGCCACGTGGTCTGGATCGGACTGCTGGAGCCCGACCGCAATTTGTTACTGCGCGTCCAGGCGCAATTCCATCTGCATGAGCTGGCGATCGAGGACGCCGAGCATCCGCACCAACGGCCGAAGATCGAGCAATATGGCGATGCCCTATTCATCGTTGCCCGCACGGCGCAGTTGATCGACAGCCGTGTCACCTTCGGCGAGACGCATCTGTTCGTCGGCGCCGGCTATATCGTCAGCGTCAGGCATGGCCCCTCGACCTCCTACGCCGCCGTTCGCCAGCACTGGGAAAGCTGTCCGCATTCCCTCGCCAAGGGCGAGGATTTCGTCCTCTACGCCATTCTCGATTTCATCGTCGACAACTACATGCCCGTGCTCGAGCAGATCGAAAACGAGGTCGAGGCGATCGAGGACAAGGTTCTGCTGAAACCGATGACCGGCTCCGATATCGAGCGGCTTTACATGCTGCGCCGCGATCTCTTGCGCCTGCGCAACGCTGCTCTGCCGCTGGTGGAGGTCTGCCGGCGGCTGACCAGCGCCGATCTGCCGCAAATCCACACAGCCATGCACCCGCTGTTTCGCGACGTCACCGACCATATCCGCACTGTCCAGGAAAAGATCGACAGCCTGCGTGAGGTTCTCGCTTTCGCCTTCGAGGCGAGCCTTCTGGTCGGTCAAAGCCAGGAGACGGCGATTTCCAAGAAGCTTGCCTCATGGGCCGCCATCTTGGCCGTGCCCACGGCATTCGCCGGCATTTATGGCATGAATTTCAGCGACATGCCGGAACTGAGGATGGAATATGGCTACCCGGCCGTCCTGGCGGCAATTGCCCTGATCTGCACGTTTCTTTACTGGCGGTTTCGCAAGAATGGGTGGCTGTAAGGGTAAGGGAATAGGCAGTAGCCAGTAGCCAGTAGAGAATAGGCAATACGGGAGTGAGTTGTTGGCGAAACGACCCTTGTGAAGCGCTATCTTCCCCTACTGCCTACTGCCTATCTATGCCGCCGCCGCTCCGATGCTGGCTGAAACGCCACGCGGGCGTGGTACTTGCAGTAGGGCCCGGTTTCGGCGGCGTCGTTGCCGCAGAAATGGAAATCTTCCGAAAGCGGATCGCCATTCGGCCATTTGCAGGTGCGCTCGTTCAGCTCGACGAGTTGCAGATGCCGCGAGATCGGCACGACGACGTTCTCGACCGGGCGGATATAGTGGCGCGCCACCGGTTCGGCATCGAACTGCGCCTTGAGCGCGGTCGCACCGATCGACATCGACGTGGTGGCATGGCGCGTGGCGCTTGCTGCCCGAGACACCGATTTCTGGATCGTCGATCCCTGTACCGTCTTCTTCTGGCGTGCCGGTGAGGCGGTCGTGCGTCCGCGACCGGACAGTTTCAGCCGGTGCACTTTGCCGATGACGGCATTGCGGCTGACCCCGCCAAGCTGTGCGGCGATCTGGCTGGCGCTGAGGCCCTCCGACCACAATTTTCTGAGAAGTTCGACTCGCTCGTCAGTCCAGTTCATGAGACCGCGCTCCTGCTGAAACGTGCGGCAATCGGAATCCATTCCCGACCCGGCTTCTGCCGGGCAGACACCACATATATCGGGTGATTAGGTCCGCCGCACGAAATCTAGTTATTTCTCTACTACAATTACCTTATGCGCTGACTCGGTGACAAGAGTCCCAAGGCCAACACGAATCGGTTTTTTCGGTTTTCCCCAACTTGCCCGGTCGCTTATGAGCCGGCGTTATGCTGGAGGGCTTGCCGCACGTCCTTGCGCGACCTTTTCGTTGACTTCACGGCCGAAAAACACGATAAGCCGCAAGGGCCGCCGCTTTGGCGGCTTTTTGATTTTTCCGGTTCCGGAGACGCATATAATGAGCGGTTCGGCGCTTTTCGAGACCTTTGTTCGCGCACCCCTGGCTTTCGACCACGGTGAAGGCACCTGGCTGGTCACCGATAAGGGCGAGCGATATCTCGATTTCGCCGGCGGGATCGCCGTCAATTCATTGGGCTACAGCCATCCGCATTTGGTCGCGGCCCTCACCGAGCAGGCCGCCAAGCTCTGGCACGTCTCCAATCTGTACGAGATTCCGGGACAGAGCCGGCTCGGCGAGCGGCTGGCCGACGCCAGCTTCGCCGACAAGGTGTTTTTCACCAATTCCGGCGCAGAGGCGCTCGAATGCGCCATCAAGACGGCGCGGCGCTACCACTTCGTCAAGGGCCATCCCGAGCGATACCGCACAATCACCTTCGAAGGCGCCTTCCACGGCCGTACCCTGGCGACCATCGCCGCCGGCGGCCAGTACAAATACCTGGAAGGTTTCGGTCCCAAGGTCGACGGCTTCGACCAGGTCGGCTTCGACGATGTGGATGCAGCCGAAAAGGCGATCACGCCTGAAACCGCGGCGATCCTGATCGAGCCGGTGCAAGGCGAGGGCGGTATCAGGCAAGTGCCGACACAATCGCTGAAGCGGCTCAGGCAGCTCTGCGATCAGCACGGACTGCTTCTGATTTTCGACGAGGTCCAATGCGGCGTCGGCCGCACCGGAAAGCTGTTTGCGCATGAATGGGCGGGCGTCACCCCCGACCTGATGGCGGTGGCCAAGGGCATCGGCGGCGGCTTCCCGATGGGTGCCTGCCTCGCCACCGACCAGGCGGCGGTCGGCATGACCGCCGGCGTGCACGGCACCACCTTCGGCGGCAATCCGCTGGCGATGGCGGTCGGCAACGCCGTGCTCGACGTGGTGCTGGAAGACGGCTTTCTCGAGGACGTCCGGCGCAAGGCGCTGCTGTTGAAGCAGGGGCTCGCCGGTGTCGCCGACGAATTTCCGGATGTTATCGAAAGCATCAGGGGCACCGGCCTGATGCTTGGGCTTAAATGCGCGATGCCCAACACCAAGGTCACGGTGGCACTGCGTGACCAGCATCTCTTGACGGTTCCG
The DNA here is from genome assembly GCF_040322015.1 of Mesorhizobium sp. M0208. NCBI lineage: Bacteria > Pseudomonadati > Pseudomonadota > Alphaproteobacteria > Hyphomicrobiales > Phyllobacteriaceae > Mesorhizobium > Mesorhizobium sp. M0208. Next base: position 53,258 of record NZ_JAMYSP010000002.1, on the reverse strand, counting down.
GCCGGCGACAACGTTATCCGCCTGCTGCCGCCTCTCACCGTCACTGACGCCGAGATCCACGAGGCGCTCGAGCGCATTCGTGCCGGCGCCAAGAGCCTGGCGGATGCCATCGTCGCTGCCGCTGCGAAGTAATCCTGGAATTCCTGATGTCCCTTCGCCATTTTACCGATCTTTCTGCCGTTTCCGAAGGCGATCTGCGCTTCATGCTCGACGACGCAGCTGTGCGAAAGGCAAGGCTCAAGGCCGGAGAACGCAGCAAGCCGCTCGAAGGCAAGGTGCTGGCGATGATCTTCGACAAGCCGTCGACGCGCACGCGCGTATCGTTCGACGTCGGCATGCGGCAGTTGGGTGGCGAGACGATCATGCTGACCGGCACCGAGATGCAGCTTGGCCGCTCGGAGACCATTGCCGACACGGCCAAGGTGCTGTCGCGCTATGTCGATGCCATCATGATCCGCACCACCTCGCATGACCGGCTGTTGGAACTGACGGAAAACGCTACGGTCCCCGTCATCAACGGGCTGACCGACGAGACCCATCCCTGCCAGCTGATGGCCGACATCATGACCTTCGAAGAGCACCGCGGTCCGGTGGCCGGCAAGACGATCGCCTGGACCGGCGACGGCAACAACGTGCTGCATTCGCTCCTGGAGGCATCTGCGCGGTTCCAATTCAAGCTGAACGTCGCCGTGCCCGAGGGCAGCGAACCGGCTCAGAAGCATGTCGACTGGTCGAAAGCCAATGGCGGCAAGCTGAAATTCACCCGCTCGCCCGAGGAGGCCGTTCACGAGGCCGACTGCATCGTCACCGACTGCTGGGTGTCGATGGGCCAGGAGCACCGTGCCCGCGGCCACAATGTCTTCCTGCCCTATCAGGTCAATGCGGCACTGATGGCGAAAGCCAAGCCGGACGCGCTGTTCATGCACTGTCTGCCGGCGCATCGCGGTGAGGAGGTTACCGACGAGGTCATCGACGGACCGCATTCTGTGGTGTTCGATGAGGCCGAGAACCGGCTCCATGCCCAGAAGGCGGTCCTGGCCTGGTGCCTGGGCGCTTGATACGGGCCGCGATGATCCGGGCCGGCCTGATCTGCGCCGCCTTGATCCGGGCCGCCTTGATCTGGGCCGCCTTGATCCGGGAGTGGGTGGTGCCTATCTCAGGCGCATCACGCAAATCGAGCGCGTCTCGTCGCATGCGCCCCGGAGGGCGGCATCGCCGCGCCCCGGAGCTTTGTCATGTTGGAAACTCATCAATTGGCTGAACATAAACCCAAGCTCGGCGAATTCGGCTACGCCGGCGACGATCATGTCTTGCCGTTCGAGGTCGGCCCGCTCGACGTGCGCGGCCGCACCGTCCAGCTCGGGCCGATGCTCGACGCCATTCTCAGCCGCCACGACTATCCCGAGCCGGTCGCCCGGCTCCTGGCCGAAGCCTGTGTGCTGACGGTACTGCTCGGAACTTCGCTGAAATTCGAGGGCAAGTTCATTCTGCAGACCCGCACCGACGGGCCGGTCGACATGCTGGTCGCCGATTTCTCCACGCCGCACGCGCTGCGCGCTTATGCCCGCTTCGATGCCGACCGGCTGCAGGCTTTGACTTCTGCCGGCGAGACGTCACCGCAGACGCTGCTCGGCAGCGGCGTCCTGGCGCTGACCATTGACCAGGGCGCTCACACGCAGCGCTACCAGGGCATCGTCCAGCTCGACGGCGTCACACTGGAAGATGCCGCACGCACCTATTTCCGCCAGTCGGAGCAGATTCCGACGGACCTCCGCCTTTCGGTTGCCAAGCTTCTGACGCCCGGCGTCGGCGGTGCCCGCGAGCAATGGCGGGCCGGTGGCCTGCTGGCGCAATTCCTGCCGCAGTCGGCGGAGCGTATGCGCGTACCCGACCTTCCCGGTGGCGACGGCGATCCGCGTGAGGAAATCCATGACCCGACCGACAATTCCTGGCAGGAGCTGCTGGCGCTGCTTGGTACCATTGAACCGACCGAGCTGATCGATCCGACGATCGGCGCCGAACGGCTGCTTTACCGGCTTTTCCACGAGCATGGCGTCCGCGTGTTCGGCGGCGTGCCGGTCGCCGACCAGTGCTCATGCTCGAGGGAGAAGATCCGCGGCATTCTCGAAGGCTTTTCCGCCGAGGAGATCAGGGACAGCACCGAGGATGGCAGCATTCACGTCGCCTGCGAATTCTGCTCGAAGCAATATGACTTCGACCCGGCGGAGTTTGCAGCGGCTGGATGACGGCCCTCAATTGACGGTGCGCCGCGTGCCCGGCAAATCGAGCGAGAAGGCGGGGATGGCGACGTCGAACGTCTCGCCCCGCTTGTTGCGCATTGTGTAGTGCCCGACCATGATGCCGGACGGGGTCGAGAGCGGGCATCCGGACGTATACTGATAGCTGTCGCCGGGGTTGAGTCCGGGTTGCTCGCCGACGACCCCGGTGCCGCGCACTTCCTCGACTTTGCCGGTACCGTCGGTGATGTGCCAGTAGCGTGAAAGAAGCTGCACGAACTCATCCGACTGATTGTCGATGGTCACCTGGTAGCCCCAGACATAGCGGTTTTGCGGCGGATCGGAGTGATCCTCCAGATAGAACGGCCTGACCTGCACTTCGATGTTGCGGGTGACGGCGCTGTACATAAACTGCTCCAAAGCAATGTAGATGGAACTTTCGATGCTCAGCGCAGTTTGGTCAACGATGCGCAGCATCTTCTTGCCCGATCTCAAGCGCAGGTGCCGAAAAACAATGTCATTTGAGTGACACATGACAATGATGGTGTGCAGGCTTGTGCCGGACGACTCAGCGTTCTGTCGAATTGTTGAAAACGGCTGTCATGCGGCCGGCATTTCTGGAGTGACCAGATCTCGATGGAACCGACATACGCAGCCGCCCTCCTTTCCATAGCCCTCCTTCTTTCAAATCTCGCCAGCATCCTGTTAGCTTCGCAGAAGCTGAAGCGACCAGCCAGTATTGCACCGCCCGCGGCCAACGCGCCGCCGGTATCGATCGTCATCCCGGCGCGCGGCGTCGAGCCGTTTGCCGAAGAGACGCTGGAGCGCGCCTTCTCACTCGACTGGCCGCGCTACGAACTCATCTTCTGTGTCGCCCATGCCGACGACCCGGTGGTCAAGCCGATCACCGCCGCAATGGCGCGCTTTCCAGCTATTCGCGCCCGCCTTCTGGTCGGTGACGACCGCATCAGCGGCAATCCAAAACTCAACAATTGCGTGAAGGGTTGGGAGGCGGCGCGTTATCGCTGGGTCATCCTTGCCGATTCCAACGTGCTTATGCCGAGCGACTACGTCCAGTACCTGATGGCGGCGTGGCGGCACGACACTGGCCTCGTCTGCTCGACGCCGATCGGCTCGCGGCCGGACGGCTTCTGGGGGGAGGTCGAATGCGCCTTTCTCAACACGCTGCAGGCACGCTGGCAGTACGCTGGAGAGGCGCTCGGCCTCGGCTTCGCCCAGGGTAAGAGCATGTTGTGGAACAAGCCAATGCTCGATGCCAATGGCGGCATCCGCGCGCTTGCCGCCGAGATCGCCGAGGACGCCGCCGCGACCAAGCTGGTCAATGGGCTCGGACTGCGGGTCAATCTTGTCGCCTCTCCCTTCGAACAGCCGCTCGGCCGGCGCACGCTTGGCGAGATCTGGTCACGGCAGGCGCGCTGGGCGCGGCTGCGCCGCGTCACCTTTGCACTGTTCTTTGCCCCCGAAATCCTGATCGGCGCGGCACCGCCGCTAGTGCTTGCACTGATCGCTGCGGCTGACGCCGGCGTCAGCCTGCCGGCAACCGCCATCGCCGTGCTGGTCGCGGCCTACCTGCCGGAATGCGCCTTGGCCTCGGCCAAGGGATGGCACCTGTCGCCGCGCACGATCCCGGCGATGATGGCACGAGACCTGATGCTTCCCGCCATTTGGGCGCGCGGATGGCTGAGCGGCGCCGTCGACTGGCGCGGCAACGTGATGACTATCCAGACAAAGACTGTCGCGGAGCTGGAAGAGACCCCGTCCGGCGCCTGATCGGCACGTCCCCGCTGCCTCTGTTCGGCCCGCCCTTATCCGGCAACTCTCAGTGCCTGCTCGATGTCTTCGAGCAGGTCGTCGGCGTCCTCAAGGCCGACTGACAGCCTGAGCGTTCCCGGTCCGATGCCGAGCTCGGCGCGGGCTTCATCAGTCAAGTTCTTGTGTGTGGTCGTCGCCGGATGGGTGATCAGGCTCTTGGCGTCGCCGAGATTGTTGGAAATCAGCACGACGTCGAGTGCGTTCTGGAAGGCAAAGGCCGCCTGCTTGCCGCCCTTCACATCGAAGCAAATCAGCGTCGAGCCGCCTGACATCTGCTTCTTGACCACGGCCGCTTGCGGGTGGTCGGCGCGGCCGGGATAGATGACGCGGGCGATTTGCGGGCGCTCGGCCAGGAAATCCGCGATGCGGCCGGCACTTTCCGTCTGCTGGCGTACGCGTAGCGGCAGCGTCTCCAGGCCTTTCAGCAGCGTCCAGGCATTGAAGGGCGAGAGGCTGGGGCCGGTGTGGCGGAAATAGTCATGCAGATTCTCGTCGATCCATTTCTTGTCCGACAGAACGATGCCGCCAAGACAACGCCCCTGGCCGTCAATATGCTTCGTGGCCGAATAGACGACGATGTGGGCGCCGAGCTGCAGGGGTTTCTGCTGCAAGGGCGTAGCGAAGACATTATCGACGATCAGCCTGGCGCCGATCGAATTGGCAAGTGCCGCGACGGCGGCAATGTCGACTACCTCCAGCGTTGGATTGGTAGGGCTTTCCAGGAAAAACAGTTTGGTGTTTGGCTTGACCGCCTTTTCCCAATTGGCGATGTCGGTGCCGTCGACCAGCGTTGCCTCAATGCCGTATTTCGGCGCCAGCGTCTCGATCACCCAGCGGCAGGAGCCGAACAGCGCGCGCGCCGCCACGATATGGTCGCCCGCCTTGGCGCTACACAGCAGTGCTGCCGTCACCGCCGCCATGCCGGATGCCGTCGCGCGCGCGTCCTCGGCTCCTTCCAGCGCGCACATGCGTTTCTCAAACATGTCGACCGTCGGATTGGCATAGCGCGAATAGATGAAGCCCGGCTCCTCGCCCTTGAAGCGGGCCTCCGCCGCTTGCGCCGTCTCGTAGACATAGCCTTGGGTGAGATACATCGCCTCGGAGGTCTCGCCGAAGCCGGAACGCAGCGTCCCGGCATGCACGAGTGCGGTCTGAGGCTTCCAGTCGCGCTTCTTGGTCATCATTCCATCCAAACACCAAAATTGGTCCAAACAACAAAAAACCGGCCGCGAAAGTCGCAACCGGTCCATATGGCCTTGCGGCCGACGGTCCTTTAGCGACTTGTTTAACGTGGCTGCAAGCCGACCGGCCAAATCACCACGGGATAACGAGCTTTAGACCCGCGCCACGCTTGCGTCAATTGCCGGCATGATTAAGAGGGTTGTACCAAGCAGGTGCCAAAGGCGTCCACGGTCGGACCTGCGACAGAACAAGACCTCGCCCGGCCTTCGAACGGAGCCAGACCCTTGCGGCAGACAGGCATTCTTCCCGATCAGCATATTTCCGAGCTGTTCCAGACGGGCGCGCTGAAATCGCCGCGCATGCTCGATGCCGATCAGATCCAGCCGGCCAGCCTTGACCTCAGGCTCGGCGACAAGGCCTGGCGAGTGCGTGCTTCCTTCTTGCCCGGCCCGGACCACAGGGTTGTCGACAAGCTCGACCGGCTGAAGCTGCACGAGATCAACCTCGCCGAAGGTGCGGTGCTGGAAACCGGCTGCGTCTACATCGTGCCGCTGCTCGAAAGCCTGGCGCTGCCCGCCCATATTTCCGCCTCCGCCAACCCGAAAAGCTCGACCGGACGGCTCGATATCTTCACCCGCGTAATGACCGACCGTGGCCACGAGTTCGACAAGATCGCCGCTGGCTATGAAGGCCCGCTCTATCTGGAGGTCAGCCCGCGCACTTTCCCGATCATCGTGCGGACCGGCTCGCGGCTGTCGCAGATCAGGTTCCGCACCGGCAATGCGCTCTTGTCGGAAAGCGAGCTGCACGAGTTGCACCGCGCCGAAATGTTGGTCGCCACCGAACCACCCAACATCTCAGGCGGCGGAATCGCGCTGTCGATCGATCTCGACGGCGACAAGGACGGGCTGGTCGGCTATCGCGGCAAGCACCACACCGGCCTGGTCGACGTCGACAAGCGCGCCGCGCAGGATGTCGTCGATTTCTGGGAGCCGCTCTACAAAAGCGGCGCCGGCGAGCTGGTGCTCGATCCGGACGAATTCTACATCTTGGTGTCGCGCGAGGCGGTCCATGTGCCGCCACTCTACGCCGCCGAAATGACGCCTTTCGACCCGCTGGTCGGCGAGTTCCGCGTCCATTATGCCGGTTTCTTCGACCCGGGTTTCGGCCATTCGGCGTCGGGCGGCACCGGCAGCCGGGCGGTGCTCGAGGTGCGTAGCCACGAAGTGCCGTTCATCCTCGACCACGGCCAGATCGTCGGACGGTTGGTCTACGAGCACATGCTGAAACGGCCGCAGGCGCTCTACGGCACAGATCTCGGCTCGAACTATCAGGCGCAGGGCCTGAAACTGTCCAAGCATTTCCGCGCCGCGCGATGAGTTTGGAACTGCCAATCTCCCCCACGAGGGGGGAGATCACGCTGTCATCGACGCCTCAAAGCGCCTTCACCGCCACCTTCACCGGCTGCTCGATTTCAAGCGGGTTGCGCAGCGGCAGGCCGAAATCCTGCGCCTCGATTTCGAATACGTCACCGGCCTCGGTCCTGATGCCGTCGGCGAAGGACAGTGTTGCCGTGCCGAACATGTGTACATGCACATCACCCGGCTGGCGGAAGGCCGAGTATTTGAAGTGGTGATGCTCGAGATTGCCAATGGTGTGCGACATGTTCGCCTCGCCCGACAGGAACGGCTTTTCCCAAAGCAGCTTGCCGTCGCGCAGGATGCGTGAAGCGCCGCGGATATCGGACGGCAGGTCGCCGATCAGGATCTCCGGGCCGAACGAAGCGTTACGCAGCTTGGAATGGGCGAGGAAGAGATAGTTCACACGCTCGGTGACGTGGTCGGAAAACTCGTTCGACAGGGTGAAGCCGACGCGGAATGGGGCGCCGTCGTCGCCGATCACATAGATACCGGCGATTTCCGGCTCCTCGCCGGCATCCTGGGCGAAGGCCGGCGACACAAGCGCCGCACCGGGCGCCACCGCCATAGTGCCGTTGCCCTTGTAGAACCATTCCGGCTGCACGCCGATCTGGCCCTTCGCCGGCTTGCCACCCTCAAGCCCCATGCGGAACATCTTCATGGAATCGGTCAGCTGTTCCTCGCCGTCCGTGCTGAGCTTCTTGTGCATGGAATCGCGGGTCGCGGCGGAGCCGAGATGCGTCAGCCCGGTGCCGGTGAGATGGAGATGCGCCGGATCGGGATGGTTGATCGGCGACAGCAGTCGTCCCTTCTTGTAGGCTGCGTCCAGATCGATGGTTTCGCCGAAGCCCTTGCGCTCGATCAGGGCGACAAGCCCGCTGCCGGTGCGCGCGGCTTCCATCGCCAGCGAATAGACGCTGCGCGCGCCGTTGATGACGCGGGTCTTGCCGCCGTTGCGGGCAACGACGCGGATCGTCTCGGCGTCGTCGAGGATCTGTGAGATCAGCATGGTAACCCTCTCTGAATTGCGGGCTTGGCGTGCCTTTCTTGGCAAACCCTGCCCGGCGCGGCTCGGACCGTTGTCCGCGCCTCGATTGAAATTCTTCGTCCGGATTGCGCTCGCGGATCAGGTCCCTCGAGGGACTTCTTTGCGCCGCCCGGCAGCGCCGCGATGTGACCCGTATGCCTCCTGGTTGCCTCTCAAGCCTTGTTCTTGTTGTAGACGTCGAAGACGACGGCGCCGAGCAGCACCAGGCCTTTGACCACCTGCTGCCAGTCGACATTGACGCCCATGATCGACATGCCGTTGTTCATGACGCCCATGATGAAGCCGCCGACCACCGCGCCGATGACCTGGCCGACGCCGCCCATCGCCGAAGCGCCACCGATGAACACCGCGGCGATGACGTCGAGCTCGCTGCCGAGGCCGGCCGCCGGCACAGCCTGCCCCAGGCGCGCTGCGATAATCAGGCCGCCGAGTGCCGACAGCACGCCCATATTGATGAACACCATCAACGTCAGCCGTTCGGTCTTGATGCCCGATAGCTGGGCTGCCTTGGCATTGCCGCCCATCGCATAGATGCGGCGGCCGATCGTCATGCGTTTGGTAACGAAGACGAACAACGCGATCAGCACACCCATCACCATGAGAACGATGGGGAGGCCCCTATAGGTGGCGAATTGGTAAACGAGAAACAGCGCCAGCGCGCTGATCACCAGGGTCTTGACGACGAACAGCGAGAAGGGCTCGGCTTCGTAGCCATGCTTCTCGCGGGTGCGCCGTGCCCTGAGCCCGAAATAGGCATAGGCGAGCACGGCGACGAGGCCGATCACGATCGTCGTCAGGTGCAGCGTGAGGCCGCTGCCGACAATGGTTTTGCCGGCGGCGTTCACGGTTGGCGGTATCAGTGTCAATGGGCCGATCAGGTCCGGAATGAAGCCGGAACTGAGCGCCTTGAAGCCGACTGGAAGCGGCCCCACGGAAGACCCGCCACCGAGCAGCGCCTGGCAGATGCCGCGGAAGATCAGCATGCCCGCCAGCGTGACGATAAAGCTCGGTATTCGGTGATAGGCAATCCAGTAGCCTTGTGCCGCGCCGATCGCACCACCGACGATCAGGCAGATGATCGACACCACCAGCGGATTGCTCAATGGGCCAAGCGGCCAGATGACCATCATCATCGCCGCCAGTGCGCCGATGAAGCCGGCGACTGAGCCGACGCTGAGATCGATATGGCCCGAAACGATCACCAGAAGCATGCCCAGCGCCATCACGATGATGAAGCTGTTCTGCTGCACGAGATTGCTGAGGTTCACCGGCTTGAACAGCGTTCCGGACGTGGTGAACTGGAAGAACACCATGATTGCGATCAACGCCAGCACCAACCCGTATTCGCGCAGATTGGTGACCAGCGCCGAGACGGCAATGCGAGGTGCCTGTTGTATATCCTGGGCGACGCCGGTTTGCGGCCCGGGAGCGCTTTCGGTGCTCATGATGCTTTCCCTTCTCCACGGACGATGGCGCGCATGATCTTTTCCTGGCTGGCGTCGCTCGCCGCCATTTCGCCGACGATGCGTCCTTCGTTCATGACGTAGATGCGGTCGGTGATGCCGAGCAGTTCGGGCATTTCCGACGAGATGACGATGATTGCCTTACCCTCGGAGGCGAGACGCGCGATGATCGTATAGATTTCATATTTGGCGCCGACATCGATACCGCGTGTCGGCTCGTCGAGGATCAGCACTTCCGGATTGGCGAACAGCCATTTCGACAGCACCACCTTCTGCTGATTGCCGCCAGAAAGGTTGCCGGTCATCTGGTAGACGCTTGAGGCGCGGATATTGGTCCTGCCGCGATAATCGTTGGCGACGGAAAGCTCGCGCAAATCCTCGATCACGCCATGGCGCGAGACGCCGGGCAGGTTGGCCAGCGTGATGTTATGCTTGATATGGTCGATCAAGTTGAGACCGTAGGTCTTGCGGTCCTCCGTAACATAGGCGATGCCGTGTTCCACCGCCTTGCTCACCGAAGAGACATCGATCGGCTTGCCGTTAAGGAACACCTCGCCCGTGATGCGACGGCCATAGGACCGGCCGAACAGGCTCATGGCAAACTCGGTCCGGCCGGCGCCCATCAGCCCGGCAATGCCGACCACCTCGCCCTTGCGGGCGTTGAGGTTGATGCCCTTGATGACCTGCCGCTCGGCATGGATGGGATGGTAGACCGACCAGTTTTTCACTTCGAGAACGGTCTCACCGATCTTCGGCTCTCGCGGCGGGTAGCGGTCGTCGAGCGAACGGCCGACCATCGACGTGATGATGCGGTCCTCCGAGATGTCCTTCTTGGCCAACGTCTCGATGGTCCGGCCGTCACGGATGATCGTGACCTTGTCGGCGACCCGGTTCACCTCGTTGAGCTTGTGGGAGATCAGGATCGAAGTGATGCCCTGCCGCTTGAATTCGAGCAGCAGATCGAGCAGCGCCTGGCTGTCCTTTTCGGACAGGCTCGCCGTCGGCTCGTCCAGAATGAGCAGCTTCACTTCCTTGCTGAGCGCCTTGGCGATCTCGACCAGCTGCTGCTTGCCGACGCCGATATTGGTGATCAGCGTGTTGGGGTCTTCCTTGAGGCCGACCTTCTTGAGCAGGGCGCTGGTGCGCGTCTCGTTGGCATTCCAGTCGATGACGCCGTATCTGGCCTGCTCGTTGCCGAGAAATATGTTTTCGGCGATAGACAGCATCGGCACCAGCGCAAGCTCCTGGTGGATGATGACGATGCCCTTGCGCTCGCTGTCATGGATGCCTTTAAAATGGCACTCATCGCCGCGATAGATGATCTGGCCGTCATAGGTGCCGGACGGATACACACCCGACAGCACCTTCATCAGCGTCGACTTGCCGGCGCCGTTCTCGCCGACCACGGCATGGATCTCGCCTTCCTCGACCATGAGCTTGACGTTCGACAGCGCCTTGACGCCTGGAAACGTCTTGGTGATGTCGCGCATCTCCAAAATCGTCGATGCCATTGAGAATACCACTCCTGCGAGGTCCGCAAACAATACCGGGCTGGCTCGCCAACGAAAAGGGGCCCTGCCTGCGCAGGACCCCAGGCTTTGTAACCGCGATTACTTCAGTTCTTCGGCCTTGATGTAGCCGGAGTCGACCACCAGCGCCTGGTAGTTCGACTTGTCGACGTCATGCGGCGTCAACAGGATCGAGGGAACGACCTTGACGTCGTTGTTGTAGGTCGTGGTGTCGAGGCCTTCCGGCTTGCCGCCCGAGAGCACCTTGTCGACGAGTTCGACCGTCGCCTTGGCGAGTTCGCGGGTGTCCTTGAACACGGTCGAATACTGTTCGCCGGCAATGATCGCCTTGACCGAAGCGGTCTCGGCGTCCTGTCCGGTGACGATCGGCCATGGCTGATCGGCAGTGCCGTAGCCTACGGCACGCAGCGAAGCGATGATGCCGCGCGACAGGCCGTCATAGGGCGAGAGCACGCCATCGACGCGGCTGCCGTCCGAGTAGTTGGCGGAGAGCAGATTGTCCATGCGGGCCTGGGCGGTTGCCGCCAGCCAGCGCAGCGTGCCGACCTTGTCCATGCCCATCTGGCCGGACTTCACGACGAGGGTCTTGTCGTCGATCAGCGGCTGAAGAACCGACATGGCGCCGTTATAGAAGAAGAACGCATTGTTGTCGTCCGGCGAACCGCCGAACAGCTCGATGTTGAACGGACCCTTCTTCTCGGGATAGCCGAGGCCCTTGAGCAGCGATTTTGCCTGGATGACGCCGACGCCGAAATTGTCGAAGGTGGTGTAGTAATCGACATTTGGCGTCTTCTTGATCAGGCGGTCGTAAGCGACGACGACGACGCCTGCGTCATTCGCCTTCTGCAGCGCATCGCCCATCGTGGTGCCGTCGATCGAAGCGATGATCAGCGCCTTCGGGCCCTTGGTGATTTCGTTTTCCAGCTGGCTGAGCTGGTTCGGAATGTCGTCCTGCGCGTATTGCAGGTCGACAGTGTAGCCCAGAGCCTCGAGCTGGGACTTGACGGCGTCGCCATCGTTGATCCAGCGCTGCGAGGTCTTGGTGGGCATCAGCACGCCGACCAGGCCTTCGCCCGCCTGCGCCGGCAGCGTCATAGCCGCGATGCCTAGGGCCGCGACGGCGGCCAGTGTCTTGATAATCTTCACATTAACTCTCCCTGGTTGATGGACGCGTACCCTTGGGTTTCGTGGGCCGCGCAATCGTGCAGGAGCGCCAAAGGCGCCGCTGCCGTCAATCGATCTCCGGTATCCTCCCAATCGGCCCCGAAACTCTGGGTTCAATCGATACGAGTTTTCTCTCGTCGCCGATCGTCAAGTGTCAGGACGCGCGAAGGGTGTGTCGCTTTGCCATAACTGTCAAATGCGATCTTTGATGGTTGCTATATCGAGACTGATATGGCTTAGGCTAGTGAGGACGCTGCCGGATTTTGCCGGGGCGCCGGGCGTGCGAGTAGGGAAAAATCATGGCGGCGCTGCGAAATCCTGGCGGAATATCAGCCGGTTACGATGAAATCCCGGGCGATGGCGGAACCTTGCTGCGCAGCGGCTTGAGCCTGCGTCACATGCGCATGATCGCAGCCCTCGACGAGCACGGCCGGGTGAGCGCCGCGGCCCAGGTCATGAACATCTCGCAGCCGGCGGCCTCGCGCATGATCGCCGAGATGGAGGCCGTGCTCGATGTCAAGCTCTGCGAAAGGCTGCCGCGCGGCATCACGCTGACGCCCTATGGCAAGGCGTTGGCACGGCGCGCGCGATCGATCCTGCTCGAGATGCGCGAGGTCGACCGTGAGATTTTCGAGCTCAAGGCGGGCAAGGGCGGCTCGGTGTTCCTGGGAGCGGTAACAGCACCGGCGATCGAGCTGGCGGTACCGGCGATCCGCGAGATCCGGCGCCTCTATCCGCGCATCGAAATCACCATGCAGGTCGAGACCTCGAACGTGTTGGCGCGCGAGCTGATCGCCTCGCGCCACGATTTCATCATCGCCCGCATCCCCGACGACCTCAATCCGCGGCTGTTCGAAGCCCGCGTCATCGGCGTCGAGAAGGCCTGCCTGATCGTGCGCCGCGGCCACCCGCTGACCAAGGGCAAGGTGGTGCGGCTGGAAGACACCGCCGCCTATGACTGGGTTTTCCAGTCGGGCGGCTCGCCGCTGCGCCAGGCGATGGAGAGCAACTTTCTGAACCGAAATATCGCGTTGCCGGACCGCATCCTCAATACCAGCTCGCTGCTATTGACTCTGGTCATGGTCGCGCAATCCGACGCCATCGCGCCGGTTTCGATCCAGGTCGCGAAGTTCATCCAGAACCCGGAAGGCCTGGCCGGCGCCATCGATGTTGTCCAGACCGAGTTCGACATCGAGGTCAGACCCTACAGCCTGATCACGGTGAAGAACCGCGCGCTGTCGCCGGCAGCCAAGATGCTGCACGATTTCATTTTGCGAGAGGTGGGCTGAGGCTTGGAGCGAATAGCGGGGCGCATTCCGTGGCCCCGAGCGGCGCCGGTGCACGTTGGCAATAGCGAGGATGCTCAAAAAAGCCCGCCAGCAGAAGCCAGCGGGCAAAGGGTAGACATTCCGGTTGGGGTCATTCGAGGCCCCGCCGACCCTCAATGTGAAATATTCCAGGAACCGGTACATCGGCCAAACAGATGAAAGGCGGCCAGCCGGGTTGCAAAAAACTGCCTATAAATCCGCTGGTTTTCAGATTGGCCAAAACAAGTGCAATGCACTGGGGCAAAAGCTGGAGCGGGTAGCGGGAATCGAACCCGCGCGTTCAGCTTGGGAAGCTGACAAGCTACCATTACATCATACCCGCGCTGGTTCCTCCGATATCATGGCCCGGCGCCGATGCGCAATCCCGGTTTGAGGGCTCGGCTTGATGCAGGGCTGTCAACTGCGTATTTCTGGGCATGTGCCCGAATCGCGGCACCCGACTGTGGAGACAGGCCTTGTCCGCACTGAACCGCTTTCTCGGCGATACGCCGCTCCGGGTGATCCTTAAGCTGCTTGTGGTGTCGTTCCTCGTCGGCTTGGTCATGAATGCCTTCGGCTGGTCGCCGATGGACGTGCTTTACGGCATCCGCAAATTCTTCATCGACCTGTGGAACTTGGGCTTCCACGCCATCGACCGTTTCCTCGGCTACATCCTGCTCGGTGCTGCAATCGTCGTGCCGGCCTTCATCCTGCTCAGGATCGCCAATTTCAGGAAGTGAATTTCAGGCGTATTCCGCAGCCAGCTCGAACAGGATGGCGTGGCGTGCGGCGAGTGCTGCGACATCCGCCGAATAGCCGCCGCCGATGACCCCGCACACCGGGATATCGAGCGTGCGGAAATGGCGGATCACCATATCGTCACGGGCGCGCAGCCCGTCATCCGTGAGCGACAACCTGCCGAGCCGGTCCTCGACATGGACATCGACGCCGGCATTGTAGAAGACGAGATCCCAGCGCCTTCGCGCCGACAGCTCCGGCAGGATGGCGTTCAGCCGCTCCAGATAGGCTGCATCGCCGGCGCCGTCGGGCAGGGCGATGTCCAGATCGGAGGCGATCTTGCGCGCGGGGTAGTTGCGGTCGCCATGCATGGAGAAGGTGAACACGCGCGGCTCGTCGCCCAGGATGTCGGCCGTGCCGTCGCCCTGATGCACGTCGAGGTCGACGACCAGGATGTTTTGGGCAGCAGCTTCGGCAAGCAGCACCAGCGCGGCAACGGCTACGTCATTGAAGGTGCAGAAGCCGGCGCCGTGCGCGCGCCGCGCATGATGGCTGCCGCCGGCGGTGTTGCAGGCGGTGCCGGTCAGCAAGGCCAGCCGCGCCGCCAGCACCGTGCCGGCCGTTGCGAGCTGCGCCCTCAGCGAAACCCGCTGTCCAATGGGGAAACCGATCTCGCGCTCGATCCTCACCGGCACTTCGCAGGCAAGCACCTGGTCGACATAGTCTGCCGCGTGGGCAAGCTTCAGCCATGATGGCCGCGCCGCCTCCGGCATGTTGAGCGCTTTGGGCTGCGCCAGGCCGCGCGCCCGCAAGGCATCCATCAGCAGCGGATATTTGCTCATCGGGAAGCGGTGGTTGACCGCGAAGCCGGCGTCGTAGTCGGGATGATGAACGATCTGCAAGGGCATGGGACGGGCGGTGCGCCAGAGGCGGGTTTCGGTTGACCATAGCGGGGTGGATGGTTGCGCGAGGTCCCCAAATTGGGGCACATCGGCCAGCCGATCAAGCCGCAACAGGAAGCAACACGCGTTTGGAGCAGGCTTTACCCACCGAAGCCCACGCCACCGAAGCCAGGGCCTTCGTCGTCACCAACCGCTCGGTGCTCGCCATCGCCGTGCCGATGACGCTCGCCTATCTGACGACGCCGTTGCTCGGAATCGTCGACACGGCGGTGGTTGGGCAGTTCGGCGATGCCGCCCTTCTCGGCGGCCTGGCGGCCGGCGCCCTGATCTTCGACGTCGTTTTCACCACCTTCAACTTCCTGCGCTCCGGCACCACCGGCCTCGTCGCCCAGGCCTTCGGGCGCGGCGATGCGCTGGAGGAGCAGGCGGTGTTCTGGCGCGCCGTGCTGATCGCGGTCGTCGCCGGCGTCGTGCTTGCCGCGCTTGCGCCGCTGGTTTCCGCCGCCGGGCAATGGTTCATCGGCGCCGAACCGCGCGTCAGCGCGGCGATGGACGTCTATATCCGCATCAGGATGCTCGCAGCGCCGTTCTCGCTGATCAATTACACCATCCTTGGCTACGTGCTTGGGCGCGGCGAGGGCGGGCTCGGGCTGATGCTGCAATTGATACTGAACGGCATCAATATCGCTCTCTGCTTCCTGCTTGGGCTGGAGCTCGGCTGGGGCGTTGCCGGCGTTGCCTGGGCAACGGTCACCGGCGAATTCGTCGCCATGCTGCTTGGTCTTACCATTGTCGGCCGGCGCTTTTGGGCAGCGCCCACGCTGCCGCGCCACCGCGTCCTCGACTTGCCGGCATTCCTGCGCATGATGTCGCTCAATCGCGATATCATGATCCGCTCCTTTTCGCTGCTCGCCGCCTTTGCGCTGTTCACGCGTCAAGGCGCGCAGTTCGGCACGCTGACGCTGGCCGCCAACGCCGTGCTGATGAACCTCTTCCTGGTTGCCGGCTATTTCCTCGATGGTTTCGCCACTGCCGCCGAGCAGCTCGCCGGCCGCGCCATTGGAGCGCGCGCCGCCACCGCCTTTAACCAGGCGGTGCGGCTGACGCTGCTTTGGGGGCTCGGTCTGGCGGGCGCGGCGACGCTCTTCTTCCTGCTGGAGGGCACCGATCTCGTCGCCCTGATCACGACCTCGACGGACGTTCGCGCCATTGCCGACATCTACTTGCCATGGGCGGCGTTCACCGCGCTCAGCGGCGTGCTGGCTTTCGAGATGGACGGTGTCTTCATCGGCGCAACATGGTCGCGCGACATGCGCAACATGATGCTGGTGTCGTTCCTGTCGTTCAGCGCCGCCCTGCTGATTCTGGTGCCGGCCTTCGGCAATCACGGATTGTGGGCGGCGTTGCATGTCTTCCTGCTGGTACGCGGCTTCAGCCTGCTCGCCATATTGCGGCTGCGGGTGCGCACCGCCTTTAACTGATCGCTAAAGCGGTTTCACCGCCCATTGATCGAGGCGGCTGTCGCGAAGCTCGCGCAGCGACTTCAGCCCTTGACTGTCCATGAAACGGGCCATGCCGGAAAGAATGCGCCCCGGCAGCGCGGGCCCAGCATAGATCATGCCGGTATAGAGCTGCACGAGATCGGCGCCGGCGCGGATCTTTTCCAGGGCCGTCTCGGCGGAATCAACGCCGCCGACGCCAAGGATAGTGGGATCCGGGCCAAGCAGTTTTCGCATCCTTGCCAGGACGATGGTCGAGCGCTCGAACAAGGGTTTCCCCGAAAGCCCGCCAGCCTCGCTGGCAAGGCCGGCGCTGCGCAGGCCGGATCGCGCGATCGTGGTGTTGGAGACGATGAGGCCGTCAATCTGCTTCTCGGTGAGCTCGGCGGCGATGTCCTCCAACTCGGCCTCGACCAGGTCCGGTGCGATCTTGAGGAAGACGGGTGGTCTCGCGGATGCTGCCTCACGCGCGGCCATGACACGCGACAGAAGTTCGCCAAGTTGTTCGCGTGCCTGCATGTTGCGCAGGCCCGGCGTGTTCGGCGAGGAGATGTTGATTGCCAGATAACTGGCATATCGCGCAAACCGGACCACGCCGCGTTCATAGTCACTGACGCGGTCAGTGCTGTCCTTGTTGGCGCCGATGTTGACGCCGACGATGCCGGCACGGCCCATGCGGGCGGCAAGGCGCTTTTCCGCGGCGTCGTGGCCCTCATTGTTGAAGCCCAGCCGATTGATCACCGCCCCGTCCGAAGGCAGCCGGAAAACGCGCGGCTTCGGATTGCCGCCCTGCGGCAGCGGCGTGATCGTGCCGACCTCGGCGAAGCCGAAGCCGAGGCCGAGCAGCGCGTCCGGCACTTCGGCATTCTTGTCGTAACCCGCCGCCATGCCGAGCGGGTTCGGGAAATCGAGTCCGCAAAGGTTGACCTTTAGCCTGTTGTCCTGCGGCGGACGACCGGCGACCGGCAGCCCGCATCTCAGCGCGGCGATCGACAGTCCATGCGCGGTTTCCGGATCGAGCGTGAACAGCAGTTTCTGGCCGATCCGGCCGAGCGCGCTCATTCGGCCTCCAGCGCCGGGAATTCATGCTGCCCGTCGGCGCCGAGCGGCAATGCCCGCACCGAAACGACCGCATCGAGGCCGAGCGCGTCGTAGAGATGCGGGAACAAGGCGCCGCCGCGCGAGACCTCATATTTCAGCGCATTGCCAAGGTGCGCGCCGTCGACGGCGACCAGCAGCAACCCGCCCTGGCCGGCGAAATGTTTGGCCGCCGTTTCCCGAACCTGCCCGGCGGTGGAAAAATGGATGAAACCGTCGGCGACGTCGATCGGCGCGCCGGTGAAGCGGCCTTCCCTTTCGGCCTCGCGCCACAGCGCCTCGGGAACTATCTTGTAGATGATCTCGGACATGGTTGCGCTATAGTCCGAACCGACCACGCGGGGAAGGGCAGGCCCGTGTTCTTCCCCATTTCAGGTTCGTCCCCATTTCAGGCGCAAACTGTGATAGATTGCGCTGGATGGCTCATGGAGGAAAACATGCGTCTGAAACACGTCTTGATCCCCGCAGCACTGGTCTCGCTTATAACGGCGTCGGCCTTTTCCGAGGAAGCCGATCGCTACCGGCTGGAAAAATCGGCCAATGGCTATGTCCGCATGGATACGCAAACCGGCGCCATGTCGCTCTGCGAGGAGCGCTCCGGTCAGCTTGTCTGCAAGACGGCGGCCGACGAACGTGCCGCCTTCCAGGATGAGGTCGACCGGCTGCAAAATTCGGTGAAGGCGCTCGACGAACGTGTCGCCAAGCTCGAAAATTCGCTTGCCGCGCGTTTCGAATCGACTTTGCCCAGCGAGGAGGATTTCAACAAGACGATGGGCTACATGGAGCGCTTCCTGCGTAGCTTCATGGACATCGTCAAGGACATGGACAAGGACGAAGACGGCGCCAAGCCCAATTCGCAAAAGACCTAGGCAATTCGCAACAAGACCTGGGGCGGGAACAGCAAGCCGGCCACGCCGAACAGCAGGCGTAGCGTTATGATCGTTCAGATCCTGCAAGGCGGAAAATCGCCAACGGGATTGGGGGAGGGATATCACCGTTGGGCTACACATTCGTCATTGTCGACGATCATCCGCTTTTTCGCGGGGCATTGAGGGAGGCACTCGCGGGCATCGGAGACGTTGCCGCCATTCACGAGGCCGGCGACTTCGAAAGCGCCAAGGCGCTGGTCCTGGCCAATGAGGATGTCGATCTGGTGCTGCTCGATCTCTCGATGCCGGGGGCAAGCGGTCTTTCCGGCCTGATTTCGTTGCGCGGCATCCATCCGGCGGTGCCAATGATGGTGGTCTCGGCGCATGACGATCCGGTGACGATCCGGCGCGCGCTCGATCTCGGCGCCTCCGGCTTCATCTCCAAATCGGCCAGCATGGAGGAGATCCGCAATGCGGTGCAGTCGGTGCTCGCAGGTGATATCGCGGCGCCCGCCGGGGTCGATCTCGGCGTCGAGCGCGATCCCGAGATTTCCGACCTGATCAAGCGGCTGCAGGCGCTGACCCCACAGCAGACGCGCGTGCTCGGCATGCTGGCTGAGGGACTGCTCAACAAGCAGATCGCCTATGAGCTCGGGGTCTCCGAAGCGACGATCAAAGCGCATGTCTCGGCCATCCTGCAGAAGCTCGGCGTCGACAGCCGCACCCAGGCAGTCATCCTTTTGTCCAAAATAGGCAGCGACCCGCTGCAGACGGCCGGCTGATCCCTATTCGGCCGCCGGCGCCAGCGGCCTGACCCTGGCCATCATCGAGCGCAGCATCGCCGGTTTCAGCGGTTTGCTGATCACCGGCACGTCGAGCCTGCCGGCGGCGGCGCGAACCTCGCTGGAACGGTCGGCGGTGACCAGCACGGCCGGCAGGTCCTCGCCATGGATCGCACGCAACTGGGCGATCAATTCGAGGCCGGTCCTGTTGTCGAGATGATAGTCGGCAAGCACGATGTCCGGCCGATGCATGCCGGACCTGTCGAGCTCCTCCGCGCCGGATAGCGTGTCGACGCTGCAGCCCCAGCCCTCGAGCAGGAGCCGCATGCCGTCGAGGATGCGGCCGTCATTGTCGATGCAGAGCACATTGAGCCCGGCAAGCGAGGCCGCGGCACGGGCAGGCGGCTTCGCCTCGGCCTCGCGTCGCGGCGCCTGCACGGCCGCCGCAGGGAGCAGCACGGAAAAGCGTGTGCCCTTGCCGGGGTTGGAGAAGATCCGGATTTCGAGGCGCAGGACGCGGGCGATGCGGTCGACAATGGAGAGCCCAAGGCCAAGGCCTTCCGCCTCGCGCGCGCCCTCGTCCAGCCGGGTGAATTCGCGAAACACGGTGTTCAGCTTGTCGCCGGCAATGCCGATGCCGGTGTCGATCACCTGGATCTCGGCCAGTTCGCCGCGCCGCCGCACGCCGACCAGGATACGGCCACGGCGCGTATACTTGATGGCGTTGGAGACCAGGTTCTGGATCAGGCGGCGCAGCAAATTGCGGTCCGTCATCACGCTGAGCGACGACGGCATGATCGAGAGCTCGAGCTTCTTTTCGGCGGCAAGCGGCCGGAAGTCGTTGCCGATCTGGCGCAGCAGCCCGTCGAGGCCGAAGGTCGTATCGTCCGGCTTCATCGCGCCAGCATCGAGGCGCGAAATGTCGAGCACCGCGCCGAGGATGGTCTCGACCGATTCCAGCGACGATTCGATGTTCATCGCCGCCTTGCCGGCAGGCCCCTTGCCGGTCTTCTCGATCAGCGACGAGCAATACAGGCGGGCGGCGTTCAACGGCTGCAAGATGTCGTGGCCGGCGGCAGCGAGGAAGCGGGTCTTGCCGAGATTGGCCTCCTCGGCCAGCATCTGCGCCTGCGCCAGCTCCTCGTTGACGCGGGTGAGCTCGGCGGTGCGGCTCTTCACCCGCTGTTCCAGGGATTCGTTGGCGCGCTTAAGCGCCAGATCCTGCTCGACGCGTCCGGAAATGTCGGCGTAGGTGGCGACGATGCCGCCGTCCGGCATCGGGTTGGAGCGCAATTCGAGAATGCGCCCGCTGGTCTTCAGCTCCATCTGCCAGGGGCTGACGAAGCTGGTCAGGCGGTTCAGCATGGTAACGCGTTGATCTGCCGGTATATCGCCGCGCTCGGCAAGGTGGCGCAGGATACGATCGAGTGAGACGCCGACCTGGCCCATCTCGTCGGGCAGGTCGAACAGCGCCCGGTACTGGCGGTTCCAGCAGATCAACCGGAAATCCCGGTCGAAGACAGTGATGCCCTGTTCCATCTGGTCGAGCGCGATCTGCAGCAGGTCGCGATTGTGCTGCAGCGCCTCGGTGGCGTCGTCGAGCAGGCGGAAGGCGTCCTTGGATTCGCGGTCGTTGCGGCGCAGCAGCAGCGACAGGATCAGCCGCGCCGAGGACGAGCCGACGGCGCTGGCCAGAAGCTGCTCGGAGAAACGGATGACATCCATGCTGGCCTGCTCGTTGCCGTGCAGTGAAGTGCCGCTGCTCTTTTCGAATGACTGGAATGACCGCTCGGTGCGTTCGACACCGAGATAGCGCGCGATCGTGTCCTTGAGGTCGTTGACGGTGATGGTGGTGCGGAAGCGGCGCAGGCTCGGCAGCGGCCCCGCCTCGCGCGGCACGAAGATCGACGCCTGGATGCGCTCCAGCGGCACCGACGCCCGCGACAGCGAGCCGAACACAAAAAACAGCGTGTTGATCGACAGGCTCCACAGCACGCCATGGTTCAGCGGCTCGGCGACGGTGCCGAAAAGAGCTTGCGGCCGCAACGCATCTAAGCCGAACAGGCCGTGGACGAGGATGCCGGTATCGGGCGCGACGAGCGAGGGAAGCAGCAGCGTGTAGCTCCAGACGACGATGCCGGCGACCATGCCGAGTGCGGCACCCCGGCCGTTGGCGCCGCGCCAGACCAGGCCGCCGATCATTGCCGGCGCGAACTGCGCGATCGCGGCGAATGACATCAGGCCGATCGAGGACAGACGCGCGTTGTTGGTGCTCTCGCGGTAGTAGAGGAAGGCGATAAACAGCATGATGAAGATCGCCGCCCGCCGCACATTCAAGATGAGCGTCGACCAGTCCTCGTTCTCGGAGGTCGTGGTCCGCAGCAATCGCCTCACGAACAGAGGAATGACCAGATCGTTGGAGATCATGATCGACAGCGCGACGCTCTCGACGATCACCATTGCGGTCGCCGCCGACAGGCCGCCGATGAAGGCGGCCATGGCCAGCACGTCGTGGCCGCTGAACAGCGGCAGTGACAGCACATAGAGGTCGCTGCTGGTTCTCGTGCCGACCAGTTCCAGGCCGGCCAGCGCGATCGGCAGCACGAACAGGTTGATCGCCACCAGATAGAGCGGAAACACCCATGTCGCGGTGCGCAGCTCGGCCTCGCTGCGGTTTTCGACGATGGTGACGTAGAACTGGCGCGGCAACATGAGGATGGCAAAGCCGCTCAGGCATGTCAGCACCAGCCAGGTAGCGAGGGAGGTGTTGTAGCCCATCGCCTGGCGCACCTGCGTGTTTTCGGCGAGCCGGTCGAACATGTCGCCCGGCCCGCCGAAGATCAAGAACGTGACCATCAGGCCGATCGCCAGGAAGGCGGCGAGCTTGACCACCGTTTCGACTGCCACAGCCAGCACCAGCCCGTCCTGGTGTTCGGTGGCGTCGGCATGGCGCGTGCCGAACAGCACCGCGAACAGCGCCAGCAGCATGGCCACGACCAGTGAGATGTCGCTGACGAACGGATCGAAGGAGGGCGGCGCGCCGGTATAGTGTTCGACCATCAGGCTGACCGAGCCGGAGATTGCCTTCAATTGCAGCGCCATATAGGGCACCGCCCCGATGGTCGCGATCAGTGTGGCGATCGCCGCGACAGCAAAACTCTTGCCGTAGCGGGCGCCGAGAAAGTCGGCGATCGAGGTGATCTTCTCGGTCTTGGCCAGCCTGACGATGCGCTGCAGCAGCGGAAAGCCGAACACAAACACCAGCACCGGTCCGATATAGATGCCGAGGAACTCGAGGCCGCGCTCGGAGGACAGCCCGACCGAGCCGAAGAAGGTCCAGGAGGTGCAGTAGATGGCAAGGCTGAGCGCATAGATGAAGGGCCGGGCGCGGCCGGGGCCGGATGAAGTCGAGCGCCGGTCGCCCAGGCTGGCGATGGCAAACAGCAACGTCACATAGGCAATCGCGATGATGACGATGAACCAGCCCTGCACGCCTCGAACTTCCTCCCTGCGCCGGCTTTTCATCCGGCCTTGCTGACGCAATCACAGCTTGGCGATCGAGTCCATCGCGGCTTTCGGCGTATTATAGCGGCTGCGTCAGGCAATCGTGACCGGCTGAAACCAGCTTTTGCTCCTGTTGCAACCGCAGGTTTTTGCTATTCTGCTGGCCGGTCAATGCCGAGGAGCGGACGGCAGAACGGCCGGTCAGGACAAGGAGGAGTCGAATGCTGAAAGAGTTTCAGGAATTCATTTCCAGGGGCAATGTGATGGACCTGGCCGTCGCCGTCATCATTGGCGCTGCCTTCGGCAAGATCGTCACCTCGCTGGTCGACGACATCATCATGCCTATTGTTGGCGCGATCTTCGGAGGACTGGACTTCAACAACTACTTCATACCCCTGTCTTCCGCGGTGAATGCAACCTCACTGGCCGATGCGAAGAAACAGGGCGCTGTCTTCGCCTATGGCAGCTTCATCACCGTGGCGCTGAACTTCCTTATCCTCGCTTTCATCATCTTCCTGATGATCAAAGCGGTGAACAATCTGCGCCAGCGGCTGGAGCGCGAAAAACCGGCTGCCCCGGCCGCTCCGCCGCCAGCCGACGTCGCGCTGCTCACCGAAATTCGCGATCTCCTCGCCAGAAAATAGCACTTGCGAGAACCTCTCTGGACCAAAACCCTGGTCGCTTGCGGCCGGGGTTTTCTGTTTTCGCCCGCCCTGAAACACGCTAGCAGTCGAGCAAACGAAAACGGACCTATCCATGACCTTGATCGATACCTTGCGCGCCGAGGCTCGGGCGGCGCCTGAAAGCGGCATTGTCGCCGTCATGAACCGTGGCCGCGGCCGCGACGGCATGATCCCGCTCTGGGCCGGCGAGGGTGACCTGCCGACGCCCGCCTTCATCACCGATGCCGCCGCCAAGGCACTCGCCGGCGGCGAAACCTTCTATACCTGGCAGAGAGGCATTCCCGAACTCAGGCAGGCGCTCGCCCGCTACTACACCAGGCATTTCGGCAAGACTTTCGCCAACGAAGAATTCATCGTCACCGGCTCCGGCATGCATGCCATCCAGCTGGCCATCGACGCGGTGGCCGGCAAGGGCGACGAACTCGTCTACCTGTCGCCGGCATGGCCGAACTTCGCCGCCGCCGCCGGGGTAGCCGGCGCCGTGCCAGTCGCGGTGACGCTCGATCAGTCGGGCAATGGCTGGTCCTGCGATGTCGACAAGATCGCAGCGGCGATCACGCCACGGACCAAGGCGCTGTTCGTCAACACGCCGTCCAACCCGACCGGCTGGACTGCCGACAAGGAAACGTTGCAGGCGATCCTCGATCTTGCCCGCCAAAGGGGTCTGTGGATTATCGCCGACGAGATCTACTCGCTGTTTCATTACGGCCACGGCCGCGCGCCGTCGTTCATCGACATCATGGCCGATGAGGACCGCATTCTGTTCGTCAATTCTTTTTCCAAGAACTGGGCGATGACCGGCTGGCGCATCGGCTGGATCAAGATCCATCCCACCTTGCAGCAGGTGTTCGAAAACCTGGTCCAGTATTCGACTTCCGGCGTTGCCCAGTTCATGCAGCGCGGGGCCGTCGTTGCGCTGGATGAGGGCGATGCCTTCATCGTCGAGCAGGTGGAGCGGGCGAGGGCGGCGCGCGACCTGGTCTGCGGTATTCTTGCCGAAACCGGCCGGGCGCGCTTCACCGTGCCGCAGGGCGCATTCTATCTGTTCTTCGCGGTCGACGGCGTCACCGATTCCCGCGCCGCCGCCTTCGACATGGTCGACCGCGCCAATGTCGGCCTGGCCCCCGGCACCGCCTTCGGCCCCGGCGGCGAAGCCTTCCTCAGGCTGTGCTTCCACCGCCGCCTCGACCAGCTCGAAGAAGCCGCGCACCGGCTGGCGAAATGGATGACGAGTGTGTGAGCTGCCTCAAAGCCTGAGTAGAGTTTCAAACGGGCTTCACCCGCCCGACTTCGGCACCAGCAACGGAATGACGCGGTCGCTCTTGGCTACTGAAGGCCGGCCGGCCGAACCGTAGGGAATCCCCAACGCGTCCCATGTCTCGACCAGCGCGTCCTGCAGGGAGGCAATCAGCGCGTCCGAATGGAACGGTGTAGGCGTGATGCGCAGCCGCTCGGTGCCGCGCGGCACTGTCGGGTAGTTGATCGGCTGGATATAGATGCCGTGCACACCGAGCAAGCGGTCGCTGGCCATCTTGCAGAGCTCGGGATCGCCGACCAGAAGCGGCACGATGTGGGTAGGCGATTCCATCACCGGCAGGCCGGCTGCGGCCAGCACTTGCTTGGTCCGTGTCGCCTGACGCAGCTGCGCGTCGCGCTCGGCCTGCGAACGCTTGAGATGGCGGATCGAGGTGGTTGCCGCTGCAGCGATCGCTGGCGGCAACGCCGTGGTGAAGATGAAGCCCGGCGCATAGGAACGCACCGCGTCGATCACCGCAGTGTTGCCGGCGATGTAGCCGCCAAGCGTGCCGAACGCCTTGGCCAGCGTGCCCTCGATGATGTCGATGCGGTCGGCCAGCCCTTCGCGCTCGGTGATGCCGCCGCCGCGCGGCCCGTACATGCCGACGGCGTGGACCTCGTCGATGTAGGTCATGGCGTTGTAACGCTCGGCGAGTTCGACGATCTGCTTGATCGGCGCGATGTCGCCGTCCATCGAATAGACGCTCTCGAAGACGATCAGCTTGGCGCGCTCGCGGCCAGCCGTCTGCAGCAGGCTTTCGAGATGTGCCACGTCATTATGGCGGAAGATCTTCTTCTCGGCGCCCGAGCGCCGCACGCCCTCGATCATCGAAGCGTGGTTGAGTTCGTCCGAGATGATCAGGCAATTGGGAAGCAGCTTTGCAATGGTCGAGATCGACGCCTCGTTTGAAACGAAGCCGGAGGTAAAAACCAGTGCCGCTTCCTTGTCGTGCAGGTCGGCAAGCTCCAGTTCGAGCTCGACCAGCGGGTTGCTGGTGCCGGAGATGTTGCGGGTGCCGCCGGCACCCGACCCCATCTTGCCTGCCGCCTTCTGGAACGCGGCAATGACGTCGGGATGCTGGCCCATGCCGAGATAATCGTTGGAGCACCAGACGGTGATTTCCTCGGCGCGGCCATTGGCGCGCCAGATGGCGCGCGGGAATTTCCCGACGATACGCTCAAGGTCGGCGAAGACGCGGTAGCGACGCTCCGCATGGAGCTGGTCGATCGCTTCCTCGAAAAACCGCTGGTAGTTCATGTCGCCTTCCCAATTTTGCGCGCGATCATAGTCATTGGCCCATTCGTCGTCCACTTGGCCTTTTTGGTCAAAATGCCACGCCCCGAGCCTGTTCCTAACGACCACGGAACGTGGCCTATTCCCTTGATGTGGATCAATCTTGTTTCAGGACAATGCCACGCGCCGATGAGACCGGTTACCGCAGGTTCTAATGGCTCGGCGGCAGGTTTTCCAGTAAGGCGACGATTGAGACAGTTCCGACAAATCATGAATAGCGAGGATGCGGATGACGGTTTTGGTGACAGGCGGGGCCGGCTATATCGGTAGCCATATGGTCTGGGAATTGCTGGACACGGGTGACAGCGTCGTCGTCCTCGACCGGCTTTCCACCGGCTTTGAATGGGCAGTGGCTCCGGAAGCAAAGCTCGTCGTCGGCGACGTCGCCGACAGGGAACTGGTTGCCTCGATCATCCGCGACAATAAGGTCGACGCGATCATCCATTTCGCCGGCTCGATCGTGGTTCCCGAATCGGTCGCCGACCCGCTTGCCTATTACGAGAACAACACCTGCAAGACGCGCACCTTGATCGAGACCGCGGTGCGCGAAGGCGTGCCCAATTTCATCTTTTCCTCGACCGCCGCCGTCTATGGCGGCGCCGGCCTGGAGCCGGTACGCGAGGATGCCCGGCTTGCGCCGGAATCGCCCTATGGCCTGTCCAAGCTGATGAGCGAATGGATGCTGCGCGACGCGGCGATTGCCCATGGGTTGCGCTATACGGCGCTGCGCTATTTCAACGTCGCCGGCGCCGATCCGAAGGGCCGCACCGGCCAGTCGACGCCCGGTGCCACGCATCTGATCAAGGTCGCCTGCGAGACGGCGCTCGGCAAGCGCTCCTTCATGCAGGTGTTCGGCACCGACTATCCGACGCCGGACGGCACCTGCATGCGCGACTATATCCACGTCAGCGACCTGGCGGCGGCGCATCGGCTGGCGCTTCAGCGGCTGCGTGCCGGCGGATCGAACCTGGTCGCCAATTGTGGCTACAGCCACGGCTATTCGGTGCTCGAGGTCATCGACAGCGTCCGCCGCGTCTTCGGCCATGATTTCGAGGTACGGATGGGCGATCGCCGCGCCGGCGACGCCGCCGCGGTCGTCGCCAATTCGGAGCTGGCGCGCGGTGAGCTCGGCTGGACCCCGCAGCGCGACAACCTCGACCAGATCGTTGCCGATGCGCTTGCCTGGGAGCGCATCCTGACCAGCAAGAATTCGGCTCTGGGGTGAAGCGGGCTCTCCGCAAAGGTTGGTTCGGCGCGCTGGGGGCGGAATGAAAATCCTGGTATTTGGGGCCGGCGTCGTCGGTACGGCGGCGGCCTATTATCTGGCCAGCGACGGCCATGAGGTGACGGTGATCGAGCGCCATCCGGCGGCAGCACGCGGCACCAGCCGGTCGAATGCCGGCCTGGTGTCGCCCGGAGACGCCACCGCTTGGGCCTCGCCAGCCGCGCTGAAGACGTTCCTGCGCGGCCTCTACAACCACGATCTCGGCATCAAGGTGCGGCTGCGCTTCGATCCGTATTTTTTCGCCTGGAGCCTGCGCTTCCTGCGCCAGTGCACGCATAAGCGCATGCGCGCCAACACCGATGTCAAGCTGCGTCTGGCGCTTTATTCGCGCGACTGCATCAACGCCGTCTCCGCCGAGACCGGCATCCACTATGACGAGCGCAAGAAGGGCATTCTGTATTTCTTCCGCTCGCAGCAGAGCTTTGATACCGGCACCGACAATTACCGCTATCTCGGCGAACACGGCCTGCCGATCGAGATCGTCGGCCGCGACCGGCTGGTCGAGCTCGAGCCGGGCCTCGCCGGCGCCAAGGACAAGATTGCCGGCGGCGTCTATTCGCCGATCGACCAGACCGGCGACTCCAGCCAATTCACGCAGCGCCTCGCTGCCTATGCCGCCGAGAAACTCGGGGTCCAATTCCTCTACGGCACCACGGTCGAAGGCCTCGACATCGACGGCGGCCGCGTGCGCGCCGTGATGACCTCGGCCGGCCCGGTGGCCGGTGACGCGGTGGTCATTTCCATGGGGCCGGAGAGCGGTCTGCTCGGCCGCCGCTACGGCATCGATCTGCCCGTCTATCCGGTGAAGGGCTATACCGTGACTGTTCCGCTGGAAGATGAAAGCAAGGGGCCGATCATGGGCGGCGCCGACGAGGACCGGCTGATCGGCTATTCCAGGCTGGGAAACCGGCTGCGGATGTCCTCGACGGCGGAGTTCACCGGTTTCGACCGCACGTTCAAGCCACGCGATTTCAACTCGATCCTGAACACCGGCAAAGACCTGTTCCCCGGGGCTTTCGACGAGAGCAAGGCCGAGCTCTGGGCTGGACTTCGCCCGATGATGCCGAACTCCGTGCCGGTCATCGGCCGGGCGCGGTACGACAATCTCTACCTCGACACCGGCCACGGCCATCTCGGCTGGACCATGGCCTGCGGTTCGGGAAAGTTCCTCGCCGACCTCGTTGCCGGCCGCAAGCCGGAGATCGATCCACAAGGATTGCTCTACGTGGGCTAGGCATCTCCGAACATCAGGACGCCATGAGCTCGGCGGTCAGGCTCGTTCGTCGAACGCCGAACGCCAGGAGCGCACGTAACTTGTCCAGACCGGATCGGCCGAGGGTTCGGTCCTTTCGCCTCTGCCTTGCGGTGTCCCCCGGTCCGACGCCAGCAGCGCGGCGCCGATGCTGGTGCCTGTCGCAGCCTCGGAGGCAATGGCGGCGCGCGCAGTCGCCGCAGCCAGCATGCGGGTGAACAGCCGGTTGCGGGCGAAGGGTCCTTCGACTACGGTGGGACCGTCCGCGCCGATCAGATCGAGGCAGGTCGCGGTCATCAGCGCCAGGTAGAACGAGATGGCGACAAAGCGCTGGCCGGCGCTCATACCGTCCGCGTTAAACCATGATGCGGTACGATGCGGAAACGGCCCCGAACCTTGTTGCGTGGAAGGCAATAGAGACGTCTTGCGCGCCAGCACGGTAGCAACATCGTCTTCCGTCCAGTTCTCCGATTGGCCCTCGGTCAGCACGGAAAACTCGCGGCCGCCCATGAAGCGCGCCGACGGCACGGGATCGCCGAGTGCGTTGACATTGACCAGCGTGTCGCGTGCCGGATCGAGCGTGACCTTGCTGCCGCCGACCGCCATCGACACCACCCAGGTGCCGGTCGAGACGACGGAGAAAGGCGGCTTGCTGGATAGGAGATGCGGCAGCAGCGAGGCGTTGGAATCGTGCAGGCCGCAAAACACCGGCGTTTGCGGGTCGAGGCCGGTTTGCCGCGCCAGAGCGGGCAGGATCGGGCCCAGGCGGTCCTTGGCCTGCCGCACCGGCGCCATTAGCCGTCGCCATTGCAGCCGGTCGACCAGCGAGGAAAAATCCGCTTTCCACGGGTTCCATAGATCAGTGTGGCAGCCGAGCGACGTCACTTCGCTGGCTGCGACGCCGGTCAGGCGCAAGGCCCAGTATTGCGGGTACATCAGCATCGCGGCGGTTTTGGCGAAATCCGCCGGAAAGCGCTTCTGCTGCCAGAACAGCTGCGCACCGAGATTGAGGCCGGCCGGCAGGCGCGGCGTGCCGGTCTCGGAGAACGCGGGACGGATCGTGTCATAGTCCCTGGCAAGGGCATCCGGCCCGTCGAATTCGTAGTCGAGCACCGGCAGCGCCAGTTCGCCTGATGCGTCGACCAGCACGCCCGTTGCGCCATGGGTGGTGATCGATATCGCATCGATGCGCTGCTCGCGATCGATCTCGGCCAGGCTGCCGAGGATAAACGCCCATAACCGCTCGACGTCATGGTGGGGGTACTGGCCTTGCCGAACAGGCTCGTTCGCCACCGTGCGCAGGGCCACTTCGCTCGATGTGGCGAGATCGACCAGCGCCACCTTGGCGTTGGTCTTGCCGATATCGATGACGGCGACGTTGCTGGTCATTCCATATGGAACATTGCTTCCAGCGGCACCGCCACCGGCTCGTTGTTCGGCCTGGTCTCCATGATGTCCGCCATCTCGGCCCACCAACGCTGCATCACCGGATGCTTCGGCAATTCGTCCATCCCGTGGTCATCGCGTCGCCACAGCACGCCGAACAGTATGTTGGTCTCCTCGTCGAGATGGATCGAATAATCGGAGATACCGGCCTGTTTCAGCAACGCTACGAGTGACGGCCAGATGTCGTCGTGGCGCCTCTTGTATTCGGCCTTCATGCCCGGATTGAGCTTCATCTTGAACGCATATTTTTCGGGCATCAGGCAAAGCGCTCCCGCCGTACGCGCCGCCACAGGATCGGCAGTGCGATGACGATGATCAGCAGCAGGCCGATGAAGATCGACATGACGATCCCCGGCACGTTGAGCAGGCCGAGGCCGAAGGTCACCAGTCCCATGATGAACGCCGCCAGCACCACACCCAGAATGCTGCCGGCGCCGCCCAGGATGCTGACGCCGCCGAGCACCACCATGGTGATGACTTCCAGCTCGTAGCCCTGCGCGATGGACGGCCGGGTCGAGCCGAGCCGCGATGTGATCAGCACCGAGGCGATGCCCGCCATCAGGCCGGTCAGGCAAAACAGGATGAATTTGATGCGGCCGACACGTACGCCGGAAAACTGCGCCGCGACCGGGTTGTTGCCGATGGCAAAGATCCGGCGGCCGAAGCTCGTCCGGTGCAGAAGGAACCAGTAGACGACTGCCGCGATCAGGAACAGCGTCAGTTCGAACGACACCACCCACCAGACATAGCCCTGGCCGAAGAAGGCGAAGCTCGCGGGATAGCCCTTGTAGGCCTGGTCGCCCAGGATGATGAAGGCAATGCCGCGAAACAGGCTCATCGTGCCGATGGTGACGACGATCGACGGCAAGCCGAGCCTGGTGACGAGCACGCCGTTGAAGGCGCCGCAGCCGAGCCCGACGACGAGGCCGATTGCCACCAGCGCCGGAGTGCCGGCGCCGGCCTGCACTGCCATGCCCATCATCGTTGACGCCAGCGCAATGATGGCGGCGACCGACAGGTCGATTTCGCCGGAGATGATCAGCAGCGCCATGGCCAGCGCGATCAGCGCCTTTTCCGTGAAGTTGAAGGTCAGGTCCGAGAGCGACCAAGCGTCGAGGAAATAGGGCGAGGCAAAACTGTTGACGGCAAAGATGGCCACCGCGACGGCGACCAGCAGCGCTTCCCATGAAAAAATCGCCGCAGTGAAAGGCTTGTCGAGCCGGTCGGGAATATGGCGTGGAGCAGGGGTGTCGGTCATGCCGCTTCCGCCTTCTTGAGAATGATGCGGCCTTGCCGGCGTTCGCCGCGCGCGTTGAGCACCACGGCCAGGATGATGGCGCTGCCTGAAATCGCCATCTGCCAGAAGGGTGAGATGTTGATCACCGGCAGCGCGTTGGAGATGATGCCGAGGAACAGCGCGCCGAGCACCGCGCCGCCGACCGAACCGATGCCGCCGGCAATCGAAATGCCGCCGATGACGCAGGCGGCGATGATATTGAGCTCATAACCATTCGCGACCTCGACCGAGGCGATGACGTAGCGCGAAATCCACAGATAGCCACAGAGGCCGCCGATCATCCCCGAGATGCAGAAGACGATAAATTTCGTCCGGCCGACATCGATGCCGGCATAGACCGATGCGGTCGGGTTGACGCCGATGGCATAGATCGAGCGGCCGAGCGCGGTGCGCGTCATCACGAGGAAAAACAATGCAATGACCAATATGGCGATCCAGGACAGAACCGGAATGCCGAGGAAAGCGGCGCGCTGCAGGCCGATGAACTCAGCGCTCATCTGGTCGGCGTTGACCCAGGCGCCGCCTGATATGACGAAGGTGGCGCCGCGGTAGATGGTGAGGGTGCCGAGCGTTACCACGATCGAGGGAATGTTCAACCGCCATACCAGCAGGCCGTTGATGGCGCCGAGCACGAGGCCGACCAGCAGTGCGATGACGATCAGCAGCGGGATCGGGATCGCCGGATGCGCGGCGTTCAGCATCGCCACCACCATGCCGGTGAAGCAGAGGTTGGAAGCCATCGACAGGTCGATCGAGCGGGTCAGGATGACGACCATCTGGCCGAGCGCCAGGATCATCAGGATCGACGTGTCGTTGAACACCTGGCGCAGATTGGCCGGATCGGCAAAACCTGGAAACCGCGTTGAGATCAGCCCGATCAGCACGACGATTGCCGCCAGCAACCAGACCTCGCGATATCTGAGAAAAGCCTTCATGACGCGATCCCCGCTGCCGTCCTGACCAAGGTTTCGGCGTCGAGCCCCCTATTGTCGTAGACCGCGGCAATGCGGCCCTCGCGCATGACGACGACGCGGTCGGACATGCCGAGGATTTCCGGCAGTTCGGACGACACCATGATCACCGACAGGCCTTGCGCGACGAGCTCGGCCATGAAGCCGTGCACGGCCGCCTTGGAGCCGATGTCGATGCCCTTCGTCGGCTCGTCCAGGATGATCACCTTGGGCGCGGTCGCCAGCCATTTGGCGATGACGATCTTCTGCTGGTTGCCGCCCGACAGCGTGCCGACGTCCTGGCTGAGCGAAGAGGCGCGCAGATCGAGCCGCTCTGTGTAGGAACGGGCCAGCGCGAACTCTTCGGCCAGCCGCAATATGCCGGATTTGGATGTCCGTTTGAGCGAAGGCAGCGAAACGTTCTGGAAGATCGGCAGGCCGATCACCACTCCTTGTTTGCCGCGTTCCTCCGGCACATAGACGATGCCGGCATCGATCGAATCCGCCGCCGATTTCGGCGCGATTGCCTTGCCTTCCAGCGTGATCGTGCCGCGGCTGGTGCGGGTGATGCCCGATATCGCCTGCATCACCTCGCTGCGCCCGGCGCCGACAAGGCCGTAGAAGCCAAGGATTTCGCCCCTGTGCAGCTCGAAGCCTATGTCGTCGAACTCGGTCGGGTGCGACAGGCCGGAGACGGCCAGCACCGGCGCGCCGATCTCGGCCTTGCGCTGCGGAAAGATGTGATCGACCGAGCGGCCGACCATCATGCGCACGATCTGGCTCTGGCCGGCGTCCTTGATCAGGCCTTCGCCGACCATCTCGCCATCGCGGAACACGGTATAGCGGTCGGCGATGCGGTAGATCTCATCGAATTTGTGGCTGATGAACAGGATCGCCTTGCCGTCGCTCTTGAGGAATTCGATCAGCAGGAAAAGCTCTTCGATCTCCTTCATCGAAAGCGCTGCCGTCGGCTCGTCCATGATGACGATCCGGGCGTCGATCGACATGGCGCGGGCAACCGCCACGAGGTGCTTGTTGGCGATGCCGAGATCCTTCAGCCTGGCGTCGGCTTCGATATGGCCGGCGCCCATCGTGTCGAGCACCTCGCGGGCATTCTTGCGCATGGTGCGCCAGTCGATGGTTTTGAAACGCGTGCGCGGGGCATGGCCGAGGAAGATGTTTTCGGCCACCGTCAGATCGTCGAACAGCACTGTTTCCTGGTGGATGGCGGTGATGCCGTGCCCGAACGCGGCGTGCGCGCTGGGCAGTGTGACCGGCTGGCCGTCGATGCTGATGGTGCCAGAATCCGGCTGGTAGATGCCGGTCATTATTTTGACCAGCGTCGACTTGCCGGCGCCGTTTTCGCCGATCAGCGCGGTTACGTGGCCGGGATAGAGCCACAGGCCGACGTCGTGCAGCGCGCGTACGCCGGGAAAGCTTTTCGAGATGCCGGACAGCGTCAGGCGCGGTCCGGAAGACAAAGGCGCTTCCTTCGCCATTTCGTGTTGGGCTGTCGTGTCCATAATCGTATCAAGCCCTGAAACAAGGTTCGTTTGAAAGCGCGGCGGGACCCGAGCCCCGCCGCGCGGTTTCGAAGGCTCCAGGATCAATAGATCTTGGAGAACTTTTCGATGTTCGACTTGTCGAACTGGAAGGGCGGAGCCATGGCAGCCGAGTTGGTGTCGTCAAGCGTGACCTTGCCGACGCGGCCGATCGACAGCGTAGCACCGGGCTTGGCTTCTTCCTTCTTCACCGCCAGGTCGTGGGCGAGGTAGACGGCGGAGTAGCCGAGATCGATCGGGTTCCACAGGGCAACCGCTTGGCTGGCGCCATTGTCGATGAACTTCTTGAACTCCGACGGCAGCGCCAGGCCGGTGACGTTGACTTTGCCGATCAGGCCTTCGTCGGTAACCACCTGCGCGGCGGCAACGACGCCGACCGTGGTCGGTGCGATGATCGCCTTGAGGTTCGGATAGGACTTCAAAAGACCCTTGGCTTCATCCGTGCTTTTGGCCGAGTCGTCGTCGCCATAGACGGTCGCGACAAGCTTGATCTTGGGGAACTTCTCCGGCAGCACCTTCTTGGCCGCGTCGATCCAGGCATTCTGGTTGGTCGCCGTCGACGAAGCCGACAGGATGGCGACGTCGCCGCCTTCAGGCAGGTAGTCGGCGGCAAGCTTGATGATGGTCTCGCCGATCAGGTTGGTGTCGGAGGGGTTGAGGTGAAGCTGGCGTCCTTCCGGCGCGACGCCCGAATCCCACGAGATGACGGTGATGCCGCGCTCCATCGCCTTCTTGAGCACCGGCACCAGCGCGTCGGCGTCGTTCGCCGAAATGGCGATGGCGTTGACCTTCTGTGCGATCAGCGAATTGACCACTTCGATCTGCGCTTCGGCGGTCGCCTTGGTCGGGCCGGTGTAGATGATGTCGACATCGCCTAGTTCCTTGGCCGCCTCTTCGGCGCCTTTGTTGGCGGCGTCGAAGAAGCCGTTGCCGAGCGACTTCACCACCAGCGCGATCTTGACGTTCTCGGCATAGGCGGCATTCACGAACATGGCGGCGGAGAACGCCGCCGTAACCATCAATTTCCTAAAGAAGCTCATCGAATATCCTCCCTTGAGCGTTGCATTCCATCGCCGCTGCGGGCGCGAGTTTTCTCAGGCCTGCAGCGAAGATTCTTCCTTATTGCGTGCCGTTGTGCGGGCGATGATCAGCGTCACGCCGGCGGTCTCCAGCATCTTGGCTTCGCGATCCTCGATGCCGTCGTCGGTGATCACCGTGGCGATGCGCGACAGGCCGCACAGGATCAGGCTCGAGCGTTTGCGGAACTTCGAGGAATCGACCAGCACCACCAACTCGTCTGCCTGATCGATCAGCTTCTGCTCGGCCTGGATCAGCAGCGGGTCGCCTTCCATCAGACCGAGCGGTCCCAGTCCCTGCGCGCCCATGAACATGCGGCGCGCGTAAAAATTGCGTGTCACGTCATTGTCGAACGGCGACAGGATGATGTTCTGCTCGCGGTAGATGGTGCCGCCCGACAGCATCACCGTGTTCTTGGAGTGCCTGAGCAAATGCTCCGCGATCGGGAAGGAATTGGTGAAGATCGGCATGCGGCGGCCGGTCAGGAAATGCACCATCTGGAAGGTGGTGGTGCCGCCATTGATGATGATCGGCTCGCCGTCCTTGCACAGATCCACGGCTTCCCGCGCGATTGCCCGCTTCTGCGAAGCGTTGATGGTCTCGTTGACGGAAAAGGGCCTGCCGGCAAGGCCGATGAACTGCGGCGGCGAAAGCGCCTCTGCACCGCCGCGCACCCGGCGCAGGCGTTTTTGCACGTGCAATGCCGCGATGTCGCGCCGGATCGTCGCCTCGGACGACTCCGTCAGGTCGACCATCTCCTGCACCGTCACCACAGGTTTTTCCTGGACGGCGGACAGAATGATCCTGTGGCGCTCTTTCTCGTGCATGGTTCCTCCCTGCTTGAGCATCTAGGCACCCAAAGCGCGCAGTGTCAATCATTTCCGATCAGATAATTTCATTGTGCAATGCAATATGACTGATATTGATCGTTTGTGATTGACAAGGCAGCCGCTTGCGTAGAAATTCGTACAAAAGGGACCGGCGCCGTTTGCGTGTCCCAAAGGGAGGATACCTATGCTCGACAAGCGCTCCGGCACGCGCCTCGCCAATCTTTGGGATGACGCAAAAGCGCAAGCAATGAGCGAGCCCGAACGTCTGGTTTATCGCTCGAATGTTCTT
Organism: Mesorhizobium sp. M0208; assembly: GCF_040322015.1. Lineage (NCBI taxonomy): Bacteria > Pseudomonadati > Pseudomonadota > Alphaproteobacteria > Hyphomicrobiales > Phyllobacteriaceae > Mesorhizobium > Mesorhizobium sp. M0208. Next base: position 17,424 of record NZ_JAMYSP010000002.1, on the reverse strand, counting down.
GGCTCCGACCAGCGCGTCACCAATTATGGCGGCGGCAACACCTCCTCCAAGATCTGGCAAAACGATCCGCTCACCGGCGAAAGCGTGGAAGTGCTGTGGGTCAAGGGCTCGGGCGGCGACAGCGCCTCGATCAAGCTCGACGGCTTCGCCACGCTCTACATGGATAAACTGCGGGCGCTGAAGGGTCTCTATCGCGGCCTCGAACATGAAGACGAGATGGTCGGCTATCTGCCTCATTGCACCTTCAATCTCAACCCGCGCGCGGCCTCGATCGACACGCCGCTGCATGCCTTCGTGCCGAAGCCTTATGTCGATCATATGCATCCCGACGCCATCATAGCCATTGCCGCTGCCAAGGATTCGCAGGCGCTGACCAAGGAGATCTTCGGCGACACGATCGGCTGGCTGCCATGGAAACGTCCGGGCTTCGAACTCGGCCTGTGGCTGGAGAAATTCTGCCTCGAGAACCCCGACGCCAAGGGCGTCGTGCTGGCCAGCCATGGTCTGTTCAGCTGGGGCGACACGCCGAAGGAATGCTACGAGACGACGATCTCGGTGATCAATCAGGCAATCGACTGGTTCGAGCGCAAGAGCCAGGGCAAGCCGATCTTCGGCGGCGAAGTCGTCAAATCGCTCGATGCGCCGGCGCGTCGCGCCGTGGCCGCAAAACTGATGCCGAGGATCCGCGGCCTGATCTCCCAGAACAGCCACAAGCTCGGCCATTTCGACGATTCCCCTGCCGTGCTCGAATTCGTCAATTCCAGGGATTTGCGGCCGCTGGCGGCACTCGGCACGTCCTGCCCGGACCATTTCCTGCGCACCAAGATCCGGCCGATGGTCATCGAGTTCGACCCTCAAAATCCCGATGTCGATGCCGTCATTGCCCGTCTTGCCGATGACGTGGCGGAGTATCGCGTCGGCTATCAAGCTTATTATGACCGCTGCAAGCACCCGGATTCGCCGCCGGCGCGTGATCCCAACGCCGTCGTCTATCTGGTGCCCGGCGTCGGCATGTTCACCTTCGCCGGCGACAAGGCGACGGCGCGCATTTCGGGCGAATTCTACGTCAACGCCATCAACGTCATGCGCGGCGCCTCGACGGTGTCGGCCTATGTCGGCCTGCCCGACCAGGAAGCCTTCGACATCGAATACTGGCTGCTCGAAGAGGCAAAGCTGCAGCGCCTGCCGAAACCAAAGGCCCTTGCCGGCCAGATCGCGCTGGTCACCGGCGGCGCCGGCGGCATCGGCCGGGCCACCGCCAACCGGCTGCTGCGCGAAGGCGCCTGCGTCGTGCTGGCCGACATCGACGAAGCAGCCCTTGCCAGCGCCAATGACGAGCTTGCCAAGGCCTATGGCAAGGATTTCGTGCGGCCCGTCGTCATCAACGTCACGTCCGAGGACCAGGTGATCTCCGGCTTTGCCGAGACGGCTGTCGAATTCGGCGGCATCGATATCCTCGTTTCGAATGCCGGCCTGGCTTCCTCGGCGCCGATCGAGGAAACCACGCTGGCGCTGTGGAATAAGAACATGGACATCTTGTCGACCGGCTACTTCCTGGTTTCGCGCGAAGCGTTCCGGCTGTTCCGGGCGCAGAAGATCGGCGGTAACGTCGTCTTCGTCGCTTCCAAGAACGGGCTTGCCGCATCGCCCAACGCCGCCGCCTATTGCACGGCCAAGGCCGCCGAGATCCATCTGGCACGCTGCCTGGCGCTGGAAGGCGCGGAAGCACAGATCAGGGTCAATGTCGTCAATCCCGACGCCGTGCTGCGCGGCTCGAAGATCTGGAGCGGCGAGTGGAAGGAACAGCGCGCCGCCGCCTACAAGATGTCGACCGACGATCTCGAGGAGCATTACCGCTCGCGTTCGATGCTGAAGCGCTCGGTATTCCCAGAGGACATCGCCGAAGCGATCTATTTCTTCGCCTCCGATATGTCGGCAAAATCGACCGGCAACATCATCAACGTCGACGCCGGCAACGCGCAGAGTTTTACGCGATAAGCGACCGTCTTTGAGGGGTTGGCGCCGAGGCCGGAGCTTTACCTTTCTCCCCGGGGAGAAGGTGCCGGCAGGCGGATAAGGGGCAGCGCCAACCGAACGCATTTGGGAGGAACCATGTCCGAAACCATCATCTCCGTCGACCTCGTCGACAAGCATAATGCCGCGCGCAACGCCGACCTCAAGCGCGATTACGACTCTCTCGGCGAGCGCCTCGCCCGCCGCGGCATCGCCATCGACGCTGTCAGAGACAAGGTCGAGAAATTCGCCGTGGCGATCCCGTCCTGGGGCGTCGGCACCGGCGGCACCCGCTTTGCCCGTTGTCCCGGCGCCGGCGAGCCGCGCGACATTTTCGACAAGATCGAGGACTGCGCCGTCATCCGGCAATTGACGCAGGCGACGCCGACCGTCTCGCTGCATATTCCCTGGGACAAGGCCGATCCGAACCGGCTGAAGCAGGCGGCATCCCGCTTCGGTCTCGGCTTCGACGCCATCAACTCCAACACCTTCTCCGACGCCAGCGACCAGAAGCTTTCCTATAAATTCGGCTCGCTGTCACATGCCGATGCAGCAACACGCCGGCAGGCGGTCGAGCACAACCTCGAATGCATCGAGATCGGCAGGACGCTGGGCTCGAAAGCGCTGACGGTGTGGATCGGCGACGGCTCGAACTTCCCCGGCCAGGTCAACTTCGCCAAGGCATTCGAGCGCTATATCGACGCGATGAAGGAGATCTATGCCGGGCTGCCGGACGACTGGAAGCTGTTCACCGAGCACAAGATGTACGAGCCGGCCTTCTATTCGACCGTCGTGCAGGATTGGGGCACCAACTACATCATCGCCAAAGAGCTTGGCGACAAGGCGTTCTGCCTGGTCGACCTCGGCCATCACGCCCCCAACGTCAATATCGAGATGATCGTGTCGCGGCTGATCCAGTTCAAAAAACTCGGAGGCTTCCACTTCAACGATTCGAAATATGGCGACGACGACCTCGACGCCGGCTCGATCGATCCCTACCGCCTCTTTCTGGTCTTCAACGAACTGGTCGATGCCGAGCTTTCAGGCTCCGAAGGCTTCGATCCGGCCCACATGCTCGACCAGAGCCACAACATCACCGATCCGATCGAAAGCCTGATGCTGTCGGCGATAGAAGTGCAGCGCGCCTATGCGCAGGCGCTGCTGGTCGACCGCAGGGCGCTCGAAGGCTTCCAGGATACCAACGACGCGCTGATGGCGACGCAGGCGCTGAAGATAGCCTATCGCACCGATGTCGAGCCGATACTTGCCACGGCACGGCTGAAGACAGGCGGCGCCATCGATCCGGTCGCCGCCTACCGCGCCGCCGGCTACCGGGCGAAGGTTGCAGCGGAACGGCCGGCGGTGGCGAGCGTCGGCGGCGGGATTGTTTGATGCTGGTGAAAATGAAAAACCCGCCTGAGGCGGGTCGTTGGAGCCAAATAGCACCATACCCAAATTAGTAGCATAGCTGCCGGCACAAAGCAAGAACAAAATTGCTTGTCAGCGTTGGATCGTGGCTTCATTTCAGCTTGGGTTCCTCTCCGCCATGAATGGGTGCCATGAATGGTGTCGATAGAAGGTGCAAGCGTCGCCGTATCTTCCCATTAATGTCAGTAGACTCAACCTCTCCAAGCGCGTTTCCTAGGCCAACCCACGCCTCGGAGAACGGCCATGCACAACACCCGCCAAACCCTAATCGCCGTCACCCTTTCCCTCACCCTGACCTTCGTGCCGTTCCTCGCCTTTGCCGCCTCGCCGCAGCCGGCGAAGGGCGAGCACGGCATGGTGGTGACCGCCCAGCATCTGGCGTCGGAAGTCGGCGTCGAGGTGCTGAAGAAGGGCGGCAACGCGGTCGATGCAGCGGTCGCTGTCGGCTACGCTCTGGCTGTCGTCTACCCGACCGCCGGCAACATCGGCGGCGGCGGCTTCATGACCATCCGCTTCAAGGACGGCCGTTCGACCTTCGTCGATTTCCGCGAGCGCGCGCCGCTCGCCGCGACCAAAACCATGTATCTCGACAAGGACGGCAAGCCGGTAAAGGGCGCCAGTCTCGACGGCTATCTGGCGGTCGGCGTGCCCGGTTCGGTGGCCGGCTTCGAGATGGCGCGGGAGAAATACGGCACGCTGACGCGGCAGGATTTGCTGGCGCCGGCTATCCGCTATGCCAAGGACGGTTTCGTGCTGGAGCAGGGCGATGTGGCCTCGCTCCTGGGCGGCGCCGAGCGGCTGGCCAGGGACCCAGCGGCGGCCGCCATTTTCCTCAAGCCGGACGGCAAGCCCTATGCCGTCGGCGAGCGCCTCATCCAGACCGATCTCGCGGCCTCGCTTGCCGCGATTTCGGAACGCGGCGTGGATGCCTTCTATAAAGGTGCGATCGCCGACGCCATCGTCAAGGCTAGCGGCGAGAAGGGCGGCATTCTGACCAAGGCGGATTTCGAAAATTATGCCGTGCGCGAGCTCAAACCGGTGACCTGCAATTATCGCGGCTACGAGATCATTTCCTCGCCGCCGCCAAGCTCCGGCGGCGTCATCATCTGCGAGATACTCAACGTGCTTGAGTTCTACCCGCTGTCCTATCTAGGTGCCGGTTCGGCCGAGACGGTTCACGTCATGGTCGAGGCGATGCGCCACGCCTATGTCGACCGCAATTCGGCGCTCGGCGATCCCGGCTTCGTGGACAATCCGGTCGCAAAACTGCTCGACAAGAATTACGCCAGGGAAATCCGCGAAAAGATCGATCCGTTCCGGGCCGAGGTGTCGCAGGAACTGATGCCGAAGGGCTTTGGCGAGAGCAGCGAGACGACGCATTATTCGATCATCGACAAGGACGGCAACGCCGTCGCGGTGACCTACACGCTGAACGGCTCTTTCGGCGCCGGCGTCGTCGCCGCCGGCACCGGCTTCCTGCTCAACAACGAGATGGACGACTTCACGCAGAAACCCGGCGTACCCAATCTCTATGGCCTGGTCCAGGGCGAGGCGAATGCGATCGCGCCGAAAAAGACGCCGCTGTCGTCGATGAGCCCGACCATCCTCGCCAAAGACGGCAAGCCGTTCATGGTCATCGGCAGCCCCGGCGGTTCACGCATCATCACCATCACGCTGGAGGCGATCGTCAACGTCATCGATCACGGCATGAACATCCAGGAGGCGATCGACGCGCCGCGCATCCACCACCAATGGCTGCCCGACACGGTCTATATCGAACCCTTCGGCCTGTCGCCGGATACTGAAAAGCTGCTTACCGGCATGGGCTACCGCCTCGATATTGCCGACACGACCTGGGGCCAGGCGGCTGGCATCCTGGTCGGCGGCAAGAGCCTGGCGGAAATCGAGAAAGGTGGCGGCGCCCGCTACAATGGCGCCATCGACAGCCGCGCCGCAGCCGGCGAGGCCATCGGGTATTAGACGATGATCCCGAACCGAAGGGTCAGCGCAGCAAAAAGTGGGAACCGGTTTCGGATAAGATCATGGTCAACAAGAAGATTGCGCCTTGCTTCAGGTGACCAGCGCGATCGTCGACGCAATCAGCATCAGCGCCGCGATGCCGACGAACAGCGCATAGATGCGCGGCCGGTCGAGCAGAAGCGCATTGCCGGAGATCCATGCCGCGGTGGCGCCGCCAAGGGCGAAAAAGAAGGTGCTGCGGCGCCCGAAGCTCAAGCCCGCAGCCATCAGGCCGCCGATGATCAGAGCGCCGAACACGATGATCACGGCGACTGCGTATTTTTCGAAATCGTTGCTGCCGGCGCTCGGGCCGATTGCGTTCAACCTCGACAGATCGTCCGGATCGAACGGGCTGGTCGACCCATATTCGTCTTGACCGACAGGCTCATGCATTATTCGTTCTCCGCAAACCGACAGCAAATCATCAAGCCTCGCCGAGCGCAACCGCTCGCCGAATGTGATTGGCACGGTGTTCAACACTTTCTGGCGGCGGCTTGCCAGAGATTTTTGGGTGCGTGCCTTGATCGCCCCGCTGTGCGGTCTGGTCAAGCGCTTTGCAGGAGTTGAATCTTCATGCCGCTCTGGCCAAAGACTGCGTTGCCTGAACGGAAGCTCCAAGCACCGCCTGTGCGGTGTCGGCCTGCCTTTCATCGACATGCGCCAGCACCAGAATCACACCCTGTTCGGCATCCCGCCGGCCTGGCTGCCTGCCGCTAGCGGACGATGTGTCGAAAAGCCTGCCGGCAACGCAGCCCAGGACCGCGCCGACGAGGGCCGATGCCAGCCATCCCGCGCCGACGGGATCGATGCCTGGGATATCGAAGGCGCCGAGGCCGGCCAACAAACCCGCCGCCGCGCCAAGGGCGGCACCGCTGCCTGGACCGCGCAAGACGGCGCCGATTTCATCATCGTAGGGTCCGATGACGCTGATCTGGTGGCGCGCAATTCCTGCCGCCTGAAGCGTTTCGACGGCACGCGCGGCCTGGTCATGGGAATCGAAAAGTCTGCTGATTGTTCGCATTGAAACTGCCTGTGAGGACCCCCGGCCGTCCATGTACGGCGGGTTCCTGCCGAGCGACGACGCCGCGGAGCCGCCTAACGCAAACGTCACCCGCCGCTCGTTCTGAGCGGCGGGTGACGGCTGCCTGAATTTCACGTCACTCGATGATCTTGACGATCTTGCGCGTGCCGGGGTCGACGACGACGGTGCGGTTGTCGACGACGACATAGCGGTATTTGACGTTGGGGACCTCATGAAGCTCGACGGTATCGGGAAGCGTCGAGCCGATATTGAGCTCCACCCCAGGGATTTTCACCGAGGCCAGCGGCTGCTTCTTCACATACTCCTTGATGACCGTTTCCTGCTCCGGCTCGATCACGACGTCTTGCGCCGCAGCGGCGCCGACGCCTGCCAGCAGCAGAAATCCCGCCACTGCGGTGGATAAATGCATTCTCATGGTCGTCTCCTTTGCGAACTCGGTCCGCTCTTCACGCCAAGGCTCACTCGAACGGAAGGCAGCTGAAAACGTTCCGTCGACGGGGCTTCGGTCCCGTCCGGCAGGGACCAACCGACGTGTTGCCGCAGGACCTAAGTCTGATCCTTGCGCGCAAAGGGTGGGTTCGCCGCGTGACCCGGAACCGCGGCGGCGCCTAGCCGTTGCTGGCTGCACGTTCCGGGAGGATTCCATGGAAAAGTCGACGGTTGCTCGCACCGATCTTGGCTGTTTCCACTCCGATCCAACCCGGCTGCTGCGCAGCCTGTCCCTTCCTGCGCCGATAGGTTCGCCCGTCACCTTGCGGCGAGCGAACCCTCAAATTGCTGCGTGCATCAAAGCTGACCCCCGAAGAGAAGGGGCGAGGAGAACAGAAATGGCCGACGACAAGAGCAAGCGAGACTTCAGCGACCGCAAGCGTGTTTCGGTGGATGAGTATTACGAGGTCGAATATTTCGCGCGGGAAAATGGTGTTTCGCCCAGCCAGGTGAGCAAGCTGATCAAAAGGACCGGCGGTGACCGGATGATCCTCTCGCAGGCGGTGAAGGCATTGCGCGAGCGCAAGTGAGATGGTGGCGAAGCCAACGGTGGAGAGGCACTGATCGCGATTGGCCGAGATCGCGGCCATCGGCCGACAACGTTCCCGGATGCCGAGCTTCGGCCAAGCGCAATGCCCCGCTACTTCCTTGATTCCGATGAAGACGGAATCGTCTATTCCGACGATCAGGGAACCTTATATGACGATTTCCCGCTGGTCAGGAAAGAAGCCCTTCGCACATTGGCCGAGATGGCCAGGGATGGCCTTCCTCACCGCAGGATTGCAGTCAAGGTCCGGGACGACCGTGGCGGTCTGGTCCTTGAAGTGGCTTTGACCTTTGCCGTCGAAACGCGGCATTTCGACGAGCGTATTTTCCAGATCGACTTGCGCACGAACTGACGCCTCGATCGTCATCGCGCCGACCATGAGGTTTCTGGTGCAGCCGCATCTTCTCTAGACTGGAACATTAGAAGTCTCTAATTGTTATCCTAAGCAGCGGGAACCTCCCGGGTTTCTGCTGCAGATCGGGGTGCAAACCCGGTCGGCCCGCGCCCTCCGCCAGAGGCGCGGGCTTCGTTTGTTTAGCCGATGCGCAACGCCGTTCGGCAGCAGCATATTGGAGACCTGCGGGAGCATTCGTAGCATCAGTCGCTACCGCGGCGCCCTGGCGCCCAGGCAACGGAGCCCGTCGTCCGACAGGGCGGCGGGCTTTTGACGCTGTGCGCAATCGGTGGAATTCTGGCCGGCGCCAATTCGTGTGGCATGGATGAGGTGCCCCGACGCAGCGCCGGCCAAGCGGAAATCAGGTCCGCCGCAGCCAGATAGTAGCCGGGTCAGCGCGGCAGGGAATTGCGTGATCGCGGAAGCTGCCGCTGGCCTATTGCACTCGCCACGAGCCCGCCTGTGCAGCGGCTGACCCGAGGCATTCATTCATTCTGACGATGCACCGGACGCCCCGACGGCGGAAATTGGACGCCGCGCTCGCTCTGGCCGGTGGTGTTCCCCCGCAGATTTCGGACGAAAGGCCATTTTATCCTTGTTGCGCCTGGATTCCTATCAGATCGTGGCAAGGATTGCCTTTCCGGCCGCGTTTGCCGGCGTTCTGCTGTTCGCCCTTTTGCCGGAGCAGCTCCTGCTGGGTCTTGGCCTGGCTTTCACGTTTGATCACGACAAGCTCAATCACGCCGCCGCCTTCGTCGTCTTGGCGGCTCTCGGAAGTCTCGGCTGGCCGGAACGCAAGGCGAAGCTGATCGTACTGCTCGTTCTCACGGGCGCAGCGATCGAGGGGCTTCAGGCCGTGCAACTGATAGGGCGCGACCCGGATCTGTTCGACTGGGTTGCCGACTGCGTGGGAATTGCGTGCGGACTGATGGTTGCAGGCTGGACAAAGCGGCTCGCTGGCGGATTGCCATAGGTGCTGAGAGCCTAACGTCGCCGGCGCACCCGCGCTCCAGGGTTGTGAAAATGGCCGGCGCCACTTGGGGGGCGCGTTGGGGTAAGTTGCCTGATCGGGCGCCGGCCAGGCGGAAAAATCAGATCCGCCGCAAAGTAACGTAGCAGGAATGGCAATGCGCGGCAGTAGCGTGATCGCGGAATGTCCGCGCTCGCGCCTCCGGTGCGGTGACCCGTTTTGGGTCAACAATTCTGGCACCTGAATTGCACTGTAAGCAATGCCGGGGAACACTCCGGCGATCGTCCCCGAATATGGGGCCTCGCCGCTTCGCAAATGGAGCGGCGGGCCTTTTTTTGAAAGTTCGGTGGCGTCGAAGGTTTCCGACGCGTGGGCGTCGAAAAGCGGCCGATCAGCGGCTTAGCTGACCACGGTGCGCTTGCCCGATTTCCCCGATCAAGTGCTTATTCTCACAAGAGAAATTCTAACGCGCGCAAGCTTCTGTGCTTGACACAGGTCTCGACAATTGGATAAGTGGATACACAGATACGCTTTTGACCGGACCAAGGACGTGGCAGCAGACGCAATCGAGCCGTTGGGTATCACGACCGCCGAGGAGGAGGCTTATCGCCACATTCAGCGGGCTCTGAGGATGGGGCGTTACCGGGCCGGGGACCGGCTGATCCCGGAAGAGATCGCGACGGAAATCGGCATGAGCCGCATGCCGGTTCGCGAAGCATTCCGCCAACTGGCTGCGGAAGGTCTTGTGGTCATTCGCCCGAACCGTGGCTGCATCGTCGCCGGGCTTACCCTCGATGAGATCTACGAAACCTTTGAAATACGCTCCGTGCTCGAAGGGTTGGCGGTGAGGCTTGCCATGCCGCACATCGATGTCGAAGTGCTTGAAGAACTGGAACGCCAGCTCGACCGGATGGAGCGCGCCAGCCAGACCGGCAGCAGCGACTGGGTCGTGCGCCATCAGGCCTTCCATCTGCAGATTTGCCAATTGAGCAACAGAGCCAAGCTGGTCCGGCAGATTGCCAGCCTGCACGTCGTGATCGAGCCCTACCTGCGCATCTGGTTCGACTATGTCGACAAACCCGCCAGCGCGCGCGCCGAGCACGAGATCCTGATCGAGGTGTTGCGGTCAGGTGATGCCGGCAAGGCAGAGATCGTCATGCGGGATCATATCGTCGAGACAGCGCCGCTTCTGGCTAGCTTTGCAAGTCCCGGCCGCCGCTAGGAATACCATCTAAATCGTTGAAGCCGGAAGATAATCCGGCACGACGAAAGGGAACTGCCACACCGGCAAAAGAGGAGATTGACATGAAAATTAGCCGCATCGCAGCCATTGCGTCGGTCCTGTTCGGCCTGGTCCACGCCGCTGTCGCACAAGAAACGCCAAAGGCAATTACCATTGCCACCGAAGGAGCCTACGCGCCTTGGAACTTCACAACGGCCGACGGCAAACTGGACGGCTTCGAGGTCGATCTCGCCAATGATCTGTGCGGGCGAATGAAGATCGAGTGCAAGATAGTCGCACAGGACTGGGACGGCATGATCCCCGCGCTGACCGTCGGCAAGTTCGACGTGATCATGGCGAGCATGTTCATCACCGAAAAACGTCTGAAGGTCATCGATTTTACCCAGCCATATGCGGTGGATCCCTCAGGTTTCGCGGTCGCCAAGGATAGCGAACTGGGCAAGCTCGGCATTTCCAACGAGCGGTTCAAGCTGGACAATGAAGCCTCTGCGCAAGCGGCAATCGACAGGCTCAAGCCATTGCTGAAGGGAAAGATCATTGGAGTTCAGGCTGCGACGGCAAACCTGGAATTTGTAAGAAAATACTTCTCGGACGTCGCCGAGATTCGCGAATACAAGACCACCGAGCAACACGATCTCGATCTCGCCGCGGGTCGCATCGACGCGCTCTTCGCACAGCAGACAGCGCTGGCTGCCACGCTGAGCAAACCGGAGTTCAGCGACTATACGCTTGCAGGACCAGGATTTGTCGGGGGTCTCTTCGGTCTTGGCTCCGGGGCCGGTATCCGCAAAGAGGACACCAAGCTGAAAGACATGCTCAACGGCGCCATCGACGCCGCGACCGCCGACGGCACGATCAAAACCCTGTCGCTTAAATGGCTCAAGAGCGACGTCACTCCAGTCAAGTAGGCGCTTGCCGGCGAACGGCCATTCCTGACCCGTTTCGGAGCTGAGCCGTTCGTCCTGCCGGGGATATCAATGGTTGACGCATTCCGGCTGCTTGGTTTCCAGAACGGAGGTTGGGGGGCTGCTCTTCTCATGGCGGCCTCGATCACCGTGCTCCTGTCTGTGCTGGGCTTTGCGCTTGGCGCTGTATTTGGCGGGCTGGCAGCGGCCGGGCGTCTCCACAACTCCCAACTGCTAAGGTTCTTGGCCCTTGGCTATTGCACGGTTTTCAGGGGCGTGCCCGACCTTCTGACCATTTATCTGCTTTACTATGGAGGTAGTGTCGCCCTGACCTCGCTTGGTCATAGCCTGGGCGGGTCCGGATTCGTTGGCGTTCCGGCCTTTGCCACTGGAACCTTGGCTATCGCAATCATCTCGGGCGCCTATCAAGCCGAGGTCTATCGAGGGGCTTACGTCGCCATCGACCAGGGACAGCACGATGCCGCTTGCGCGCTTGGTCTCAACCGGCTGCAGCGGCTGCGCCAGATTATTTTTCCCCAGCTCCTGAGATACGCGCTGCCAGGCCTCGGCAATGTGTGGCAATTGGTTCTGAAGGACTCGTCGCTGATATCGGTAATCGGCCTCGTTGAACTGATGCGCCAGGCACAGATCGCCGCAGGTTCGACCCGTGAACCGTTCATCTTCTACATTGCTGCAGCCTTGCTCTATCTGGCTATCGCTTCCGTCACGGGCAATGCCTTTTACCGTCTGGAAGGAAAGGCGCCGTGGCGCGTCCGGTCGGCATGATAGATTTCAGGTTTTTCCTCGAAATCCTGCCGAAACTACTCGCCGGCCTGCCGCTTACGATGGAACTGGCCCTGACTTCCATCGTTGCCGGCTTCGTTCTTGCCGTCACATTGGCGCTTGCCCAGCAATCGGAATCGCCCTTCGTCGTCCTACCGATCCGTGGCTTCGTTGCCGTGTTCAGGGGGACGCCCCTGCTGGTGCAGATTTTTCTGACCTATTATGGCCTTGGTCAGTTCCGGCACCAACTGTCGGCAATTGGATTATGGGCCGTTTTCCGCGAACCCTACTGGTGCGCAATCATCGCGCTGACACTCAACACCACCGCCTATGGCAGCGAAATCCTGCGCGGCGCGATTCAATCGGTGCCACACGGCCTTGTCGAAGCGGCCCGGTCTGTCGGCCTGTCCACCTGTTTGACCTATCGGCACGTTATCCTGCCGCTGGCCTTTCGCCAGGCGCTGCCGAGTTACGGCAATGAAATCATCCTGATGATCAAGGGCACGTCTCTGGCTTCCATCGTAACCTTGATGGAGGTGACTGGAATTGCCCAGGGATTGATCTCCCAGACCTACCGCGCCTTTGAAGTCTTCATCTGCGCGGGCGCCATTTATCTCACTTTGAACTTCGCGATCATCCGTGCCTTGGCGGCACTCGAATACTGGATGTCGCGGCATCTGCGGCACCGCCCCTCGACGATGAGCGACGCCGCCTCTTGAGCACGACCAGAAGGGCATAGCATGCGAAATTTTGAGAAACCAACGCGCTCGGTTGTCGTTTCACGCGAGGCCATGGCCGCCACCTCTCATCCGTCGGCGACCCTGACGGCGGTGGAGATCATGGCGGCCGGCGGCAACGCCATGGATGCCGCCATCGCAGCCTGCGCGGTGCAATGTGTCGTCGAGCCAGCCTCGACCGGCATTGGAGGCGACTGCTTCGCTCTTCTGTCGCGAAACGGATCCGGCGAGGTCATCGCCTACAACGGATCGGGCAGGACACCCGCCGCCCTGACAATTGACTGGTTCCTTGAACGTGGCATGGCGGAGGTGGCCCGTAATTCTCCTGGCTCCGTCACCATCCCGGGGGCGACCGATGCCTGGACCAGATTGCACGCTGATCACGGGCATATGCCCTTCGATCAAATCCTGGCCCCCGCTATACGTTTCGCCGAGGAAGGCTACGCCATTTCACCGCGGGTCCATCGTGATTGGGCGTTGGAAGAAGAACTTCTGGCCTCTGATGTTACGGCGAAACGGATTTTCCTGCCAAACGGCCGCGCGCCAGACGTTGGCGAAGTGCATCGCCAGCCTGAGTTGGCTGCAACGCTGCGGCTGATCGCCAAGAAGGGACGAGAGGCCTTCTACACTGGCCCTGTGGCCGAAGACATGGTCGCCTATCTTCGTGGGCTCGGCGGATTGCACACACTCGAAGATTTCGCCGCGGCAACAGGCGAGTACGTGACCCCGATCAGCGCGGCGTTTCGAGGCTGCGATGTGTTCGAATGTCCGCCGAATGGCCAGGGTGTGATCGCCCTGCTGATTCTAAACATCCTCTCGCGCTTCGAAGCCCACGGCGATCCGCAATCCGCGGACCGGCTTCACCTGGAAATTGAAGCAACGCGCCTCGCTTACGCCGCGCGTGACCTGCTCGTCGCCGATCCCGACATGTCCGAGGTCCCGGTGGCCGACATGTTGTCGAATGCCTGGGCCGATCGTCTGGCCGGCATGATTGACCTAAAGCGCGCCCGCGCGGATCTGCCGGCGTTCGATATGCCGCTGCACAGCGACACGGTCTATATTTCGGTTGTCGACAAGGATCGCAATGCGGTCAGTTTCATCAACTCGGTCTTCGACAGCTTTGGCTCGGGCCTGGTCTCGCCACGCTCCGGTGTCGTCCTGCACAATCGCGGGCAAAGCTTTTCGCTTGACCCCAGGCACCCCAATGCGGTGGCACCGAACAAGCGACCTTTGCATACCATCATACCCGGGATGCTTGCGAGAGGCGGCCGGGCAGAAATGCCTTTTGGTGTCATGGGTGGCTACTACCAGGCAATGGGCCATGCGCACCTGCTGACGAAAGTGCTCGACTTCGGGATGGATCTGCAGGAGGCGATCGATCTTCCGCGGATCGCCCCCGTCAGCGGCACGATGAAGGTCCAGGCCGAACACGGGCTTGCTGGCGAAACCCTAGCTGAACTTAGCCGACGCGGTTTCGAAATCATTCCCGCCACGGACCCGATCGGCGGTGCGCAGGCCATTCGCATCGATTGGGCAAACGGGACCCTGCTGGGCGGTTCTGAACCGCGCAAGGACGGCTGCGCCCTCGGTCTGTAGGTTGTGGCCAGAGCGGGATCCGAGATGCCGAAGACGTTTTCATCGACATTTGACCGGCGTCGCTGGCGCCATGGTCCAGATAATTCTCGCACGCCATCGACAACGGCAGGCAGCCGGATGTAGCGACAAATCATAAGTCGCGACTTGGGCTAATCTGGTGAATTGAGCGTGGCAAAATCGATCTGACTCAGGCGAGCGGGATCGCCGATCACTTCAATGGCTCGGATTTTCTCCCCTGCCGCGTCTATCGTCAGTGCATATCGCGCACGTCCGGTCGGCGCCACAACAATCCCTGGCGCCCCGTTCAGAAGCATTGGCGTCGCGAATTGCGTACGTGCCGCGAAGGCAAGAGCCCCCCTCGCAACTGTTGTGGACCCATGTGCTTCCACCGCTCTTCCGTCAGGAGCCGCAGACGAATCAACACGGATAACGACGTCCGGGTCGAGGAGGGCCACGATCGCATCAATGTTGCCGGAACGAACTGCGTTAAGAAACTCATCCACAAGCCGCCGCCGCCCGTTCAATTCAGCAGCGGAAACAGTGGGCTGACCCCGTATGCGACGACGAGCTCGGCTTGCCAGTTGCCGCGCCATGACCGGGGTGCGGCCGACGATAGGGGCAATCTCTTCGAAGGGCACATCAAAGACGTCGTGCAGCACGAAGGCGACACGTTCGGCAGGAGCAAGCTTTTCGAGTACGACACTCAACGCAAGGCCGACCGAATCGGCAATCGCTAATTCCTTGTCGAGGTCCGCGGCGTCTCCCGAATCCGCGCCCCACGCGGAGAGCGCCTGCAGAGTCTCCGCGCGTGATTTGCGCGCCCGCAGCATGTCGAGGCAGACGCGCGCAACGACAGTAGTGAGCCAAGCGGTAAGATTGTCGACGCTCCGGGCATCTGAGCGGCTGAGGCGCAGCCACGCTTCTTGCACTGCATCGTCGGCCTCTGTCGATGAACCGAGCAGGCGGTATGCAACCTTCCGCAGACGCGTGCGGTCAGCTTCGAAGCGCTCTGCCAGCCATTCATCCGGTTCCATCTGTCACATTTTCCCATCGCTGTCCGTCACAGTGATGACGGAGGAGGCTCATCCGATGTGACAACTCCCTTTCAACGGCCTGGGGTGAGACAAAGGAGATATCATCATGGAACCGACCAACCCACTGATTCCGATCTTTGTTGCCTTGCTCGGGACTTGGTTCGGCGCAGCCGTGTTTTATGTGGTGGTCATAGCCCCCGCCGTCGTTCAAGCGGGGCCGTCCGGCGTCGGATTCCTGCAGACGCTCGCGCGACGCTACGGCACCGGCCCCTTCTATGCCGTCTTGGCCTTTCTGACGGTTGCGACCGGCATGTGGATGTACGTGGCCGGTGCCCGCGGCGTGTGGACAACGCTGAGCGTAGGCTTGGCAACACTGGCGCTGTTTCTCGGTGCATCGGCCAATCGGATCGCCGAGAGGAAGTGGGTCCACCTGGTCGGGACCATCCGGGGCTCTGCAACAGGAGACCAAGGCAGCGACGTGGCGACAGCAATCGCCAAAGCCGAAAGGGTCAACGTCGTGACAACGGTCGTGCTTGGGCTCGCGCTCCTCTGCGTGGTTCTGAGTCGAACTATGGCGTAACAACTCGCAAACGCGCGGCAATCCACATTGATCGCGGGAATTCGTATTCCCTCAACCACCGGCTATTTGTTCAAGCTCAGTCCTTCTTGAACTCGAATAGCTCGATGACGTTGCCCGATGGATCTTCGAGCAAGATGGCGCGACCGGCACCGCCGTCGCTGATGTCGCCGCGGAATCTTGCATCAGCCCGGCGCAACCGCTCAATGAGCACATCGAGTCCCTTCGTAACGATCATAAATCGGTTCCACCCGCCCGGCTTCGGATCGCCGCCCGCCTGACCACCGCTCCCCGCACCTGGGGCGCTGAGATACAGCGTCAAGTCGTCACGCAGCAGCGCGGCGAACTTGCCCGGATTGTGCATTTCGATCTTGAAATCGAGATAGTCTCGATAGAATGCGACCGCCTCATCGACGTCCGCAACGATGTATCGGACGGAAGCCATTCAACCTTCTCCTCTGTCTTGGAGCTACAACAGTCAACTTCGGCAAAGGTTTCCCTGTCGGTCGAGCTGAGTGCAGAAGCGGGCCTTCTGGATGCCAGCCGAAAAAGTCGGATGAGGTTTTTGGACAAAAAGATCAACCTCAGCAGGTCTTCGCTGACCAGACCGTCGGCATCAAACAGGGCGAGGACCATATCTGGCTGGTCAGTTTCGTGGACTATGATCTGGGATATATCGACCTGGAACAGAGAACGTTGCAGACCATCGACAACCCGTTCGGCACGAGGTTGTCACCCATGTCTCCGGTATAAACCGTAACCTATGTGTCCAGAATGGACCGGAGGTGGATGGTGCCCAGAGGCGGATTCGAACCACCGACACGCGGATTTTCAGTCCGCTGCTCTACCAACTGAGCTATCTGGGCCTGCTCCGGCGGGCGGCAATCTGCACACCGGGTTCATGAAAGCGCCGTCGGCACCCCTTGAAAGCGCGTGGGTTATAGCACGGGAATTCGGCCTGTCCAGCGCTTAGAGCATGATCCCGAAAAGTGGAATCCGGTTTTCGGAAAAAAGATTATGCTCAGACAAAAAGCATGATCCCGAAAAGTGGAATCCGGTTTTCGGAAAAAGATTATGCTCAGACAAAAAGCATGATCCCGAAAGTGGAATCCGGTTTTCGGAAAAGATCATGCTCAGACAAAAGTACGCCTCCGGCGAAGGCCGCCTTGCGCGAGCACGGCACGGTAGCGAGGCTGCGCTCTTAAGATCGTCCTTACGACCGTAGCTAGCAGCACAGCATGAGCCATGTGACATTATTGACCGGGCCGGAGCGGCGGCGTCGTTGGAGTGAAGAGGATCAGTGCCGGATACTGGCCGCGGCATTCGCGCCCGGAGCCACGGTGGCGGCGGTGGCGCGTCAGTGCGATGTCGCGACCAGCCTGATCTATAAGTGGCGCCGCACGGTGAGAGCCCGCGAGACGGGCTTTGCCGAAGTTGTCGTGGTTCCCGATGAACCTGTCGCCGCTTCGGTGCCGGCGGCGCCGCCAGCGGTGATCGAGCTGGAGATCGCCGGCAAGGTGCGGCTGCGGATTCCGCTGACCACGCCGCCGACACTGGCGGCGGCGATGGTGAAGGCGCTGGGCGTTTCATGATCCCGGTTCCGAGCCAGGTGCGGATCTGGTTGGCGGTCGGCCGGACCGATATGCG